>NZ_WSJA01000039.1:0-306 GCF_009763235.1 Bordetella sp. 15P40C-2
TACTAATTGCCCGTGCGGCTTGATCCTATAACTCTGTAGGTTTTAATGACCTGATATGAGCGTAGCGACAAGTGCCGTTTATATAAATTCGTCAAACATGACCCATCGTTGTTGCGAAGCCTCACTCACCTGAGCCGCTCGCATCAACTCGATGTGCTTCTTCCAAATTGGGGTAGGTAGTCCTAAACCACTATCCACCCAGCCAGTTACGCCTGACGACCATAGCAAGGTGGTCCCACTCCTTCCCATCCCGAACAGGACAGTGAAACGCCTTAGCGCCGATGATAGTGAACATTCGTTTGTGAA
>NZ_WSJA01000040.1:0-50262 GCF_009763235.1 Bordetella sp. 15P40C-2
TGGATGATGTCCAGCACCAACGCACTTTTGCGCTTGGCTGTCCAACGCTTGATGTCGTCTTCCATCTTCAAACTCATGGTGATTTCCTCAATTATCACCTGAGCAGAAAATCAGTGGGTCATTACATTGGATGCGGCGGCACGCGCCCAGGTCGGCCACGTCTTCCTGTTGTCGGCAACCGGGACGCAACGTGAGGAGGAGCCAGCCGTTGGCGCGGCGTACTGGCACAGTGAGCAGGCGTTGATCAAGAGCACGATCCCGGCTTGGACGATTCTGCGAATGAGCTATTTTTCCGAGACGCTGGCCGAAGAGGTGCGGATGTCCTTGACTGCAGGCGGGCTTTCCGCGCTCGCGGACAGTCGCGTCAGTTTCGTTTCGCGCAGTGATGTGGCCAAAGCGGCAACCGCTGCACTGACCAGTGAGGGCCACGAGGGCGCCATTTATCAGTTGACGGGATCTGACGTCCTGCGCAGTGAAACGGTCTGCAGGTTGATTGAGCAGCTTGTGCAGCGTCCTTTCGTCTTGAACGTGATGCCCGCCGAAGGACTGCGAGCCGGGCTGATCAAGGCGGGGCTGCCTGAGGTCATTATCGACGCAGTGATATCCATGAAGGCGCGGCAGGCGCGCGGCGCTTATGACCTCGTCAGCGGTGACATCGAGCGTTTGACTGGATGCGCGCCGTGTTCTCTGGCCGAGATTCTGGCGAGCACAGCCGGGGGACTGAGGCAGTCGTAGTCACCCGCGTGCTGGGAGCCTTCATCGCACAGGATCGAAAACTTGTAAGAGCGCAGAATCAGGGTGGAGCCGCAGGTCTTCAATGGCCAGTTGCATCACCACTGGCTTGATGCCCGCGCCACCACTTCGCTGCCCCAGTCGACGAAAGCCCGCACGACCGGGGAAAGGTGCCGGCTGTGTGGGTAAAGAACGGAAATTGGCTCCGGTTCGGCATGCGCCGCCTCCAGCACACGGACCAGTCGGCCTGCAGCCAAGTGATCTCGCACCATGTAGCTGGCCACGCGGATCAGGCCCAGGCCGGCGATACCGGCTTCCACGTAGGCGTCGGTGTCATCAACGCGTATGCATTCCCGCATGGCAATGGCAGTGGTCTGCGCGCCGTCCTGGAAATTCCAATGTGCCAGGCGGCCAGCGTGGCCGCCGAGGTAGCCTACCGCGACATGCTGTTGCAAGGCCTGCAGGCTGTCAGGCGTTCCGTGCTGCGAAAGGTAATCCGGGGCGCCGCAGACGATCCAGTGAAAGCGGCCGATGCGCCGGGCCACCAACTGTGAGCTGCGTAGGGTGCCGGTGCGGATGACACAGTCCAGTCCCTGTCGAACGACATCTGCCGTGGTGTCAGACAGATGCAGTTCCAGTTCGACTCGGGGGTGGCGGCGCATGAACGCCGGCAAGGCTGCAATCAGGCAATGCCTCGCCAGCGACGAGGTGGTGCCGATCTTGATCGTGCCGTGCAGCGCTTCGGCTTGTTGAGAGGCTTGGGCCTCTGCCTCCTGCAGTTCACGCAGGATCGCCTTGCAACTGTCGTAGAAGCGCAGACCCGCATCGGTGGCGCTGACAGCGCGCGTCGTGCGATTGAGCAGCCGCGTGCCGAGGTGCGATTCCAGTTCCTTGATGTTGCGCGTGACGGTTGAGGGAAGCACGTTCAGCGTATTGGCAGCCTGTTTGAAACTGCCGGCCTCGATCACGCGCACGAAAGTCTCCATGGCTTGCAGTCTATCCATGGTGAACGTCTCCTTGTGAGGGTGGGCGCGCTAAGGCGCCAGGGTTGGAGCCTTCATCGCATCGGGACTGAAATGACTAATTATTGCATTTATTCAAATATTGAATGTTGCTTTGTCCGCTTTTTCATCTACTGCCATGGAACTAAACTTCCATGCATGTGACAAGTATGGAAGCACAATTTTGCGTGATTCTCGTCACGGAGTCGCTCGTTGACCGTTCTCGCGGGCTGGTGCGAAATCATTCATTTATTTGATTATGAGAAATTATGTCTATGTCAGCAAAAGAATCCAATCGCCGTGACCTGTTGGTCCTTGGCGCCGGTCAACTGGGCATGGCGGTGCTGCGTGCGCTCGCTCCGCGCGCGGCCGAGCGCCGCCAATCGGTCACGGTTGTTGTCTCACCGCAGACTGTCTCTAGCTCCCGCCCCGGCGATATCGAAAGTCTCGGTATCCTGCAGGCGTTGGGCGTGGAGGTCATTGGCTTCGATCTGGCGGGCGATGCCGCCGCCCTGCAAGCCTTGTTTGAGCGCTATCGCACGGTAGTCAATTGCACCGGCTTTGTCGCTGGCCCCGGCACGCAGTTGAAAATCACCCGCGCCGCGCTAGACGCCGAGGTCGAGCGCTATTTCCCGTGGCAGTTCGGCGTTGACTACGATGTGGTCGGACAAGGCAGCGGCCAGCCGGTGTTCGACGAGCAATACGACGTACGCCAACTGCTGCGCGCGCAGCAGCAGACCGAGTGGGTGATCATCTCCACCGGCATGTTCACCAGCTTCCTGTTCGAGCCGGCGTTCGACGTGGTGAACCTTGCCGCCAGGACTGTCCATGGCCTGGGCACCTGGGACACCAGGGTCACGGTCACGACGCCGGAAGACATTGGCAGGCTCACCACGGAGATACTGCTGGCCGAGCCGCGCATCGCCAACGAGGTGGTGTATGTGGCCGGCGATACGATTTCCTATGGCGAGTTGGCCGAGGTCGTCGAGCGCGTCACCGGATATGCGTTCGAGAAGACGCTGTGGTCGCTGGATAAGTTGCGCGCCGACCTTGCATTGGCTCCTGATGATGTCATGACGCGCTACCGGGCCGCCTTCGCGCTGGGTGATGGGATGTGGTGGGACAAGGCCAACACCTTCAATGCAAAACACGGCATTGAAACAGTCGATGTCGCGCATTACCTGCAGCACCTGTTGGAAGCCTGACCCGGTCGCTTGCATGAGACTGTGCGCGTCCTCCATCAGGGGACAAGCCGAGCGTGGCGCTTTCCAACGCCAAGCGTGGATCCGAAAAATCGACTGGCCGGCTGATGCGCATTGCGTTCATCAGCCGGCATGAGTCGCCCGATCCCTTTGCAGCAATACCACACACCCGAAATCGAGCGGATGCTGGTCGCTGACTAAACGGATGATTCCTCGGGCGCGTAGCCCGAAGCTGCGCATTCGTTGTTCTGAAAAGTGACGACGTATTGGGCTACGATGAACCGATAAGCGCCGCTGTGTAGGCAATCGAGCCCTACGAAGCACGATGCCCCTTACTCTCCCGACGCTCCTATGTGGCTCCTAGCTCACAATATTGAGACCTCCCATAGCCGCCTCCGCAATAGATAACCTATTGTCCCACTTACCGTTTCATGCCGTCAGTCATTGGTACGAAGGGCTTGACACCAGCCCTTTTTTGAGATTCTTGGTGCCTCAGGTGCGATCTGACCCCACAACACAAAATTTTCTGCTATTATTTCGGTCTTTGGTGCTGCGCTCTAAGCGCACACTAGCAAAGGCGCGATAGCGCTGATGCACGCCGGCATAGCTCAGTTGGTAGAGCAGCGCATTCGTAATGCGAAGGTCGTAGGTTCGACTCCTATTGCCGGCACCACAAGATTCTCGACAAGCCTCGCTAGCCCACAGTTAGCGGGGCTTTTTGTTTGTGCCTCCTGATAGCGCGGCGTGGGCCCAGCATCAGACAGATGCGGTCCGGCGAACCGAACAGAAATCAACATACCCCCTCCCCCGCCCCGCGCGTTCAACGATTCAATCGCATAACGCATTGCGGGTTTCCACGGATAGGCGTGCAGTCTCGATATTTATAGGATGTCCAACATCCAACAACTATATGAGAGACAAGCATGGTATTCGCTCCAATGGATCGCTTCACAGTCGTCGATCTTTCCCGCGTGCGATCAGGTCCGACGGCCGTGCGGCAATTCGCGGACTGGGGCGCTAATGTCATCAAGGTCGAAGAGCCCACCGAGGTCAAGGACGATAAACCGGGGGGCGCCGCGAAATTCAGCGATTACCAGAATACGCACCGGAACAAACGCAGCCTCACGCTTAATTTGAAGCACCCCGAGGGCAAAGCGCTCTTTCTGGAGCTGATCAAGCGGGCGGACGTGCTGGTGGAGAACTATCGGCCCTCCGTCAAGAAGAAACTCGGTATCGACTATGAGTCGCTGCGCAAGATCAACCCTCGCCTGGTCTATGCCAGCATTTCGGGATTCGGCCAGACTGGCCCCTATGCCGATCGGCCGGGGCTGGATCAGATTGCCCAAGGGCTCAGCGGGCTGATGTCGGTGACCGGAGAGGCCGGGCGCGGCCCTATGCGTGCCGGAATCCCCATCGCCGACCTCAGCGCGGGACTGTTTGCGGCGATCGGCATACTGATGGCCCTGCTCGATCGCGAGCGCACTGGCGAAGGCCGCTGGGTCCATACTTCGTTGCTGCAAGCCCAGATGTGGATGATGGATTTCCAGGCGACCCGATGGCTGATCGACGGCGAAGTTCCCGGGCAATCGGGCAATGATCACCCGACCAGTTCGCCGACCGGCGTCTATCCTACCGCCGACGGGTACATCAATATTGCTGCGATGGGCTCGGGGATGTTTGCCCGTTTGTGTGAAGTCCTCGGCATGCCCGAGATGATCGCCGACCCACGTTTTGCCTCGGCCGGACAGCGGGTGGATAACCGCGCGGAACTGAACCGCGCGATCATATCCAAGACGCGCACGGCTTCCAGCGCGGACTGGATCGAATGGCTGAATGAGGCCGGCGTCCCCTGCGGGCCGATTCTTTCCATGGATCAGACGTTCGACAATGAGCAGGTCCGGCACCTGGCCGTCACGCGCCGAGTCTCGCATCCCCAGCGCGGCGAGATCGACATCATGGCGCCGCCCGTCGTATTCGAGGGCGCAGAAATGCCCGCGGTGCGGCCTGCGCCTGAAACCGGAGCGCATTCGGATGAAATACTACAGTGGCTAGGGCTGGATGCGGAGGCGCGCGAGCGTTTGCGCGCGCAGCGCGTGGTGTGACAACATCGCGCGAACCCTTCACCACCCAGGATCCTCATGGCCATCCCTGCCCCTGCACCCGACGCGATGTTCGACAGTCTCAACCGGCCGGACAACTTGCCCGACGAGATTGCGCAACAGATCCGCATGAAAATCATCAGCCAGGCATTCGAGCCTGGCCAGCGCCTGCCAACGGAGTTCGAGTTGTCACAGACGTTCGGCGTCAGCCGCAATGTGGTGCGCGAAGCGATCGCCCGGCTAAAGCTTTCGGGCTATATCGAAACGCGCAGAGGGGTGGGGAGCTTTGTCGCCGCACAACCGGGGCCGCAGCATTTCGAGATCCTGCCGGCAGACCTGTTGCAGCCGCAGGCCTTGGAGCAGATTTATCAATTACGCCTGGAGATCGAGGCCGGCGCCGCCGCGTTGGCCGCCGAACAACGGACGGATAGCCAGCTTGATATTTTGCGCGATGCCCTGCTACGGGTGGACGCGGCGGGCGACGACTGGCGACACGGTGCGGACCGCGCGATCGACTTCCATATGGCGGTGTGCCAGGCGACGAATAACCCGTATTTTGTCCGCCTGCTATCGCTGTTCGGCCGCGCGATTGGCGACGCCGTACGCACGCTGCGCTACACCAGCGCGGGCACGGATCGCGTGGCGCAGATTGAAACAGAACACCATCAGATTTTCGATGCGATCGCCGCGCGCGACAGCGAAGCTGCCCGCGCGGCGATGCGCACGCACCTCTCTAACGGCATGCAGCGCCGGCGCGCATTGCTAGAACGGACAGACGCGAGCGCCGAACGAGACTCAACCGCGCTGAAATAGGCATCACATCTGTCCGCACAGAGCCGATAGAAGCGCGATCGCAAGACAAATTCGATTCCAGATCAGGATATAGGCACCCAATGACTGTAGAACGCATTCTCCAAGATCGCATTACCCAGAATCTGATTGTTGAAAAGCGCGGTTCGGCCGGATGGATCACATTCAATGACCCGGGTCGTCACAACGCGATCTCCTTTGCGATGTGGGAAGGCATACCCATCGCATTGCAAGCCCTGGCCGAAGATCCCGCCATACGCGTGGTGGTCCTGACCGGCGCGGGCGAACGCGCCTTTGTCAGCGGCGCGAATATTTCGCAATTCGACACCCTGAGGTCGGGCGAGGAACCGGTACAGGCGTACGAAAGGGTGGCCGAAACGGCTCAGTTGGCGCTTTATGACTATGACAAACCCACGATCGCGCGGATCAAGGGGTATTGCATCGGCGGCGGGCTGAACATCGCATTATGTTGCGACCTGCGCGTGGCGTCGGACGACAGCAGCTTTGCCATTCCAGCAGGCAAACTGGGGCTGGGCTATCGCATGACTGCGATTCGCAATCTGGTCACCGCCGTGGGCGCTGCCCACGCGATGGAGATTTTCCTGACTGCCGCGCGCTATTCGGCCTCTGAAGCGCAGGCACGGGGTCTCCTGCATAAAGTCACGCCGGTGGATCAACTGGACGCGGCTGTAGAGGAATATATCGCCCATATTTCCGCGAATGCACCTCTGACACTGCACGCAGGCAAGAAGATGATTCGTCAGATGCAGCAACTAGGGCCCCAGGTAGATATTGAGGCGATGCGCCAGCTGGTGATGGCCTGTTTTGAAAGTGAGGACTATCGCGAAGGCCGCCGTGCGTTCGCGGAGAAACGCAAACCCGTTTTCACCGGTAAATAAGCATGGCTGCCTATCAGGCAGCCGACCTTTTCGTGGTTTTTGGTGCCATTCACGCTTTGCATTGCTCAGGCGGGAACGCCTGTGCTCGCCCCGCGAGGCTGTGGATGCTGACTTTGTTTCACCCCGAGTAGGCCAGCGCGATGGGTGTCATTCGTGGCCGAGCTCGACAAATCAATAATCAGGAGACAAACATGACAGGTCGTGCATTTAAGCGTTTTTTCGGAACACTGCTCGTGACGTCCTTTGCCGCGACGGCAGCGATGGCTAACAATTATCCCTCGCAGCCCATACGCATCGTGGTCGGCTACGCCGCGGGCGGAACCACTGATATCCTGGCTCGCGTACTTGGCGAACAATTGAGCAAGGAACTCAAGCAGCCCGTCATCATTGAGAATAAACCGGGGGCCGCTGGCAATATCGCGGCTACGTATGTGCAAGACGCCTCGCCCGACGGCTATACCTTGTTCATCGCGACGGTGGCCAGTCATGGTATCAACCCCGCGCTATATAAGCGCACGCTGGGTTATGACCCCATCAAGGGCTTTGAACCGGTCGGCATGGTGGCAGCGATCCCGCTACTACTGGTGGCGGACCCAAAACTCGGGGTAGACAAGGTCCAAGCACTGGTGTCGCTAGCGAAATCCAAGCCCGGCGATCTGAACTATTCATCCAGTGGTAATGGTTCACCCGTTCACTTGGCCGGCGCCATGTTCGCGCAGCAGGCCAATCTGGATCTCGTGCACATTCCCTACCGTGGCGGCGCGCTCGCCAATACTGCCGTGATGAGCGGCGACGCACAATTCAGCTTTGCCACACTGCCCGGCGCCATGCCGCAGGTCCGGGCCAACAAACTCGTGCCGCTGGCCGTCACCACGCGCGATCGGTCGCCCCAGCTGCCCGACGTCCCTGCACTGGCGGAGATAGATGGCTTCGCGGGGTATGAAATCAACACCTGGAACGCCCTGCTCGCCCCGAAAGGCACGCCGGCCGGCGTCATCAATACCCTGAGCGCCGCGCTGAACGCAGCGATGAAGTCCCCGACGCTGCGCCAACATTTTGAAAAAGAAGGCGCAGTGCCCGCTCAGAGTACCCCTGCGGAATTGAGCGCCTTCATTCCGGATGAGCTGAAGAAGTGGGCGGGGGTCGTCGAGTCGGTGAACATCCGGGTGGATTGAAGCGACGCGCTGCCCTGATCACGGAGGGGTTGTAGCGAGCCGAGGGCGTCAGCGAATCAACACCGCTCGGCGCGCCGGTTACTCCGCATCCGGCTGTTTCTCCGGCGCCGCCAGATCGAACGACGGTAAGGCGCGGCATGCCGCATCAATGCGCAGCACGTTGGGCATGGCCGACAGATCGCAGTTTAGACGGCGGGCGTTAAAGACCTGCGGAACGAGACAGATGTCGGCCAGACCGGGCGCATCACCATGGCAGAACTCGCCGGTGGCTGCGGAGTTGGCCAGCATGGTTTCGACCGCACCCAGGCCCAGAGCCACCCAGTGGCGATACCAGGCATCGCGGCTTTCGTCGTCGATATTCAGTTCGCGCTTTAAGTATTTCAGCACGCGCAGGTTATTGAGCGGGTGCGTGTCGCAGGCGATGGTCTGTGCGATCGCTCGCACGCGGGCACGGCCGGCGGCATCCGCCGGTAGCAATGCCGGATCGGGATGCGTTTCGTCCAGGTATTCCACGATGGCCAGCGATTGACCGATAGAGACATCACCATCGACGAGCGTGGGCACGAGCGCCGTGGGGTTGACGCTGCGATAGGCTTCGGAAAACTGCTCGCCGCCGCTTTTTAGCAAATGCACACCCAGATACTCATAAGGGAGGCCCTTGAGATTCAAGGCAATGCGGACGCGATAGGCGGCGGAACTGCGGAAATAGCTATACAACTGCATGATGTCTCCTTCCATGCAATGACCGATGATCGATAACTAGCTGGCCGATGAGTCAGGGGCTGGCGCGACTTTACGCGAAAGACCTTTGGGTAGCGGGAAGGCGACGTTTTCCTCGAGCCCTGGCATGGTGCGAACCGAAACCGCGCCCAGCGCTTTCAGGCGCTGCACGACCTCTTGCACCAGCACTTCGGGGGCAGAAGCACCCGCCGAGATGCCAATGCGTTGGCGTCCCACCAGCCACGCCGGGTCGATGGAATCCGCACCGTCGACCAGATATGCGTCGATACCGATACGCTCGGCAACCTCGCGCAGGCGGTTGGAGTTGGAACTATTGGTGCTGCCCACCACGAGCATCAGATCGCATTGGGGGGCCAAAATCTTGACGGCGTCCTGGCGGTTTTGCGTGGCATAGCAGATGTCGCTTTTCTTTGGCTCGACAATCTGCGGAAAGCGCGCGCGCAAGGCCGCAGACACCGCAGCCGCATCGTCGACAGACAGCGTGGTCTGGGTGACGAAGGCGAGATTTGCCGGATCGGTCACCTGCAGCTCGGCCACGTCCTCGACGGTCTCGACCAGATACATGCCACCTTGCGCCTGGCCCAGCGTGCCTTCGACCTCGGGATGACCTTTGTGCCCGATCATGATGATTTCGCGGCCCGCAGCGCGCATGCGAGAGACCTCGATATGCACCTTGGTCACGAGCGGGCAGGTCGCATCGAATACCTGCAGACCGCGTGACTCGGCCTCTTGACGCACGGCCTTGGAAACGCCGTGCGCGGAGAACACCACGATCGCGCCGGACGGGGCCTCGTCGAGTTCGTCGATGAAGATCGCGCCTTTGTTGCGCAGGTCTTCGACGACGTAGCGGTTATGCACGATTTCGTGGCGGACATAAATGGGCGCGCCATGCAGCTCGAGCGCGCGCTCGACGATGTCGATGGCGCGGTCCACGCCCGCACAGAAGCCGCGCGGCTGCGCCAGGACGACTTCGGCTTCGGGGTGGGTGACGGCAACAGTCATTAAAGCACTCCGAGGATATTTACATCGACGCGCAGCGACGTACCCGCCAACGGATGATTGAAATCGAACAGGGCCCAGTCGGGTTCGAGCTGCTTGAGCACACCCGAATAGCGGCCGCCGTTGGGCGCGGCGAATTCGACCAGATCGCCAGGTTCGAAGGTGGCGTCGGCGCCGGCATGCTCAGCCAGCATGGTGCGCGTGATTTTTTGAATCAGATCGGGATTGCGATCGCCATAGGCCTGCGCCGGCTCCAGGGTGACGCTGAACTCGTCGCCTTCGGCATGTCCGAGCAGCGCCTGCTCAAGGCCGGGGGCCCACTGGCCACTGCCCATTTGCAGCGTGGCGGGCCGGCCGTCGAAGGTATCGGCGAAGATCGAGCCTTCGGCCGGGCCCGAGGCCAACACGATGCGGTAATGCAGCGTCAGGTAGGAGTCGGGACGGACGACGGGCGTGGCGGAAGAATCAGGCGTGGCGGTCAAAGCGGATCACCAATAAATGAACGTAGTCCCTGATTTTAGAACGACTTAGCGAATCGTTCTGGCGCACCGGTGCGGCGGGGTGTCACACCGTAGTTTTGCGGATGGATAAAAGTGTGCACCGTAGGACCCTGCGAAGGCCGGTCTCTGGCATCCTGCCCGTTGTTCGAATTCTGCCGTATCGCGATGAGCTTACCTGTAGATCTGCCTGTCCATGAACGCCCCCGGGAGCGACTGCTGCGCCACGGCCCGGGATCCCTGCGCGATGCCGAGTTGCTGGCCCTGGCGCTGCGTACCGGCACGCGCGGGCGCAGTGCGATTGATATGGGCAACCTGCTGATGCAGCATTATGGTGGCCTGCGCGGATTGTTTTCCGCCTCGCCCGACGAGCTGATGACGTTGTCAGGGCTGGGGGCGGCCAAGGCGTGTTCGCTGGCGGCGGTGCTCGAGCTGGCGCGGCGCGCGACCGAGGAACAGCTCACGCGTCAGCATGTCCTGTCGGAACCCTCGCACGTCAAACAGTATTTCCGCACCGCACTGGGGCATCGCACCGTGGAACACTGCATCGCGCTTTATCTGGATAACCAGCTTAATCTGATCGCCACGGGCGAGCTGGCGCGCGGAACGCTCAATCAGGCGTCGGTATACCCCCGGGAGGTCGTGCGCGAGGCGCTGCGACATCATGCCGCGGCGATCATACTGGCGCATAACCACCCGTCGGGCATAGCGCGGCCTAGCGACGCGGATTTGCGTTTCACCACCCATTTGCGGCAGGCGCTCGCATTGGTGGATGTGCGGCTCGTCGATCATTTGATTGTGGCGGGCCACCAGGTTGTGTCGATGGCGGAGCTGGGCATGATGTGAGGGTGAGCGCTGGCGCGCAGCAGACACCAGCCGGTATCATCAGTGCTTTGCTGTCATCTCTGCCTACACGCCTGATGAAACGTCTTTGGGATATTTCGCCGCCGGTCTCGGCCAGCTCTCCGGTTTTCCCCGGGGACACGCCGTATCGCCAGCAATGGAAATGGACCCTGACGCAGGAATGCCCGGTCAATGTCAGCGAGATTGCCATGTCGCCGCATATTGGCGCGCACGCCGATGCACCGCTGCATTACCAGAACGGCGCGCCGGCGATCGGACAGTTGTCCTTGGAACCTTTTTTGGGCCCCTGTCGCGTGATTCACGCGCTGGACTGTGGGCCTTTGATCCTGCCCGAACACTTGGAACACGCGATGGACGATCTGCCGCCTCGCGTGCTGGTACGCACCGCGCGCAATGCCGCGGTGTCCTGGTGGACGGATGACTTTAGCGCCTATGCGCCGCATACCATCGAATGGCTGGCTGACCGCGGGGTGGTGTTGATCGGGCTGGATACGCCCAGCATTGACCCCGCCTCGAGCAAGACCCTGGACAGCCATCACGTCATTCTGCGCCGCGATTTGCGTGTGCTGGAAAATTTGCTGCTCGATGACGTGGAACCGGGCGATTACGAGTTGATCGCCCTGCCCCTGGCGCTGTCCGAGGCCGATGCCAGCCCGGTGCGCGCGATCTTGCGCGAGCTGGACTGATTGTTCCCCTTGTATCGCCGCTTGCGAGCGGCGGTCAGTATTGACAAGGCATGACTCGATGACCACGTCCGACAAACCCGAAGACATCGTTCGGCAAGAAAACGCACAGCTCGATTACACCCGCGATATGACCTACGGGGATTATCTGCATCTGGATGAGCTATTGGGTGCTCAGCACCCGATGTCGCCCGAACATAACGAGATGCTGTTTATCGTGCAGCATCAAACCAGCGAGCTGTGGATGAAGCTCATGTTGCATGAGCTGCGCGCGGCCATCACCAATGTGTCTCAGAATCAGCTGCCTCCGGCGCTCAAGATGCTGGCCCGGGTGAGCAAAATCATGGAACAGCTGGTCCACGCCTGGGATGTGCTGGCGACGATGACGCCGCCCGAGTATTCCGCCCTGCGGCCGTATCTGGCGCGCTCCAGCGGTTTTCAAAGCTATCAGTACCGGCAAATTGAGTTTTTGCTGGGTAACAAGAACGCGGCAATGCTAAAGCCGCACGCGCACCGCGCCGACCTGCTCGGCGCGGTCCGGACTGCTTATGAAAGCCCGTCGCTGTATGACGAGTCCTTGCGCCTGTTGGCGCGCGAAGGGCTGATGATCCCCGAGAGCCATGTCGAGCGCGACTGGACGCAGCCCTATCAGGCGGATCCGGTGGTGGAAGCCGCCTGGCTGACGGTCTATCGCAATCCAGACCGATACTGGGACCTGTATCAGCTGGGCGAAAAGCTCACGGATTTGGAAGATGCATTCCGGCTGTGGCGTTTTCGACACGTCACGACGGTCGAGCGCGTGATTGGATTCAAGCGCGGCACGGGCGGCACGTCGGGTGTGGGCTATCTGCGCAAGATGCTGGATGTGGTGTTGTTCCCGGAGATCTGGGCGCTGCGTACAAACCTTTGAGTCCATGTTAGAATGCGGAGTTGCTTCCTGGATACGTGGCCTACGGCGTTTTGACCCGTCAGGCTGGCGACCCGCTAACCCCCGGCAAGACCGGAAGAACCGGAAATACTCATGAAAGAAGGCATTCACCCCGAATACCGCGAAGTGGTGTTCTTGGACCTGCAAACGGGCAACAAGTTTGTCACGCGTTCGACGGTCAACACCCGCGAAACCATCGAGCTCGATGGCAAGACCTACCCGCTGTTCAAGTGCGACGTGACCTCCGAGTCGCATCCCTTCTACACGGGCGCGCAAACCCGTATCGTCGAAACCGGCCGCGTTGAGAAATTCCGCGCGCGTTTCGCCCGTACGGCTGGCACGGTCAAGTCCGCGTCGTAAACTTGCATCTTCCGAGATGCTGGAAAAAAAGCAGCCTTCGGGCTGTTTTTTTTTCCTTGACGCTCCCCTCCATCCCGTTTGAGGGCCCCGGGCCCTGGACTGCTCAGTATCATTAGCTACGTGTCTCCCATTTCGCGCTCTACTCCGGCCCGACTCACCGCCTCGGCGACTGCCAAGTTACCGCGGCTAGTCCTGCTGGGCTTGTCGCTGGCCTATATCCTCGCTGGCCTGTTCATGCGCGACCCTTGGAAGACCGAGGACGCGGTGGGATTGGCCACCATGATCACGGCGTTTCGGGAAGGCGGATCGACTTGGCTGCTGCCGCAGGTGGGGCAGCTTGCGTTCGCGCAGGAAGGGCCGCTGCTGACATGGGCAGGAGCGATCTGCATCGCACTGTTCGGCCCCTGGCTGGGTGAGATCACGGCCGGGCGGCTACCGAATTTATTGTGGTTCGGTATCACGACGGTCAGTGTTTGGTACGGTACCTATCTGGTTGGGCGCCGCGCGGAGGCGCAGCCGCTGGCGCTGCCGTTTGGCGGAGAACCAGCACCGCGCGACTATGGCCGCATGCTGGCCGACGCGGCGCTGTTGTTGCTGCTGGCGACCGTCGGGATTCTGCAACGCACGCATGAGACCTCGGTGGTGCCGGCCATTATGGCGTGGCAAGCATTGGCGTTCTACGGCATGGCACGCACGCTGGATCGGCCGCTGTCGGGCGTGATCACGCTGGGCGTGGCGCTGGCGGCCGCGTTTTTGACCCGGGGGTGGGTCGGCGCCCTGCCGATTATGCTGGGTACGCTGGTCGCTTTTGCTCCCCGTAGTGCGTTGTGGGCGAGGCGCTATTGGCTGGCGGGGGCGATTGCCGTGGCAGCGGTGCTGATCCTGGCGTGGTGGATACCGGCGTCACACGGCAGCAGCTACTGGATCGACAATTGGAAGACTTGGAATCTGGCCTCGTTCAGCTGGCCTAGCTGGTCGGATATTGGCAGGACCGCAAGGGATCTACCTTGGTATTTGTGGCCGACCTGGCCGTTGGCATTGCTGGCGGTGTGGCGGTGGCGCGATTGGGTTTTCGCGCCACATATCTGGTTGGCTTCGGGATTGGCGCTCTTTGCGGCGGGCGAGCTGGTGTTCCTGTCGGAGCCGACTGAGGCGGAATACATATTGCTGGTTGTGCCCTGCGCGATCCTGGGTGCGTTTTCGCTGCCGACGTTGCGGCGCGGTGTGGTGAACACGCTGGACTGGTTCGCCATCATGTGCTTTTCGCTGACGGTCGCCACCGCCTGGCTGGGATGGATCGCGCTGCACTTCGGGTGGCCGGCGCAGATCGCGCGCAATATCGCGCGCCAGACGACGGGCTACGAGCCTACGATTTCGTGGTTCGCGTTTGCCCTGGCGTTGATCGTGACCGCGGCCTGGACCGTTCTGGTGGCCTGGCGCTTGCGCTCGAAGCCGCTGGCGCTATGGCGCGGGACGGTGCTGTCGGCCAGCGGCCTGACAGCGACTTGGATTTTGCTGGTATTGCTGTGGCAGCCGGCCGTGGATTATGCGCGTAGCTATCGCGATGTGTCGGCGGAATTGAAAACGGCGCTCGACCAGCATCGCCGGCCGGGCGAGTGCGTACGCGGATTGAGCGTGGGTAGCGGACAGCGTGCTTCGTTACTGATTTTCGATAATCTGACGCTGAGCTATGACTCGCGCTGCGCTTTGGTGTTACAGCAGACGACGCGCGAACGGCTGCGCGACGGCCAGGCCGCCTTTAGCGAAGGCGCGACGGAGTTGTGGCGCGGTGGGCGGCGCGCGGACCGTCATGAGATCTTCCGTCTGCTGCGTATCGACCAATCACGATGAACGCCGCGGCTCCCACGACTAAAGGCTTTGGCGCTTCGATGTCGGGTATCGCCCGGCAAGCTTGGCCCGTGCTGGTGAGCCAATGGGCGGGGATTGCCTTCGGCGTGCTGGACACGGCGATGACGGGACATGCCAGTGCGGCGGACCTGGCCGCGATGTCCCTGTCGATCTCGGTGTACATCACGGTGTTCGTGGGACTGATGGGCGTGGTCCATGCGTTGATCCCGATCCAGGCTCAGCATTTTGGCGCGGGGCGCTTTGATGAGGTGGGACGCGCCTGGGGTCAGGGTGTGTGGCTGGCGCTGGGACTGGCGCTCGCGGGCGCCGTGCTGATGATGTTTCCCGATATGTGGCTGTCGCTCTCGGGTGACGTTGCACCCGAAGTGCGTGCCCGCGTGACGGATTATCTACGCGCGCTCGCGCTGGCCTTGCCAGCCGCGCTGGTGTTTCGCACCATTTATGCGTTGGGCACGGCGGTCTCGCGACCGAAGGTTGTGATGACCATCAATCTGGTGGCGGTCGGAATCAAGGCATTTTTGAACTGGGTACTGATTTACGGCAATCTGGGGCTGCCGGCCTTGGGTGCGGCGGGCGCGGGGCTGGCCACGGCAATTACGTTCTGGATCAGTCTGAGCGTGGGGCTATGGGTGATCACGCATGACCCCTACTTCCGACGTTTTCATCTGACATTAGGGCGTCCTACCTGGGCCGCTCAGAAGGAACTGCTACGGCTAGGCCTGCCCATGGGCGGCTCGTATCTGGTGGAAGTTTCGGCTTTTACTTTTATGGCGTTGCTGGTGGCTCGCGAGGGTACCTATGTCAGCGGCGGCCATCAGATCATGTCGAACCTGGCGGCGCTGTGCTACATGATGCCGATGGCGCTGGGCGTGGCGACGGCGGCCTTGGCCGCGCAATCGATCGGCGCGGGCGACTTGGTCCTGGCGCGACGCCACAGCTTGGCCGGCATGGCGCTAGGGCTGATCGGGGCGGTATTGACGGCCGCCGTGCTGCTGGTGGGCCAGCCTCTCATTCTGGCTGCCTATACGGACGATCCAGAAGTCGCAGCCGTGGCGAGTACGCTGCTGACGATCATCCCGCTGTTTCACTTGGCGGACTCCATGCAGTGTATTAACTCGTATGTGTTGCGCGCCTATAAAGTCGCGGTGGTGCCGTTATTGCTGCAAGTGGTCGCGTTGGCTGGGCTAGGGTTGCTGGGTGGTTGGTGGCTGGGTTTTGGGCCTGGGCGCGGAATGCTTGATGGCTTGCGCACGCTGATCTTGCCCGGATCGCCGCAAGGCGCCGGCACGATGTGGCTGATGGCCATGCTGGGGCTGGCGTTTTCGGCTGTGCTGCTGCATGCGTGGTTCTGGAAAGTCGTGCGCAATTTCCACGACGCGTGACGCCCCCGGATCACGCCTGATAAATCAGCAATCCCACGGTCACGAACAACATCGCGGCAAAGCAGCCGCGTAAATGGCGGTCCGGCATGCGATACGCCAAGCGCACCCCAACGGGGACGAAAGCGAGGCTGCCGAGCGCCAGCGGGATGCCGACCCAGCCATTGGCCTGCCCTGCCCAGCTGTAGGTGATCAACGCGATGGTGGAGCCAGGTATGACCATGGTCAAGGCCAAGGCCTGTGCGGCGGTTTGCGACAGGCGAAAACCGGCCGTCAGGATCGGCACGCATAGCACCGCACCCCCCACTCCGAAAAATCCGCCGAATGTGCCGCACAACATCCCTAGCGCCGCTGACCGGCGAGGCGTGAGCACCGGCGCGGCGCGTCTTGGCATCTCGTTCGCATGCAGCGGACGCGGGGGCCGCACCATGCGATAGACGTAAAACACGGCGACAAAGAACAGAAAAATGGCAAAACTCACGCGCAGCGTGCTGGACGCAATACCAAGCGCGAGCCGGGCGCCGAGCCACGTGAAGGCTACCGCCCCCAGCGCACCCGCAGCGGCCACACGCGGATCGATGGGGACTTTTTGATTGTATTTACGTACGGCCATGATGATGGTGGGCAGCACCATGATCAGAGCCGTGCCTTGCGCCAGCTGCTGGGGCATGTCCATGAGCAAAACCAGCGCCGGAATCGCGATCAGACCCCCGCCTATGCCCAGTACACCGCCTAGGAACCCGATGAGTGCGCCGCTGGCGAGGCAGGCCGCGATGATCCACAGACTCATGTGAGAGTCCCGGCGAATGCGTACGAGAACGGCATGATGTTTTTAGCGCAGCTTTTCCATGGCCGCGTCGAGGCGATCGACGGCCCAAATTTCCAGACCCTCGATGGGCTGACGGGGGGCGTTGGCTTTCGGGATCAGGGCCACGCTAAAGCCCAGCTTGGCGGCCTCGCGCAGTCGTTCTTGTCCACGCGGCGCGGGCCGGATTTCACCCGCCAAACCGACTTCGCCAAATGCGATCAGCCCGCGCGGCAACGGCCTGTCGCGCAAGGAAGACATAATCGCCAGCAGCACGGGGAGATCGGCCGCCGGCTCGGTGATCCGCACGCCGCCCACGGCATTGACGAACACATCTTGATCGAACGTGGACACGCCAGCGTGACGATGCAGCACGGCGAGCAGCATGGCGAGACGGTTGCCTTCCAGACCGACTGTCAGTCGGCGCGGATTCGGGGCATGCGAGCTGTCTACCAGCGCCTGGATTTCGACCAGCAACGGGCGGGTGCCCTCTTGCGTGGCCATCACGCAGGAACCGGAGACCTGCTGTTCGTGTTGCGAGAGGAACAATGCCGATGGGTTGGCCACGCCACGCAGGCCACGGTCTGTCATGGCGAAAACGCCAAGCTCATTGACCGCGCCAAATCGGTTCTTGAAGGCACGCACCAGGCGAAACGAGGAATGCGTATCACCCTCGAAGTACAGCACGGTATCCACAATATGTTCGAGCACGCGTGGACCGGCGAGCGCGCCGTCCTTGGTGACGTGACCGATCATGACGATGGAGATGCCGGTTTGCTTGGCTAGGCGGGTAAGCTGCGCGGCGCATTCCCGGACCTGCGATACCGAGCCGGGAGCGGCCGTCAGTTCGCTGCTATAGAGCGTTTGAATAGAGTCGATGACCGCGACGGTGGGACGCTGCTCGGACACCGCCGCCTGGATGGATTCCAGACGAATTTCGGCCAAGAGGCTGACATTGCCGGTCGGAACGCCCAGACGACGCGCGCGCAGTGCGACTTGTTCGGCGGATTCTTCGCCGGTCACATAAAGCACGCGTGAATTGGCCGACAGGGCGGCCAGGGCCTGCAGCAACAACGTGGATTTCCCGATGCCGGGATCGCCACCGATAAGGACCACGGCCCCGGCCACCAAGCCACCCCCCAAGACGCGGTCGAACTCATCCAGACCGGTGGGCTGACGCGGCGTTTCGCGCGGTTCGATATCGGCGAGGGTACGCACTGGCGTCGAAGCGGCCAGCGGCGCATAACGATGCGAGGCCGCGGTGGGGCTTGCGGACTCGACGGTTTCTTCGAGGGTATTCCAGGCAGCGCAATGCGGGCATTTGCCCTGCCATTTGGGAGTAGTGCCGCCGCATTCGGCGCAGACGTAGACGGTTCGAGGCTTGGCCATGTGGCAAGTTTACCCGCCTAAACGTGGCCCGTTGGAGCAGGCGCTACGTTTTTGACACTCGCGACTCAGCGTCCCGCCAAACTGCCCCCGCCATCGACGCCTAGCACCTGCCCCGTGACGAAGCCGGCTTCGTCGGACAGGAAAAAGGCGATCGCGGCGGCCACTTCATCCGGAGTGCCAATGCGCTTCATTGGAATGGACGCCAACGCGCGACGCTCGCCCTCGCTGCCCGCGGGTTGAGCAAGGCGGAATAGCTCGGTCTCGATGGGGCCGGGAGCGACGGCATTGACGGTGATACCGTACTCGGCCAACTCCAGCGCCCAGGTGCGCGTGCATCCGACCAGGGCGCTTTTGGCGGCCGAATAGCTGGTGCGCTCGTGCGCCCCATGGATGGTCCGACTGACGATATTGACGATGCGCCCGGTGCGGCGCGCCTTCATCGATTCCAGAAAGGCCTGCGTGACTTGCACGGCCACGCGTACATTGAGGTCCATGACGCTGTAGAGCGAAGCCAAATCGATTTCGCCCAGCGGCTGGGGCCGCACCATGCCGACATTATTCACAATGGCGTCGACGGGATATTTCTCGCGGATCTCACGCAGGACTTCTTCGGTGCGTCCGGCATCGGCCAGATCACAGGCATACAGATAGCCCGGGAAATCGACGTGTTCGGTGTTACGCGCGATTCCCACGACATGGCAGCCCTGGTCGGCAAGCCGCTGGGTCAGCGCCCAGCCGATGCCTTTCGTCGCGCCAGTGACCAGCACGCATTTGTCTTTCATGGAATTCCTCGCTAAATATCGAAATCAGGCGATACGCTCGACGGGCACGCGCGGGGCCACCGCGCACAATAGCTCGTATCCGATCGTGCCGCACGATTCGGCCACCTCGTCGACCGACGGCCCTTCGGCGCCCCACAGCGACACCGGGGTACCCACGCGTACGGACGGAACGCTGGTCAGATCGACCATCAACATGTCCATGGAGACACGCCCGACCAGCGTGGTGCGCGTGCCGCCCACGACGACCGGCGTGCCTGTGCTGGCATGACGCGGATAACCGTCGGCATATCCGCAAGCGACCACACCGATGCGCATGGGCCGGTCAGCGCGGAACAAGGCGCCGTACCCCACGGCCGCACCCACGGGCACTTCCTGCACGCCGATGATCTCGGAACGCAGCGACATCGCCGGACGCAGGCCGAGTTGTTCCGCGCTTTCGCCAGCGATAGGCGAGGCGCCGTACAAGCAGATGCCCGGACGGACCCAGTGCGCCTGCGCGCCGCTAGTCAAAGCGATCT
This sequence comes from Bordetella sp. 15P40C-2, assembly GCF_009763235.1. Lineage (NCBI taxonomy): Bacteria > Pseudomonadati > Pseudomonadota > Betaproteobacteria > Burkholderiales > Alcaligenaceae > Bordetella > Bordetella sp. 15P40C-2. The sequence continues at coordinate 19,733 of NZ_WSJA01000040.1, forward strand.
CCGGATAACGCAGCGTGGCCGCCGAATTGCAAACACTGACGGGCCCATTACCCAAACCGTCGGTCACATCGCGGAAAACCTGCATCGGCTCCGCCACGCCCTCGGGACCGTCGGCGCAGGCGAAATGGGTCATGGTGCCAATACTGCCGACGCTGCCTTGATCGCGCAACTGGTTGGCGCGCTGAAAGGCGCTTTGGAATGTATCCGGCGTAAAGCCGAGCCGGTTCATCCCCGTGTTCAGTTTGAGCATGATGTCGACGCGGCGTGCCAGACGCGCGCGCGCCAGCATGTCGAGCTGCTCGCGGGTATGCACGGTGACCGATAGATGATAGCGATCCACCCACTCCAGGTCGCCAGGCTCGAAAAACCCTTCGAGCAGCAAGATCGGCCCGCCCCAACCTGCCTCGCGACAGCGTACTGCCTCGGACAGATCCAGCATGGCCAGACCCTGGGCGGCAGAAAATCCCGCCACGGCGGCCTCGATCCCATGCCCGTAGGCATTCGCCTTGATGACGGCCCAAATCGATGGGGACTTCGCCGCCGCGGCTTGGGCTGCCTGATCGAGATGACGTCGCACGACGGCCAGATTATGGCTGAGTGCGGAAACTGAAATAGTGGCTTTGATCGGGCGTGGCATTTGTAATTTCCTATGGCAGTTAGTCTACCTGATCTGCCTCGCAGCGGGTCGAGAGTGTGCGGCGGAATCACACAGAAATTATTAGCTACTTATCCGCCGGCTGGCCGCCGTGGGGCGGCCGGGATGCGCCCGACTAAAATAGGGACTCAGGGTTTCCGCCAAGCTGGCCTTCAGGCCGTTGCAATTCAGAGGTATGGCAGTCGATCACTACGAAAATTTCCCCGTTGCCTCGGTACTGTTGCCGCGCCGGCTGCGCCGTCCGGTCACGGATATCTATCGGTTCGCGCGCGCGGCCGACGACATCGCCGACGAGGGCAACGCCAGCGACGCTGAACGGTTGGCGGCGTTGGCCGCTTTCCGCGCGGAGCTGCATCGCATCGGTGCCGAGCCGGGAGGCGAATGCCGCCCTGCGGACGTCCTCGCGCCTATCTTTGCGCCGCTCGCCCAGACGATTGCCCAATATCAGTTGCCCATCACGCCGTTCCTGGATCTGCTGTCGGCGTTCGAGCAGGATGTCTCTGTCAAACGGTACGACGACTACGCATCGCTGCTGGACTACTGCTCGCGCTCGGCCAATCCGGTCGGACGGCTGATGCTGCATTTATACGATGCGGCAACGCCCGACAATCTGGCGCAGTCCGACGCGATTTGCACGGGTCTGCAGTTGGCGAACTTCTGGCAAGATGTGCGGGTAGACTGGCGCAAGCAACGCATCTATCTGCCACGCGAGGACTTGCTGCATCATCACGTCACCGAGGACGACATCGCCACTTGTCGCTTGACCCCACAATGGCGCGATCTCATGGCCTTTCAAGTAGAACGCACCCGGGCACTGCTACACTCTGGCGCTCCACTGGCACGCCGGTTGCCGGGCCGTATCGGCCTGGAACTGCGCCTGATCGTGCAAGGGGGACTACGCATTCTCGAGCGGATTGAGCGCTGTGGCTATGACGTGTTCATGAACCGGCCCGAATTGGGCTGGAAGGACTGGGCCGTCATGCTGTGGCGCATCCGATAACTCGACACCGCACGCGCTGACATACTGATGGGATACATGCCAAATTTATGACGCCTGACGACTATTGCCAGGAAAAAGCCGCCAAAAGCGGGTCGAGTTTTTATTACTCGTTCCTGTTCCTGCCGCCCGAACGCCGCCGCGCCATCACGGCGCTGTACGCGTTTTGCCGGGAAGTGGACGATGTGGTGGACGAGTGCACGGATGCGTCCGTGGCGCGCATCAAGCTCGCCTGGTGGAGAACGCAGGTCGATCAGCTGTTTGCCGGTCATGCGGAGCATCCGGTGATGCAGGCGCTGCAGCCGCACTTGGCGTCGTGCGATATCTCGCGCGAACGCATGCTGGCGGTCATCGACGGCATGGAAATGGACCTGGACCAGACGCGTTATCTGGACTGGCCGGGGCTGCGTAAATACTGTTGGCATGCGGCCGGCGTGGTCGGCGAGTTGTCGGCGGGCGTGTTCGGGTATACCGATGCGCGCACGCTGGAATATGCGTCCAAGCTAGGCTTGGCGTTTCAGCTCACCAACATCATTCGTGACGTGGGCGACGATGCAAGGCGCGGGCGGATCTACTTGCCCGTCAATGAGCTGCAGCAGTTCGACGTGAAGGCCGCCGAGATACTGAACGGCACCTATTCGGACAGGTTCGCCGCGCTGATGAAGTTCCAGGCCGACCGGGCGCGACAGCTTTACAAAGAAGCCATGCAGAGTCTGCCCGAAACCGACCGCCGCGCGCAGCGACCGGGATTGTTGATGGCAGCCATCTATCACGCCCTGCTCGATGAAATCGAGCGCGATAACTGGCAGGTGCTGCATCAACGCATCTCGCTCACGCCCATTCGGAAATTCTGGCTGGCCTGGAAAACCTGGGTCGGTGGTGGCCGCGGCCTCGTGCGCCGCCTCTCGACATGAAAAAGGTCGCGATTATCGGCGCTGGCTGGGCAGGCCTTGCGGCCTGTGCGGCGTTGCGCGACGCGGGCGCACAGGTCACCGTGTTTGAAGCGGGCCGCACGCCAGGGGGCCGGGCGCGTCGCGTGGTGCATCCCGATTTTGGCGGGCACCTGGATAATGGCCAGCATATTTTGCTGGGCGCCTATCAGCAGACGCTCGCGTTGATGCGGCGCCTTGGGCGCAATCCGGCCACGCTGCTAATGCGGCGTTCCTTGCGACTGAGCAGTTTGGACGGTGCATTTAATCTGGCCGCGCCCGCCCTGCCCGCACCTTTTCACGCCTTGGCCGCGCTGGTAACGGCGCGTGGCCTTTCGTGGGAAAGCCGGCTTGCCGCGATACGGTTGATGCGCGGACTGCAAAAGCAAGGCTGGCGCACCCCACGCGACTGGACCGTGTCGCGATTGTTATCGCACTATCAGCAACCGGCGCAGATCGTGCAGCGCCTGTGGGAACCGCTATGCTTGGCGGCACTGAACACGCCGCTGGACGAGGCCAGCGCGGACCTCTTCGCGCGTATTTTGCAGGACAGCCTGACCGGCGACCGTCGCAATAGCGATTTACTGCTGCCCTGCGTGGATTTGTCGGCGTTGTGGCCGGATGCGGTCGCGCTGCATGCCACCATGCGTTATGGGGCCACGGTACGCCATCTGAAGCCCGGCGATTATTGGGTGGATGTCAATCGGGAACGGTTCGACGCGGCCGTGCTCGCGGTACCGCCCTTCGTGGCCGCCCGCCTGCTGGAAGATGCCCTGCTCGATGCCGACTCGCCGGGTCTGCTGCATGCGCTGCAGGCGTTTGAGTATGTGCCGATCGCCACCTTGAACCTGCGCCTGGCCGCGCCATGGCCGCTGCCGGCGCCCATGATGCTGCTGCGCGAGGACAAGTCGCGCGGGCATTGGGGCCAATGGGTATTCGACCGATCGCGCCTGACCGGGCGTAGCCCTGAATCCGAGTTGGCCATCGTGACGAGTGCGGCGCGCGCGCTCTCGTCCGAGTCGCGGGAAACCATCATCGCGAACTTGACGCAACAAGTCACCGAGCAGGCCGCCCGGCACCCTTCCCGTCTGCCACCCATGCCGGCGGTGGTGGCCGCTGAGCTTTTCGTCGAGAAACGCGCCACCTTCGCCGCGGAGCCAGGGCTGAACCGCCCGCTTAACAGCACGCCATGGCCGACGCTAGCCCTGGCGGGCGACTGGACCGACACAGGCTATCCAGGAGTGCTGGAAGGCGCAGTGCGCAGTGGTCTGAAGGCGGCACAGGTACTGCTGGCCGGGAAATAGGCGCCGATACGGCCGTTTTAACGCAGCATGGAATTGGCGCTTGCTAATCCGAGGGCGGTTAGCCCAAGCGATCCCAGCAAGCTCAATCCTGCATAGCCGATCGCGGGCACATAGTCGCCCCGTTCCAGCATGCCCACGGTTTCGGCCGAAAACGTCGAAAACGTGGTCAGCCCGCCCAGGAAACCTGTCACAGCCGCCAAGCGCACCCATTGTGGCCAATCCGGATGCGCCCATAACACCGCCAACGCGACCCCGATCAAATACCCACCGGCCAGATTCACCGCCAGCGTCCCCCACGGCCACCCGGCCGTATTGAGCCAGAGCCCGACCCACCAACGAGCGCAAGCACCCAACGCGGCGCCCAGCGCCACGGCAAGGACATTGATCGTAGTCAGCGTTTGCATAAAAATAACTTGAGACTCATTCTCATTTCACTGGTAGAATCCGCAGCCAATTCGCCATTTGCGTCATGGACCGACAAACACCCTCTCGCCGACGAGCCTACTGGCTGAAAACCCTGCACCAATGGCACTGGATTAGTTCCGCATTATGCCTGTTGGGGATGCTGCTGTTCGCCATCACCGGGTTGACGCTGAACAATGCCTCGTTGATTCCCGCCACGCCCGTAGTCACGACTGGCGAGGCGCAGTTGCCCGATGCGTTGCTGACGGAGCTGCAAGCGGCCAAGGCCGCGGGCAAGCAAGCCCCCGTGCCGGCCAACGTCGCCCAATGGCTGCGCAGCGAAGCGCACGCCGATGCGACTGGCCGGACACCCGAATGGTCGCCCGACGAACTCTACCTGTCCCTGCCCCGCCCTGGGGGCGACGGCTGGGTGTCGATATCGCTGGACGACGGCCTGGTGGAATACGAGTACACGGACCGCGGTTGGATCGCGTATTTGAACGACCTGCACAAAGGACGCCATACCGGCACGGCGTGGAGCTGGTTCCTGGACCTGTTCGCCGTGGCCGCGCTGGTGTTTTCGCTGACGGGACTGGTGCTGCTACAGATGCACGCGGGCCAGCGCGCGGCGACCTGGCCCATGGTGGGCCTGGGCGTGGTGATTCCTGTTGTGCTGGCGCTGGTATTTATCCATTGATGAAGCACGAGTCTGGAGACTTTATGCGTAAGCTGCTGTTGTCGGCGTTGCTGGCTGGCCTGATTGCCCGGACGGCGCAGGCCGCCGATCTCAATCTGAACGTGGAAATTCCGCGCTTGGACGTAGCGGAGTATCACCGTCCCTATGTGGCGATCTGGCTGGAAACCGCCGATCAGAACGCCGTGGGCGATCTGGCCGTGTGGTACGACGTGGCCATGAAAAACAACGAAGGCGCGCAATGGCTGAAAGACATGCGCCAATGGTGGCGGCGCAGCGGGCGCAATCAACAGTTCCCCGTGGACGGCGTGAGCGGCGCAACCCGCCCGGCCGGTAAACACGCGCTGTCCTTTTCGGGCAACCAGAAGCCTTTGGCCGAACTCAAGCCCGGACGCTATGCCTTGGTGGTCGAAGCTGCGCGTGAGGTTGGCGGCCGCGAACTGGTGCGAGTGCCATTCGACTGGCCGCCCACCAAAGCCGACACCCTGACGGCCCAAGGCGAACATGAGCTGGGCGCAATCACAGTCACGTTTACCCCTTGATCCTGCCACTTGTCGGCACCCGTCTTTGAGCACCGCCATTTGTCCGCTGCCGACACCGTCCTCAAATCCCTGGTTATTGGAACTCCGATGAAATATGCCCTTCGTTTTGCCGCTGCGTTAGCGTTGAGCCTGCCTGCCGTGACTCACGCGCACGATGCGTGGCTGGTGCCCTCCTCCACGGTTCTGTCGGGCAACGACAGCTGGATCACGGTTGACGCCTCCGTCGGTAACGACAAGTTCTATTTCAACCACGCGCCGCTGCGCCTGGACAACTTGGTCATCGTCTCGCCTAGCGGCAAAACCGTGTCGCCAGAAAACGCCAACCGTGGCAAGCTGCGCAGCACGTTCGACCTGCAGCTGACCGAGCCCGGCACCTACCGCATCGCCGTCGTCAACGACGGCGTCTTCGCGCGCTGGAAAGAAGACGGTAAGCCCAAGCGTTATTTTGGCAAGGTCGAGAACATGGCCGCCGCCATCCCGGCGCAGGCGCAGGACCTGGACGTCTCCGAGTCAATAGGTCGTGTCGAGACCTTCGCCACGGCTGGCAAGCCGACTACCCTGGCGGCGGCGGCTCGTGGCCTGGAACTGGTGCCGGTCACGCACCCGAACGATCTGTACGCAGACGAAACGGCAACCTTTCAGATGACAATTGACGGCAAGCCCGCGGCCGATCTTGAGGTCAATATCGTGCCCGGCGGCGGCCGTTACCGCGACCCGGTCGGTGAAATCGCGCTGAAAACTGACAAGGAAGGCAAGTTCGAAATCAAGTGGCCGCAGCCAGGGCTGTACTGGCTGGAGGCGGGTACCGAAGATCAGAACACCACCGTCAAGGATGCATCCAAGCGGCGTCTGTCGTATGTCGCCACGCTCGAAGTCCTGGCTCAATAAGCACGGCCCTTCGCAGCGCACGCATGAAGCATAAGGTGTCCTACGTCTCGGGTGGCTGGGGAGTCGGGTATGCCCCGCAGATCTTGACGGCGGCCATAGGGACTGTTGATCAGCGCCCTGCCCAGGCGTTGGGCTTGACGCCCGCCGCCTTGGCGGGCGCGACGATGGGCACGACTTGGTCGGCGCGTCTGGGGCTGCCGCCAGGCGTATCGCCTCTGGACGCCAAACGGGCGATCACAGAAGCCCTGGATCTCGTCGTCGCGCAGATGAGCACCTGGGACGAACGATCCGATTTGTCCCGATTCAATCAGGCTGAAGTCGGCTGGCACCCACTGCCCGAGCCTTGTTTTCACGTACTGACGCGGGCACTGCATTGGGCTGCCGAAACAGGCGGTGCCTATGACCCGACGGTAGGGCCTCTGGTGAATGCCTGGGGGTTTGGCCCGCCCCCGTATGCCAGCGAGCCGCCCGGACCGGAACTGTTGTCGGCGCTGCGTCAACGTTGTGGATGGCAGCACCTGCGGCTGGATCACGATCATCGGCGCGCCTGGCAAAAGGGTGGCGTGTGTATCGATCTGTCGGCCATCGCCAAAGGCTATGGCGTGGATTTGGCGGCGCAGTCGCTGGCGCGGCTGGGCGTGCACGATTTCCTGATGGAGGTGGGCGGAGAATTGCGTTCGTCTGGCCGCCGGCCGGATGGTGCACCCTGGCGAGTCGCCGTGGAGTTTCCCGATGGCAGCGAGGACCACGCCATGGCGATTGCCCTGCAAGGACGCAGCATTGCCACGTCTGGCGATTATCGCCGCTACCGTGAAGACCAGATGGGGCGATACGCCCATACGGTGGATCCGCGCACGGGGCGGCCTATCGCCAACGGCGTGGCTTCCGTGACTGTCGTGCATGCGGCGTGCATGGACGCGGACGCCTTGAGCACGACGTTGACGGTGATGGGCGAACAAGAAGGCATGGACTACGCCCAAAGCCGCGGGCTGGCAGCCTTGTTCATTGTGCGTGACGGGCAGCAACTGCGAATGACGGCAAGTCCGGCGTTTGAAGCGCTGCTGGCGGCACAATAGCGGCCCCACACCCAAGGCTATGTCGATGTCGCCTACCCACCGTTTGATCTGTGCGTGTTGCGTCGTTGCGCTATGGCTGCTGTTATGCCTATGGGCATGGCATCAGGCTCGCATCCGTCACAGGAAAGTGGCGGAGGCGGCATCCGCTTTAACCGCGCCGGTCACCAGCGACACCATACTGATCGCGCACGCCAGTCAAACCGGACAAGCAGAATCACTTGCCCAGCAGACGGCACAAACGCTCAGCCTGGCGGGCGTGCCCACCCGGGTGGCCGCATTAGGGCAACTGAATCCGGCGGTATTACGCAGCTACCCCCGGGTGTTGATTGTCGCCAGCACCTATGGCGAAGGCGATCCCCCGGATAACGCAGCCGCCTTCGCCGATTCGATATCGGGCATGCCCACCATGGCGCTCGATGGATTGCAATATGCCTTGCTCGCGCTGGGCGACAGCACCTATCGGCATTTCTGCGGCTTTGGCAGACAGCTGGATGGCTGGTTGCGCAACTGGGGCGCGACCCCCCTATTCGACCGCGTCGATGTGGACCGCATCGATGCCGGCGCATTGCGGCATTGGGTGCATCAGTTAGGCCAGATGATCGGGCAACATGAATTGCCCGATTGGGAAACCCCGGCCTATCAGCCATGGCGGCTGACCGCCCGCACGCTGCTCAACCCGGGTAGCCAGGGCGAACCTTGCTTTCATCTGGAACTGACAGCGCTCGATCCCGACAACGCGCGATGGCAGCCTGGCGACATCGCCGAGATCGGGCCGCGCAAGACGCGAGGCGGCGACGTCCTGCCGCATCGGGAATACTCGATTGCCTCTGTCCCGAGCGATGGCGCCGTACACCTGCTGGTGAGGCTACGTCGCAACGCTAATGGCGGTTTAGGCGTGGGCAGCGGTTGGCTCACACAGATCGCTCAGATAGGTGACCTGATCGACCTGCGCCTGCGCAGTAACGAGAATTTCCGCCCTCCCCAGGATGCACGGGGAGCGCTATTCATCGGCAATGGCACCGGCATCGCGGGCCTGCGCGCGCTGCTCAAGGCGCGTATCGCGGCCGGGCATCATCGCAATTGGCTGATCTTTGGCGAGCGCAACGCGGCCACCGATGGCTTCTATCGCGAGGAACTTCAAGCCTGGCTCGCCTCGGGCCGGTTGCACCGGCTGGATCTCACGTTCTCGCGCGACGACCGTGAGCACCCCTATGTGCAACATCGGCTGCTGCAAGCGGCAGACAGCGTGCGGGAATGGGTCAATGACGGGGCCGACATCTATGTGTGCGGCAGCCTGAACGGCATGGCGCAGGATGTGGATCAGGCGTTACAGCACATCCTGGGTAGCGACGCGATGACAAGATTGCGTCAAGAGGGACGCTATCACCGCGACGTTTACTAATCGCTGTCATCGTCACGGCGGGTTTGCCGCCGCGACGCGTTTTCGCAGCCTTACTGCAGTTTGATCTGGCCTTTTTCGATCACCACACCCCAGCGATCTTTCTCGGCTTGGATCTGCTCGGCGAATTCCTGAGGGGTATTGCCCAAGGGGAACGAACCGGTGTCGGCCAGCTTGCGCGCCGTTTCCGGATCACGCACCGCGCGGGCGAACGCATCAGCCAGCTTGTCGCGCACATCGTCCGGGACGCCGGCCGGAGCGACCACGCCATACCAGGCGGTCACGTCGTAATCCTTGTAGCCTTGTTCGGCGAAGGTCGGCACGTCGGGCAGGCTGGGATTGCGCTCTTTGCCGGTGATGGCCAAGGCACGCAGGTGGCCGCTCTTCACGTAGGCTTGCGAGGACGGAAAGTTGTCGAAGATCACCGGCACCACGCCGCTGACGGTGTCCGTCAAGGCAGGCGACGAGCCGCGATACGCGATGCTGTTCATCTTGCCGCCGATCAGTTGCAGGAACCAGATCATGCCCAAGTCATTCACGCCGCCCGCGCCGGCATTCGCATAGCTCTCGGTATCGGGGTTGGCGCGCACGCGTTCCACGAATTCGGTCAGCGTCTTGGCCGGGTACGAAGGGTTGACGCTCAGGATGTTGGGGCTGGTCACCAGATTGCTGATGGGCGTGAAGTCCTTGACCGGATCATAGGCCAGCTTAGGGAACAGATGGGGCGCCGTGCCGTGGGTGCTGACGGTGGCCAGGCCCAGAGTGTAGCCATCAGGCTTGGCGCGAGCCGTCGCGGTCAGACCGATGGTGCCCGAGGCGCCGGTGCGGTTTTCGACAACGATTTGCTGGCCCAGAATCTCGCCGGCCTTGGCAGCGACGACGCGGCCCACCACGTCGGTGGGGCCACCGGCCGAGAACGGCACGATGAGCGTGATCGGACGATCTGGGAAATCGGCGAGCGCCGTAGTGGTGAACGCGAGCAGGCCTGCTGCCAATAGAGTTTTACGCATGAAATTGCTCCTTAGGATTGTGTTTTTTGACGGGTGCGTTTCAGGACGCGGCCCGGGCGGTTGCCTTCGGGCGCGACGGGATAAACCTGTGCACCATTGACCATGACGACGTCGATCCCGGACGACTCTTCGGTGGGAGCGTCCCAAGTGGCGCGATCAATGACCGTATCGGCATCAAAGACCACCACATCGGCCCAGGCCCCCTCGCGCAAGCATCCCCGGTCGGCCAGACCAAAAACGCGTGCAGGCAGCGCTGTCATCTTGGCCACGGCCTGCTCCAGCGTGACGATCTGCGCTTCTCGCACATAACGCCCCAGCACGCGTGGGAAGGTGCCCCACAGCCTGGGATGCGGCTGCGCGTCATTGGGCAGGCCATCGGAGCCCACCATGCAGCCATCGTGCTGAAAGATGCGCTGGACTTCGGCCTCGTCCATCGCAAAGTAAATGGCGCCTGCGGGGGACAAACGCCGGGCGGCCTCGGTTTTGTCGCATCCCCAGCGCTGAGCGATGTCGCGCAGGAATTCGCCACTGCACTCGGGATGTGGCGTGGACCAGGTGATGCGAATGTCATCGATGATCTCTGCCCGTTCGGGGATGAGGATGGTCGAGCTGCCCGGATACGGGTAGATGTCCAGCGCCACGTCCAGCCCTTCGGCGCGCGCTCGGTCCATATTCGCCAGGGTCATCGCGCTGCGCCCCCAGTTGCGCGGCAGCATGCATTTGTGATGCGACAGCACGCTGGCGCAGCGCGTCTCGCGCCCCACGCGCAACACCTCATCGACGGCGGCTTCGACCTCGTCGGCTTCATTGCGGATATGGCTCGTATGCAAGGCTTGATGCCGGACGGCGACCCGCGCCAGCCCTGCCAGTTCGTCAAAGTCGGCGCACGCGCCCGGGTCGTAGGCCAAGCCCGTGCTAAAGCCCACCGCGCCGGCCGTCAGCGCCTGATCCAACAGCGTTTCCATCGCCGCCTGTTCGTCGGCCGTGGGCTTGCCACGCGGGTCGGCCATGGTGGCCAGGCGCAAGTTGGCATGCCCGACCAACGCGGCCACATTGATCATCGGCCGTTGGCTCTCGAGCGTCGCGAAATACGTCGCCATATCGGCGAACAACGGCGTTTCACCCAGCAGCGCCAACGCGGCGGCGGTATTGCCCGGGATGGGCGCGGGGGCGCCGCTCACGCCGCAATTGCCGACCACGACGGTCGTGATGCCTTGCGACGTTTTCCAGCGCAGGTCCGGTCGTTCGACGAACATCAGGTCATCATGACCGTGCACGTCGATAAAGCCGGGCGCGACGATTTTGCCGGTCGCATCGATCTCGCGACGCGCCGCCATGGCGGACAAATCGCCCACGGCGGACACGCGTTCGCCGGTGATACCGACGTCGCAGCGCCGACGCGCACCGCCACTTCCATCAATCACCCATCCGTTGGTGATCTTTATATCCAGCATGATGTTTCCCAGCCTCGCGCTTTGGCACCCGTACCAGACTTCGGCACGCTCAGCCCGTTGCGCCCATTGGTAAAAACGAGGAGTATCGCCTTACCCATCGAACTGGAAAAATCATTTAACTTTATCCATCAATCTGATTTCATGATCAATCGGCTTCCCAAGCACGTCACGCTCAAGCATCTGACGGCCTTTGTCGCGGTGGCGCAGGAAAAAAGCTTCACGCTCGCGGCCCGGCGGCTGTTTCAGACACAGTCATCCATTACCGGCCTCATTCGCCAGCTTGAGGACGCCCTGGGTACGCCGCTCTTTGCCCGAACCAGCCGGCATGTGGCGCTCACGCCTATCGGTCAGGAATTTCTGCCTCGGGTCATGCGATTGCTGGCGGACTTTGACGGCGCGATTGAAGACGTGGTGCGCTATGGCACGCTGGAACGTGGTCGCGTGGGGATCGCTGCTGCGCCCTCGGCCATCACCGAACTCATCGCCCCCGCGATGGCCTCGTTCGCGGAGCAACACCCTGGCATCCGCCTCTATCTACGCGATGACAACTCGGGGCGTATCCAACGCCTCATCGCCGCACAAGAGGTCGACTTTGGCCTGACCAGCCCCTGGGCCGATGCACCCAGCCTGATATTCGAAGGCCTGATCGAAGACCGCTTCGGCGTGCTGACGCGCGCCGACGATCCCACCATCAAGCGCGACAGTCGCGGCTATGTGAACTGGTCGAGCCTGGGAGGACGCAAGTTGGTGGGCGTGGTCGATGAAACGGGGATCATGGCGCTGTTGCGCGGGCGAGCGGACCTGCCGATCGCTGCGGGCGCGCCTTTTTACGAAGCCTCCAGCACCACGTCACAGGCCGCACTGGTGGAGGCCGGCCTGGGCGTGGCGCTGCTGCCAGCACTGGCGGCACAGCGGGTACAGAACGCCGCCTTGCGATTTTCGTTGCTGACCCGTCCGAAGCTGGTGCGCACCTTGTGCCTGATACGGCACCGCGATTATGCGTTGACACCGGCAGCGCAGGCGGTCATTGAAACGCTGCGCCAGCACGTCGCGCGGATGACGCTGCCTGATGGCTGTCGCGTCGTGGCGACCGACGGCGCATAGGGCAAGCGAGCCCCAAAAAAGGGCGATACCCTCATCAGGTATCGCCCTTCGTACACGGTTTCATCGCGATCAATCCCGCCGTCGTCGCTACACGACGCCGGCAGTGGAGCGATCGCGTCTGCCCGCTATTGCAAGGTCCGCGTAAACACGAACTTGCCGTCCTGCCAGTCCACCGGCACCACATCGCGGGGCCCAAATGCGCCTTGCAGCATCAGCTTGGCGACCGGGTTCTCGATCTGTTGCTGGATCGCCCGCTTGAGCGGACGCGCGCCAAACACCGGATCGAAGCCCGCGCGTGCCAACTCGGCCAGCGCAGCGTCGGTGACTTCCAGGCGCATGTCCTGATGCTCCAGACGATCGGCCAGACGCTTGAGCTGAATGCGTGCGATGGACTCGATGTGTTGCGCCTCCAGGCCATGGAAGACAACCACTTCGTCGATACGGTTAAGGAATTCGGGGCGGAACGACTGTTTGAGCTCATCCCACACGACTTCCTTGACCACTTCGTACGGCTGACCGGCCATGCTCTGGATATGCTGCGAACCGAGGTTGGAGGTCATGACGATTACCGTATTACGGAAATCGACCGTGCGTCCTTGACCATCGGTCAGGCGACCGTCGTCCAGCACCTGCAGCAGCACGTTGAACACATCGGGGTGCGCTTTCTCGACCTCGTCGAGCAGCACCACACTGTAAGGCTTGCGGCGCACGGCTTCGGTCAGATAACCGCCTTCCTCGTAGCCCACGTATCCCGGAGGCGCGCCGATCAGACGCGCGACCGAGTGCTTTTCCATGAACTCGCTCATGTCGATACGGATCAGATGCTCTTCCGAATCGAACAGGAAGTCCGCGAGCGCACGGGTGAGCTCGGTCTTGCCCACGCCCGTGGGCCCCAGGAACAGGAAGGAACCATACGGACGCGAAGGATCCGCCAGACCCGCACGCGAGCGGCGGATGGCATCGGATACCAGGCTGACCGCCTCATCCTGACCCACGACACGTTTGTGCAGATGGTCCTCCATCTGCAGGAGCTTGTCGCGTTCGCCCTGCATCATCTTGGACACAGGGATACCCGTCGCGCGCGAGACGACCTCTGCGATTTCCTCGGCGCCCACCTGGGTGCGCAACAGGCGCGGCTGATCGCTGGCAGGCTGCTGGCCTTGCTGCTCGGCGTGGTCGGCCGCGCTCAAGCGCGCCTCCAGTTCGGGCAGCTTGCCGTATTGCAGCTCGGCGAGCTTGTCGAATTGACCCTTGCGTTGCAGCTCGGCCATTTCGGCGCGCACACGGTCGATCTCTTCCTTGATGGCTTGCGTGCCTTGCACGGCGGCCTTCTCGGCTTTCCAGATTTCCTCGTAGTCGTTGTACTCGCGCTGCAGCTTTTCGAGCTCTTCCTCGATCACGGCCAGGCGGCGCTTGGAAGCGTCGTCGGTCTCTTTGCGCACGGCCTCGCGTTCGATCTTGAGCTGGATAATGCGCCGGTCGAGCCTGTCCATTACCTCGGGCTTGGAATCGATTTCCATACGGATACGGGCTGCGGCCTCGTCGATGAGGTCGATGGCCTTGTCCGGCAGGAAGCGATCGGTGATGTAGCGGTGCGACAGCTCGGCGGCCGCCACGATCGCCGGGTCGGTGATTTCCACGCCGTGGTGGATTTCATAGCGCTCTTGCAAACCGCGCAGGATCGCGATGGTCGATTCCACATCCGGCTCGTTGACCAGCACTTTTTGGAAGCGGCGCTCCAGCGCGGCGTCTTTCTCGATGTACTTGCGATACTCGTCGAGCGTGGTCGCGCCGATGCAGTGCAGCTCGCCGCGCGCAAGCGCCGGCTTGAGCATATTGCCCGCGTCCATCGCGCCCTCGGCCTTGCCGGCGCCCACCATGGTGTGCAGCTCGTCGATGAAGACGATGTTCTGGCCGTCGTCCTGCGCGAGCTCTTTCAGCACCGCTTTCAGGCGCTCTTCGAATTCGCCACGGAATTTTGCACCAGCGAGCAAGGCGGCCAGGTCCAAGGACAGCACGCGCTTGCCGCGCAACGATTCCGGGACTTCGTCATTGACGATACGCTGGGCCAGGCCTTCGACGATGGCGGTCTTACCCACGCCAGGCTCGCCGATCAACACGGGATTGTTCTTGGTGCGGCGTTGCAAGATCTGAATGGTGCGGCGGATCTCGTCGTCGCGGCCGATCACGGGATCGAGCTTGCCTTCACGCGCGCGCTCGGTCAGATCGAGCGTGTACTTGGTCAAGGCCTCGCGGTTGGACTCGCCCTCGGCGGCAGACACCGCCTCGCCGCCGCGCACGGCGTCGATCGCGGCTTCGAGTGCCTTTTTCTGCAGGCCCGCGTCGCGCAGGATGGTACCGGCCGGGCCCTTGTCATCGGCCAGGGCCAAGAGGAACAATTCACTGGCGATATAGGTATCGCCTCGACGGGCGGCTTCCTTGTCGGTGCGGGTCAGCACGGTCTGCAGATCGCGGCTGATCTGCACATTGTCATTACCCTGGACCTGCGGCAGCGCCTTTAGCGCAGCGTCCAAGGCGGCCGGCACGCGGTTGACCGCGACGCCGGCGCGCGCCAGCAGGCTGCCTGCGCCGCTTTCCGCGTCGGACAACAAGGCCGAGAGCACGTGCACGGGCTCAATGTAGGGATGATCGTTACGAGCAGCCAGGCTCTGAGCGTCTGCCAAGGCATGCTGAAATTTGGTGGTTAATTTGTCGAATCGCATGATGTTTTCGTAAGGCTTGATTGGGAGCCTGACCGGAACACAAGCGGCTGGCTCGATGCATACCATGTGTGGACTGCAGGCGCGTTTTTCAAGGGTAAAACAGCAAATTTCCCAACGGCTTACAATAGCGTTCTGCCCGTCCGATTTTGTTGGGCGTTATCTATCTGGGGACACGTCCCTGCTTTCCAGTTATTCCTCCATGCAAAAACGCGTTGCCCTGACACCGGATTCGCCCGACTGCTCCACCTGTGGGCTTGGCCATATCTGCGTTCCTGTCGGCATGGCGCCTTCGGATGTGCGGCAACTGGAAGAGCTGGTACAGGAACGTGTGCGGCTGCCCAAGGGCACCACGCTCTATACCCAACAAGATACCCTTGATGCCGTCTACAGTGTGCGCTACGGCTGTCTGAAGACCCAGATCGAAGACGCCAGCGGGCACATGCAGATCACCGGCTTTCACCTGCCCGGGGAAATGGTCGGCCTGGACGGCATGTTGGAAGGCCACCACGTCAGTACGGCGACGGCTTTGGAGGATTCCGAGGTATGCGTGATCCGTTTGTCGCAAGTCGATCTGGTCGCGAACCAGTTGCCATCATTGCAACAGCAGATGCGACGCCTCATGAGCCGGGAACTGACGCGCTCTTTCCAATTCCTGGCTTCGATCGGCGGCATGCGCTCAGAACAACGCCTGGCCGGCTTTCTGCTCAATTTGTCGCAACGGTACTCGGCGCTGGGCTATTCGGCGTCCGAATTCGTCCTGCGCATGAGCCGCGAGGAAATCGGCAATTATCTGGGGTTGACGCTGGAGACGACGAGCCGGCTGTTCTCGAAATTCGCGCGCGAAAAGCTTATCGCGATCCGGCAGCGCGATCTGCAGCTCTTGGACATCCCCGCTCTGCAAACGCTGCTCGGACGCGAACACTGTTAAGGCCACGGCATGCCAACCCGGTTTTTTGGCGAGGCGTATGATGACCCGCGCCTCAGCGCGAGTGGCCGTTTGGTTATCGGCATTGCTGACCTCGGGTGCGGCCGCGCAAACGCCACTACCGCCACCGTACGACTATGAAGCCCCTGGGTCGGTGCCCCACCCAAGCTTGCCTAAAGCGCAACTGCTCACGCTCGAGAATCGTGGGCACGCGTATCGGATGCCGGTGTATGCGAACCACGACCTGGGGCGGGATTTACGCGACATTCGCCGTATCCTGTTGGTGCTGCCCGAAACGCGAGGCAGTGCCGGCCGACACTATCGGGACGTCGCCGCGCTAGTGGCGATGAATCCGTCGCGCAAGGCCGAGACCTTGATCGTGGCGCTGCAATTCCCCTCGCCCGTTGATGCCGCCTATGCAGGGTTGCCAGCCTGGCGCAAATCCAGCTGGGTAACCGGCGGCAGGAGTGTGCGCGCTGCGGGGCGTCCGTCGCCCCTGAGTGCGTTTGAAGTGCTGGACGATGTCGTCACCGGATTGGCCGACAACAAATCTTTGCCCGCCCTCACTGATATCGTGCTCGCCGCGCATGGCAGCGGGGCGCAGCTGCTGCAGCGCTATGCGGTGCTCAATGGCATCGATGGGTCGGTGCGCCGCAAGGGCGTGGACTTGCGCTATGTCGTGGCCAACGCCCCATCGTATTTGTATCTCACCAACGAACGGCCGCGTCGCGATGGCAAAGGGTATGCGCCCTACGAGCGCGGCATTTGCCCGAGCTACAACGAATTCCCCTATGGGCCCCAGCAACTGCCTCCCTACGCCCAACATAGTGTGGCGTCGGACCTTTATGTCAGGTATGCCGCGCGCGATGTGGTGATTTTGCTGGGCAGCGCGGACAACAATCCGGAAGATCGCCAGCTCGATCAACACTGCGCCGCCGAGGCTCAGGGCGCCACGCGGCTGGCGCGCGGGCTGGGCTATGCGCGCTACGACCGTATGCTGACGCAGCGCACGAACCACGCCGCGCCGCGTACGCCGCCGGCCTATCAGGTAATCGGGGTAGGACACGAGGCGGCAGCCATGTTCGCGTCGGAATGCGGCGCCGAGGCGCTGCTGGGGCACGGCGCGCAGGCCAGTTCCCACGCTGCGGTGTGCGAACCCGTTACGGCTGCGCGGTAACAGACTGACCACGCTCGCGCGTCAATGAAGTCAATATGCCTCCGTCAGGCTTGCGAAGGCTATTCCGTATCCGACTGCGTTTTCCCGTTGACCGATTTCTGACGTAATGGCGCCAGCAAAGGCGTGAGCCCGTTGTGGTCCAGCTCGTGCATCAGTTGCAGTAGCCGCCCAATCTGCCCTGGCGGGAAACCCTTGCGGGCAAACCACGCCAGATATGGGCCCGGCAAATCCGCGATCAGCCGCCCCTGGTACTTGCCGAATGGCATCTCCAAGGTGACGAGTCGCTCAAGATCCTGCGGATTCATTACCTTGCCGCCATTCCAAGGGCCATTGGCCCCTCAGCACGTTTTGCAGCCACAGTGTGCAGGTGAGGGTTTTCGCATCGGTGACGCTGCCGTCGCGACACGCGGCGTACAGTTCATCGGGCCGCATGGCGCAGACTTCCAAAAATTCGTCTTGATCGAGCTGCGCCTTGCCGGCCACCAGGCCCCGTGCGAAATAGATGTGAATAATCTCGGTGGAATAGGCGATGGCCAGATGCAAGGCTCCCGCGCAGGCCCATTCACGCGCGGTGTACCCGGTTTCCTCGAGCAATTCGCGTTGCGCGCAGTGAAACGGGTCCTCGCCAGGATCGATTTTGCCCGCGGGGAACTCCGTCATCACGCGCTCGACCGGATAACGATACTGGCGCTCCATCAACACGCGCCCATCATCGAGTAACGGGATCACGACGACCGCGCCAGGATGCACCACGTATTCGCGCGTGGCCAGCCGGCCATCGGGAAGTCGCACCGTATCGCAACGCGCCTTGAGAAAGCTGCCCTCACACAGAGAACGGCTTTCCACCAAGGTTTCGGTCAAATGAGCGTCATCAGGAAGAGTCATCGCGGCAAAGTCCAGGATTGAAACAATGCCGCGAGCTTACCACCGAGGGTTCACTGCTGACGACGCTGTTGCAGCTCGGCCAGGCAAGTGGCGACCATGGTCTGCAGCTGGTTGCGATCCACGGCCTCCCGATCGGCGTTATTGCGGCAACGCTGGTACAGCGCAATGCTTTCCTGCGTATCCCGCACTGCGGGCGCAGGAGGTGTGCCCGGTTGCTCAGTAATGCGTAACGTCGACGGCGGCGAATAGCTGCCGTCGCTTCCGGGAAAGCTGTATTGCTGTGTCTGCGCCGGCTGCTGTGCCTGCGCGAAGGCCGCCGCGCTGGTCAAGCACGCGACGGCGGCGATCGCCCCCAGCATCGTGGTTTTCATCATTTTCATTCCTGAATAAACCCCCTCACACCACCGTCAGCGTGACATCGATATTGCCGCGCGTGGCGTTCGAATAAGGGCAGACAATGTGCGCGCGCTGCACCAGTTCTTCCGCCTGCTCGCGCGGCAGCCCCGGCAACGAGATTTTGAGTTCCACCTCAATACCAAAGCCCGTCGGAATCGCACCGATACCGACCTCGCCCTCGACAGAGACGTCCGCGGGGATGCTGAGCTTGTCGCGATTCGCTACAAATTTCATGGCGCCCAGAAAGCACGCCGAATAGCCGGCCGCGAAAAGCTGCTCCGGATTCGTACCGCCGCCCGCGCCGCCCATTTCGCGTGGCACCGCGAGTTTGACGTCCAAAACATTGTCAGAAGACACGGCGCGACCGTCACGACCGCCTGTGGCCTTAGCGCGAGCACGGTAAACGACTTTTTCGATAGACATGCTAGGCTCCCATAGATGGCAGATGAAACTCTGCGGTGACTTCAGCATACGGCGGGCCCGATACAAATACAAATCGCGGCCACGATTTTTGCGACTTTTTGAAAAGGCCCTTTTATGGATAACGAACTCGACGGTCGCTTGCTGGCCCTACGACAGACGGTCGCGCTGGCATTGGCGCTTTCAACGCGCGGGAACGCGCAGGCCACCGATCTGGCCCTGGATATTTTGTCGGACCTGCGCGCCAATTTGGACAACACCCCGGCCGACAGCCCGTTCGAGACGCCCGCTTGGGCAGTCGGCGCGCACGATGAATTGGATCAGATCACCCGACTGGTTCAAGCGTTCACGGGACAAAATACCGACGACTCGGCTGCCTGAAAGGCGGGGTATCGCTCGCCATCGCCGCGCGCTGCACGCCTTGGCCTTTGCGCAATCCAAGATGCCAGAGCTAGCCGGTGAAGGCGTCGTGTCGGCTCAAATGCCGGGTGGCCGTCAGATAAGCATCGCGCGACGGCGCCAGATGGTCGCGGCACAGCCGCACGAGTTCATCGCGCCGCCCTTCCTCCAGCGCCGTGATCATCGCCCAGTGCTCGTCGCGCGCCCGTTCCCGATAGTCCGGGTTGACCAGTGACCCAAAGCGAATGGCATGCGTCTGCCTGGCGTATTCCTGTATCGCGCGCAGCAGCACCCCGTTATGACAGAAGCCAAACAAGGTTTCGTGAAAGCGTAGATTGGTATGAAAAACGCCGCGCGGGTCACCATCGGCCACCGCCCGGTCATGCTGGCGCTGGATACTTTTCAACTGTTCCAGGTCTTCGGGCGCGAGCGGCAATGGCAACGTCCGCGCGGCCTCGGCCTCTAGCAGCTCGCGCAATTGATACAGTTCCTTGACCTCTTGGACCGAGAACGCCTTGACCTCGCAACCGATATGTTTGCGCCGTTCGACCAGGCCACGGCGGGCCAGCTCGGCTAAGACTTCGCGCGCCGCATGACGCTTGAGCGTGAAGCGCCTCATCAGATCGTCCTCGATCAGGCGTTCGCGCGGGTGCAGGCTGCCCAATACGATTTCTTCTTCCAGCACGCGCACAGCGGCCTCCGGGCCAGCGGGCGCAGCGTGTATAGGGGACGATGTATCTGTCATGACATCACAAAATCGGGGCGTAAACGCGAGCCGCGCTGTCTAGGAGCGCGGCAGCCGCCACTATATCAATATCCGCCCGCGACCAGGCAGCGATTGGCGTTCACCTGCGATGTTTTTTCGCTTGCCGGGCCTCGCGCCATGCAATCGCCACCCCGCTGGCGACGATGAGCGCTGCGCCCACGGTGTCAATCCAGTCCGGCGCCTCTCGCCAAACCAGCCAGCCGATCACCGACGCCCATAACAGCCCCATATAGTCAAAAGGCGCCACCACCGAAGCGGGGCCGATGCGAAATCCCTGGGTGATAAACGCCAGGCCCAAGGTGCTAAAGAGCGCGATTCCGACAAAAAACGGCCAATCCGACCACGTCAGCGGCGTCCAGAAAGCCGGTACGGCCACCGCGCTGCACACCAGTTGCCCCGCGACGATGTATAGCGTCGTCGTCAGCATGCTCTCGGTCGCACCGATGGCTCGCGCCGTCAGCATCATCACCGCATACATCGCCGCCGTGGCCAAAGGCAGCAACGCCGCCATCTGAAAACTGGCCGCCCCCGGGCGGACGATCACCAGCACCCCGGCGAATCCCACCGCGACAGCAAGCCAGCGGCGCGCATCGACCGTTTCCTTCAACACCAGTACCGACAACGCCGTCACGAACAGCGGCGCGGAAAACGCGATGGCAGTCGCCTCCGCCAATGGCAGGGCTTGCAGCCCCAAATAGAAAAACGTGGCGGAAACAACGTTGATCGCGCCGCGCACCAGATGCAGCCCCAGATGACTCGTGCGCACCGCGCGCCGTCCGCCCAGAGCGAGCACCATCGCCAATACGACCGGCAGTGCAATCGCGGCCCGTAGGAACAAAATCTGGATCGGACTGTAAAACTGTCCTATCCACTTCGCCAGCGCGTCGCTACAAGTAAGAAAAAACACGCCCGCGCACACGCAGGCAATGCCTGCCAGCGGCGAGGCGTGAGAGGAAGACGGAGAGGTGACCTGCATGGTGCGCTCGGTGATACGATCCACAAAAGAGCCTGGGATCAGTAGCCCACTATCCTATCTCATCTGTTGTATCTGCATTTTCCTTCGCATCATGGACACCTCATTGAATTCCGCCATCTCGATCGTCGAACGCACGCTGGCAGGCGAACTTGCCCGCCCGGAGGTGCACACGTTCTTCGATCGAGACACATTTACCGCCACGCACGTCGTGCGAGATCCGCGCAGCGACGCGTGCGCGGTGATCGACAGCGTGCTGGATTTCGACTACGCCAGCGGGCGCACCGAAGAAAAGTCGGCGGAAAAGCTGGCCCGTCATATCGAGACTGCAGCGTTACGCACCGAGTGGATACTGGAAACACACGCGCATGCCGACCACCTGTCCGCGGCGCCCTGGCTGCAAGCGCGTCTGGGCGGCAAACTGGCGATTGGCCAGCACATCACCGCAGTTCAAGCCGTGTTTGGCAAAATCTTTAACGCGGGAACGGCATTCGCGCGCGATGGCAGTCAGTTCGATCACCTGTTCGACGATGGGGAATGCTTTCAGATTGGCAGCCTCGAAGGCATCGCGCTGCACGTGCCGGGTCATACGCCGGCCTGCATGGCCTATGTCATCGGCGACACTGTGTTTACCGGCGACACCCTGTTCATGCCCGACTACGGGACCGCGCGCTGCGATTTTCCGGGCGGGGATGCGGCCACGCTGTATCGCTCGATAAAACGGCTATTGGCATTGCCCGAACAGACGCGAGTGTTTGTCTGCCACGACTACACCGCGCCACCGCGCGACGTGTACGCTTGGGAAACCACCATCGGGCAGCAACGCGCGAGCAATATCCACGTGCATGACGGTATCGACGAACCGACCTTCGTCGCCATGCGCGAAAAACGCGATGCCACATTATCCATGCCTAAGCTCATGCTGCCTTCCGTACAGGTCAATATGCAAGCTGGCCATTTGCCAGAGCCCGAGGACAACGGCGTGCGCTATCTGAAGGTGCCTTTGAACACGCTGTAATTCGGTACCTGTTTACTCGCCCACGGCTGCGGCGCACGGTCGTGCCGCGCCGAACCGGCGCCAGGGAAATCACCTAATCGAGTACCCAAGCCCTCCAGTAGTTGAACATTAAAATAGTTTCCACTACCCCGATCAATAGTCGATCATCGGTTTATCCGTAGTCACACCTAAGGAATTCCCATGCGTAGCCTATGCCTCGCGCTGCTCACCGCCGGCCTGCTGGCCAGCACCGCCGCAACCGCTCAGACCACGATGCGTATCGGTCTGCAGGACGACCCCGATGTGTTGGATCCCGTGCGCGCACGGACCTTCGTGGGCCGCATCGTATTCGCTTCGCTATGCGACAAGCTGGTCGACATCACGCCGGATCTCAAGATCGTCCCGCAGTTGGCGGAATCCTGGCAGATCAGCGACGACGGAATGTCGGTGACGTTCAAGCTGCGCGAGAACGCGTTCTATCACGATGGCGCGCCGGTCGATGCCGCGTCGGTCAAAGCGAATCTGGATCGCGCGATGACCTTGCCGGAAAGCAACCGCAAGAGCGAGCTGATCTCGGTCGCGAGCGTGGAGGCGCCCGACGCCCGCACGGTAGTACTGCGTTTGAAAGAGCCCGACGCATCGTTGCTATCGCAACTCTCTGATCGCGCAGGCATGATGATGTCGCCCGCCTCGTTCGACAAAGACCCGGGCCGCAACCCGGTATGCTCGGGCCCTTACAAGTTCAAGAACCGCGTGCAGAATGATCGTATCGTGCTGGAACGATTCGACAAGCACTGGGACAAAGACAGCTATCACTTTGATCAAGTCGTCTTCACCCCGATGCCCGACACGACCGTGCGTCTGAACAACCTGCGCGCCGGCAGCCTGGACATCATCGAGCGCATTGCGCCAAGCGACGTGGCGGCCGTGAAGTCGGATGCGAAGCTTCGGCTCGCCCCGGTGACTGGTCTTGGCTTTCAAGCCATCTCGGTGAACCTCGCCAATGGTCCGCGCGCCGACACTCCCTTGGCCAAGGATAAACGCGTGCGTCAGGCGCTGGATCTGGCGATCGACCGCGATGTCATCAATCAAGTGGTGGGCGAAGGCATGTTCCAACCCGCCTATCAGCCCTTCCCGCCCGCGAGCTTTGCCTACGACAAGAGCGCGGAGCGCGCCGGTCGCGACCCGCAAAAGGCGCGCGAACTGCTCAAGCAGGCTGGCTATGACCGCGTGGCGTTCGAGCTCACCTATGGCAACAACACCACGATGCAGCAGGTCTTCGAACTGGTGCAGGCCATGGGCGCCGAGGCGGGTTTCGATATCTCGCTCAAACCTCTGGAATTCGCCTCGCTGCAATCGGCATTGCCCAAAGGCGATTTCCAGGTCGGTCAGACAGGCTGGTCGGGCCGCGTCGATCCGAGCGGCAACATTCATCAATACGTCACATGCAAAGGCAATCTGAACGACGGCCGTTATTGCGACGCCGAGATGGACAAATTGCTCAATGAGGCCCGTAGCACCGCCGACGAAGCAAAGCGCCGCGAGTTGTATGCGCAGGCGCTCAAGAAACTGCAGGACGAGGACTCTCACATTTATCTGTTCTACCTGCCGTGGATTTTCGGTACGCAGGCTAATGTGCAGGGCTTTGTGCCTTATCCCGACGGTCTGATCCGTCTCAAAGACGTGAAAGTCGCCAAGCAATGAGTATTGACTCCGGCTATCGCATGTTCACCACGCGGCCTGAAATTTTGGGCACGTTCGGCGTGGTGACTTCTACCCATTGGCTGGCCAGCAGCGCCGGCATGTCACTGTTGGAGCGTGGCGGCAATGCGTTCGATGCCGCCGTGGCGGCCGGCTTTGTGCTGCAGGTCGTGGAGCCGCATCTGGTCGGCCCGGCCGGCGAAGTCCCGGTGATTTTCCATTCGGCCCGCACCGGCCGCACCGAAGTGCTGTGTGGCCAAGGCACGGCGCCGGCGGGTGCGACCCTGGAACGGTATCAGTCGCTTGGCCTTAGCCTGATCCCGGGCAACGGCCTGTTGCCCGCGGTGATCCCAGGCGCATTCGATGCCTGGATGCTGCTATTGCGCGATCACGGCACCATGCGTGTACGCGATGTGCTGGAGCCCGCGATTTATTACGCGGATCATGGCCATGCGTTGATGCCGCGCATCGCCAATACCATCGCCGGACTGCGCGATTTCTTCACCGAGCATTGGCCCACGACGGCCGAAGTGTATCTGCCCGGTGACGCGGTCCCTCAAGCGCGCAAGCTGTTTCGCAACCCGCGACTGGCAGAGACATGGCGCCGGGTCCTGCGCGAAGCCGAAGCCGCGGGCGCCGACCGTGAACGGCAAATCGATGCCGCGCGCGATGCGTTTTATCGCGGCTTTGTCGCCGAAGCGATCGATCAGTATGCGCGGAACAATGAGGTCATGGACGAGAGCGGGCGAGCGCATCGCGGCGTGCTGACCGCCGACGATATGGCCGGGTGGTCCGCAACCTATGAGGCGCCAGCGACCTATGACTATCACGGTTATACGGTGGCCAAGGCCGGCGCTTGGAGCCAGGGCCCGGTGTTCCTGCAGACGCTCGCCTTGCTCAAGTCACTGAATCTGCAAAAGGAAGGCCCCAACAGCGCCGCGTTCATTCATCAAGTGACCGAGGCCATGAAGCTGGCTTTCGCGGACCGCGAGGCATACTACAGCGACCCGAGCTTTGTCGATGTACCGCTCGCGCAGCTGTTATCGGACTCGTATAACGACGAGCGTCGCATGCTCATTGGACGTTCGGCCTCGCACGAGCTGCGCCCCGGGCGTATTGCTGGCTACGAGGCGCAGGTCGATCGTGTGATGGACGTCTTGTCGCGTCTGTCGAAGGTCACGCCTGTCGGTTCGCCTTCGAACGAGCCCACGCTTGCCGATATGCGCGCCTCGGTCAAGCGCGGCGACACGACGCATGTGGACGTGATCGACCGTTGGGGCAACATGGTCTCGGCTACGCCTTCGGGTGGCTGGTTCCAATCATCGCCCGTGATCCCGGAGCTGGGTTTCCCGTTGAATACGCGCGGGCAGATGTTCTGGTTGGAGTCAGGCCTGCCCGGCACGCTCGCGCCCGGCAAACGCCCCCGCACCACGCTCACGCCCTCCCTGGCGCTGCGCGATGGCAAGCCGTATATGGTGTTCGGCACACCCGGTGGCGATCAGCAAGAGCAGTGGCAGCTATTGCTATTCCTGCGGCACGTGCATCATGGTCTGAATCTGCAGGAAGCGATTGATCAACCCATGTCGCATACGATGCACTTCCCTTCCTCGTTCTATCCTCGCGACAGAAAGCCGGGGCATCTTGCGGTGGAAACCTCGTTCGGGGCGGAAGTCATTTCCGACCTGCGAGCGCGCGGGCACGTCATCGAGGAAGCCCCCGAATGGTCAACCGGGCGTTTGACCGCGGCATCGCGCGATGAAGACGGTCTGCTGCACGCTGCCGCTACGCCGCGATTGATGCAGGCGTATGCGGTGGGAAGATAGAAGGCGGGGACATGGTGTCGACGCTGGCGTTGCAACCAGCAGGCGGCGATCGCTTGCGTTAATGCCCTCCCCCATGCGGCGGTAGGCGGTCAAGATGACACGAGGCGTCTGATGGCGTATCCGTCATCAACGCCGCCGCCTGCCTGGCCCAGCTCTAACCGACAACC
Source organism: Bordetella sp. 15P40C-2 (assembly GCF_009763235.1). Classification (NCBI taxonomy): domain Bacteria; kingdom Pseudomonadati; phylum Pseudomonadota; class Betaproteobacteria; order Burkholderiales; family Alcaligenaceae; genus Bordetella; species Bordetella sp. 15P40C-2. Next base: position 45,539 of record NZ_WSJA01000040.1, read on the forward strand.
GACGGCGGGATCAAGCTGCCTTCCATCACGATTACCGCTTGGCCGGCTACGCCCGCCCATATCCCGTCGCCGCGATGTTCGGCATGCGCCAGCAGCAAACTGGGGCGGCCCATGTCCACGCCTTGGCCCACGCGCAGCCGCAGCGCCCCGGGCGCTTGTAACGCGGCCCGTAATGCGGTAGCGGCCGCAGTGGCGCTACCCGTGGCGGGATCCTCAGTCATGCGCGCGGTAAACATCCTTGCCTGGATGTCCGTGGGACTATCGATGGCATCGGCCTGGGTATCCGTTGTATACGCGTAGATCGATTTTGCGCCGTCCAGCGGCAGCAAACTCGCATATCCTGCTCCATCCGGACGCGCGCGCCGTAACGCCTCGCGGTCAGCTAATTGCACGACCAAGAAAGGCAAGCCGACCGACACCACCTGGGGCGCATGCTCGCTGACATCAATATCGGCCGTATCGAGCGACAGGGCCCGCGCCACCGCTTCGACGGGTACCTGCGCGCGTCGCGACAAAGGTTCGGGCGCCAGCAACTGCACACGCTCGACACCGTCGCCGCCCACGGCGACCGCCAGCCTGACCAAGCCCGCGGCCTCTTCGAATATCAACTGCTCAGGCAGTGGCTGTCCCTTTGCCGCCATCTCACGCGCCACGACCACCGCCGTCCCCACGTTCGGGTGGCCCGCGAACGGCACCTCGCGGTCCGGCGTGAAAATTCGCACCCATGCCGTATGTGCCGGGTCTTTAGGCGGCAGCACAAAGCTGGTCTCGGAAAAATTGAACTCGCGCGCGATGAGCTGCATCTGCTCCGTCGTCAAGCCTTCGGCGTCCAGGATCACCGCCAACGGATTGCCGCCGTAGGCATGTCGGGTGAAGACGTCGGTCGTCACATATCGGTAGCGCATGTCTGTTCCTGCCAGGCTGAGGAGACATTCACTTTATCGCATTGCTGATCGATCCACTATCGTGGCGACCCGCTCACCCCAACCGCACGTAATCCGGATAGCGCTGACAGATCTCGTCGATCTGACTCAGGGTGCCCGACAGATGCTCGCGCAGCGCGAGTTGAGCGCCTGCGACATCTTGCGCCGCAATCGCATCCAGAATCCGCTGATGGTCGCGCAGGATACGCTCGGCCTTGCCTTCCTCGGGCAAATGCAAACGACGCAGCCGATCCACATGACCACTATATCGCTGCTCCAATTCCCACAAGGCTTCAACACCCGCCGCGACATGCATGTCGAAATGAAAGCCCTGATCCGCCGCCATGAACGCCGGAAATCCCTCCTGACCGCAATTCGCGTGCTGCACATCGATATGCGCCTGCAAGCGCGCAATCAAATCCGGATCGCTGCGTTGCGCCAGCACGCGCACAATCTCAAGCTCCAGCGAGCGCCGTAAAAAATGCGCCTGTCGCGCCGCCGCGATATCGATACGGCTGACCGTCGTGGTGTGCTGCGGATAGATATCCACCAGCCCTTCGTCACGTAGCTGAATCAGCGCATCCCGAATCGGAGTCTGGCTCAACCCAAACGCCTCGGCCAGTTCACCCCGGGCCAACGGCGCGCCCGGTTTCAGGTCCATCGACACAATCAACGCGCGCAGCTTTTCGAACACCTGGGGCGCCGCGTGTCGGGAGCGATCCAGACGCAGATCGATGGGCAACGTTGACAATTGGGTCATAAAAATCGGGGCGTAAAGTGGGCTGAGTGTAACCGGCGTCATTTCGTTGACGCACTAATATATTAGTGTTTTAATCGCTCGCACATCAAGGAGACCCTATTCATGACACGTTCATACGAAGACCTGCGCAGCGCCCGCTGGATGGCACACGATGATCTGCGCTCGTTTGGCCACCGCTCACGCATGATGCAGATGGGCTATGGCCCGCAAGACTGGGCCGGCCGGCCCATCATCGCCATCATCAACACCTGGTCCGATCTGAACCCCTGTCACAGCCATTTCAAGCAGCGCGTGGAAGACGTCAAGCGCGGCATCTTCCAGGCTGGTGGCTTCCCCGTCGAGCTGCCCGCGATCTCGGTGTCGGAATCCTTCGTCAAGCCCACCACCATGCTCTATCGCAACTTCCTCGCGATGGAAACCGAGGAGCTGCTGCGTAGCCATCCCGTGGATGGCGCGGTGCTGATGGGCGGGTGCGACAAGTCCACCCCGGGTCTGTTGATGGGCGCCTTCAGCGCCAACCTGCCCTGCATCTATTTGCCCGCCGGTCCCATGCTGCGCGGCAACTGGAAAGGCAAAGTGCTGGGTTCCGGCTCCGACGCCTGGAAGCTGTGGGACGAGCGCCGCGCGGGCAACATCACCAAGGCCGAATGGACCGAAGTGGAAGGCGGTATCGCGCGCAGCTACGGCACCTGCATGACCATGGGCACGGCCAGCACGATGACCGCGATCGCGGAATCCATCGGCATGACGCTGCCTGGCGCATCGTCCATCCCTGCGGCGGACGTGAACCACATGCGCATGTCGGCTGAATGCGGCCGCCGTGTCGTCGAAATGGTGTGGGAAGACCAGACGCCGCAGTCCATTCTGTCTGTGGCCTCGTTCAAGAACGCCATCAATGTGGCCATGGCCATGGGCTGCTCGACCAACGCGATCGTGCACTTGGTCGCGATGTCGCGCCGCGCGGGTTGCGCCGTGACGCTGGATGATTTCGACACCGCAAGCCGCAAGGTGCCCGTCATCGCCAACATCCGTCCCAGCGGCGACAAGTATCTGATGGAAGACTTCTACTACGCGGGCGGCCTGCCGGGCCTGATGTCGCGTCTGGCGAAGGACCACCTCGATCTATCGGCCAAGACGGTCACGGGCCGCACCCTCGGTGAAAACATCGAAGGCGCCGCGGTCTACAACGATGACGTGATCCGCCCACTGGACAACGCCATCTACAACGAAGGCGCACTGGCCGTGTTGAAGGGCAACCTGGCTCCCGATGGCTGCGTGATCAAACCCAGCGCCTGCGCGCCGCAATACCTGCAGCACACCGGCCCCGCCCTGGTCTTTGACGACTATCCCAGCATGAAGGCCGCCGTCGATGACGAAAACCTCGATGTGACGCCCGACCATATCCTGATCCTGCGCAACGCCGGCCCGCAAGGCGGCCCCGGCATGCCGGAATGGGGCATGCTGCCCATCCCGACCAAGCTGGTCAAACAAGGCGTGCGCGACATGCTGCGCCTGTCCGACGCACGCATGAGCGGTACCAGCTACGGCGCGTGCATTCTGCATGCCGCGCCCGAGGCCTACATCGGCGGCCCGCTGGCGTTGGTTCGCACCGGCGACCTCATCACCGTCGATGTGCCCAATCGGACCATCAACGTGAACATCAGCGACGAGGAAATGGCGGCTCGCCGCGCCGCCTGGACGCCCCCGCCCAAGCGCTATGAGCGCGGCTACGGCTGGATGTATTCCAAGCACATCCTGCAGGCCAACGAAGGCTGCGACTTCGACTTCCTCGAAACGAGCTTCGGCGAGCCCGTGCCCGAACCCAGCATTTTCTAACCGTATTTCGCTAACTACAACGCAACCTGATTCGAGACATTCATGACCGCCTTATCCGACACCGCCCGCGCCCGCCTCTCGAAGGTGAGCACCGCTACGCTGTGCACCGCGCTGTTCAAGCGCGGCCTGCGCAACCAGTTCATCCAGGACGTGCGCCCGCTCAATCCCAGCCTACCGAACATGGTGGGCCCGGCTTTCACGCTGCGCTATATTCCGGCGCGTGAAGACCTGAATACGATCAAGGTCTTCGAAGACCGCGGTCACCCGCAACGCGTGGCCGTGGAAACCTGCCCGGAAGGCCACGTGATGGTGATCGACAGCCGCAAGGACGCGCGCGCCGCGTCGGCCGGTTCGATTCTGGTGACGCGTCTGATGAAGCGTGGTGTCGCCGGCGTCGTAACCGACGGCGGTTTTCGCGATTCGCCTGAGATCGCCACGCTGAACATCCCCGCGTATCACAACCGTCCTTCGGCCCCGACGAACCTGACCTTGCACCAAGCCCTGGATATCAACGTGCCGATCGGCTGCGGCGATGTGGCCGTGTTCCCCGGCGATATCGTGGTGGGCGACGGCGAAGGCGTGGTCATCATTCCCGCGGATATCGTTGAAGAGATCGCTCAGGAAGCCCACGAGATGACCGCCTTCGAGGACTTCGTCACCAGCGAAGTCCAGGGTGGCCGCAGCATCCTGGGTCTGTACCCGCCCACCGATCCGCAAACGCGCGATCAATTCGCCGAATGGCGTAAGCAAAACGGCCGTTGATGTCAGGCCTGCTGCGCGGTGCGTCACCGCGCAGCGTCCAACGGCGCGCGCATCGCTCGCGCGCCGCACACTATCCAATAAAAATCACGGAGACCACAATGCGTTCATCCCAACGCCGCCATCTGCTTGCGGCATTGCTTGCCGTCACGTTCAGCGCTTGTGGCCTGTCAGCGCAAGCCGCCGAGTGGCCGACTGAAAAGCCCATCACCTATGTGGTGCCCTTTACCGTAGGCGGCTCCACCGACGTCGTCGGCCGCACGCTCGCCCAAAAGCTCAGCGAGCGCCTCAAGCAAAACGTGGTCGTCGAAAACAAGCCCGGCGCGGCTGGCGGCATCGGCGCGACCTATGTAGCCAAAGCGCCCGCAGATGGCTACACCTTGTTTGGCGGGACGATCAGCACACACGCGATCAACGCCAGTCTGTACAAGAACCTGCGCTACGAC
>NZ_WSJA01000041.1:0-753 GCF_009763235.1 Bordetella sp. 15P40C-2
CCTAGCCTGCATCCACTGCGCCTGCACACGGGTGCGGATCAAGGCCACCCATCGGCGCACGCTCAAACACACCCGTCAGGGTAATCAACTGCTGGTGCTGCACCTGAGTGTGCCCAAGTATCACTGCACCGACTGCAATCGCTATTTCCGGCATCGGTTTACCGGGATTCGGCCCAGGCTGCGCGCGACCGAGGCCTATCGGCTGGAGGTATTCGAGGCTCACGAAGGCGGCGTCAGCCAGCGCAAGCTGAGAGCCACTCACCGCATCGGCAGCGCCACGGTCGAACGCTGGTATCAATCGTTCGTCAAGCAACGCGTATCCGAACTCTCGGGGCGTGCTTGCCCGCAGGTGCTCGGTATCGATGAACATTTTTTCAGCCGTAAAAAGGGCTACGCCACCACCTTGGTCGACTTAAAGAACCACAAGGTCTTTGACGTAACGCTGGGGCGTTCGGCAGCGAGCCTGCACGGGTATTTGAAGCGTTTGCCGGGTAAAGAACAGGTGCGCGTGATCGTGATGGATCTGTCCGAGACCTATCGTCGGATCGCTCAACAGCACTTCCCCAACGCCATGATTGTGGCCGACCGCTTCCACGTCATTCGACTGGTGAACCAGCATTTCTTAAAGCTATGGCAACAACACGATCCCGACGGTCGTAAAAACCGGGGGCTGTTGAGTCTGATGCGTCGTCATCGCTGGAAGTTGACCGCCATGCAGAAGGAAACGCTGCACCGCTATCTGGCGCAGATGCC
>NZ_WSJA01000042.1:0-305148 GCF_009763235.1 Bordetella sp. 15P40C-2
GGTATAAGGTTCTCCCGGGGCGCGCGCCATCCACGCGATGAGCGACGCCCGCATGGCTTCTTCCACCGACATATCGATGGGCTGCACCCATTCGGCCGGCACAAAGACGGTGTATCCACCAATCATGTAACCCATGGGCAGGTACACGGCCACGCGTTCGCCTTGCATAAAGCCCTCGGGTAGCCCCTCGGTATTGCGGCGCGTGATCAGACCGACGAGTTCGAGCGGCTGGCCAGGAATACGCAGCACCACCACATGCTGCGTGTCCGATTTCGCATTGGGCGTAAAGTAATCGGCGAAGCTCTTGAGCGAGGAATAAATGCTCTTCACGACGGGGATATTCGTGAAAGGCATCTCCAGGAAGTAAAAAATACGTTGAACGCGCTCTTTAGAGACCAGGTATCCGATCAACAGAATACCGAGTACGCCCAGCGCCAGCCCCATGCCCGGAATATAAAACCCGCCGATGAACGGGCCCAAAAACGCCAAGGCCGCGCGCTCCGTCCAGGCCAGGAAGATGAACAGCACATACAGCGTCAGGACGATCGGCAGGGCCGTAATCAGACCGCGGAAAAAATACCGCGACAACCGCGCCATAAAAGGATACTTTTTGGGTTGCATACAGGGGTGAGGCCTCTAGTGACCCGCCACAGGCAGGTATAAGGTTTCCTTGATCTCTTCCATGACCACATAGCTGTGGGACTCGGCCGAGGCAGGCAGTCGCTTCAGAATATCGCCGAGCAGGCGGCGATATTCGTTCATCTCTGTCAGACGCGCCTTGACCAGATAATCGAACTCGCCCGACACCAGATGGCATTCCATCACCTCTGGTACATAAAGCAGCTCTTGTTTGACCTTGTCGAAAACATCGCCCGATTTGGCCGATAACCTGATCTCGAGAAACACCAGCAGATTCAGACCCAGCGCGGAGGGATTGACGCGCGCATGATAGCCGGTAATGACGCCCTCGCGCTCTAAGCGCTTGACGCGTTCCGAACACGGCGTGGCCGACAGGCTGATGCGCTCGGCAAGCTCCGTGATGGAAATACGGCCCTCGCGCTGCAGAATATCCAGGATTTTCAGGTCAATACGATCGAGCTCGCGCATTTCACTTTAGGTGGGCTTATTTCCCTACCTGCCTTAGCAAAAACACCAAAATGGTCGCTGGATTTTAGTGCTTTTCACTAGCGCTGCACGCCTAGACTATGCGTTTGTTTATATGACACCTGTTATATAGGGGAAAACATGCACGTCATCGTCTTGGGTAGTGGCGTCATTGGCACCACGACGGCGTATTACCTCGCCCAACAGGGCGCGACAGTCACCGTGATTGACCGTCAGCCGACCAGCGCCGGCGAAACCAGCTACGGCAACGCCGGGCAAGTGTCACCGGGCTACTCGACGCCCTGGGCCGCGCCGGGCATTCCGTTCAAGGCGCTGAAGTGGATGTTTCAGAAAGAGCACGCGCCCCTGGCGATCCGGCCCGATGGCACGCTATATCAATGGCGTTGGCTCGCCGCCATGCTGGCCAATTGCTCCGCCAGCCGTTACGCCGTCAACAAGGCGCGCATGTTGCGCTTGGCCGAATACAGCCGAGATTGCCTGAAGGCATTGCGCGACGACACCGGCATCGCGTACGAGGCGCGCACGCGCGGGACGCTGCAGCTTTTTCGCACGCGCGACCAATATGAAGCGGCCCAGCGCGATATCGAGGTGTTGGAGTCCTGCGGCGTTCCCTACGAGTTGCTCGACAGCGCAAGCCTGCACAGCGCCGAACCGGCCCTGGCCAATGTGGCGCATAAACTGACCGGTGGCTTGCGCCTGCCTAATGACGAAACCGGCGACTGCCGCCTGTTTACCGAACGACTTGCGCAACTGGCCGCCTCGCAGGGTGTGCGGTTCCGCTATGGGCAGGTTGTCTCTGGCCTCAACTTTGCGCACGGGCAGATCACTGGCGTGCGGGTCGGCGAGGAGGTGTTGACCGCTGACCGGTATGTGGCGGCCTTTGGCAGCTATACGCGCGACTTCCTTGCGCCACTGGGGCTGGATCTGCCCGTGTATCCGGTCAAGGGTTATTCGTTGACCATCCCGTTGACCAACGAGCAGGCCGGCCCGGTGTCCACCGTATTGGACGAAACCTACAAGGTCGCCGTCACACGATTCGATGATCGTATCCGCGTCGGCGGCATGGCCGAGCTGTCGGGGTTCGACTTGCGGCTGAATCCCGAGCGGCGCCGCACGCTGGAATTCGTGGTCAACGATCTGTATCCCGGTTCGGGTGACGTGGCGGGCGCCGAGTTCTGGACCGGACTGCGGCCGATGACGCCGGACGGTACACCGATTATCGGCGCGACGCGTTATTCGAACCTTTATCTCAATACGGGGCATGGCACGCTTGGCTGGACCATGTCTTGCGGATCAGCGAAGCTGCTGGCGGATCTGATTACCGGGCAGGCGCCGGCGATACGGGCCGACGATCTGGCCATATCGCGATATGCCAAGACGCGTTCGCCTGTATCAGGCGCCCGGCTAGGCGAAGAGCAGCGTACCTCGGGCCAGCCAGCATCGAGTTAATAGACGTATCCGCGTTATCCCTGATGTTGTGCCACAATCCCGCCATGATGCAGGCACACTCAGGGATCTCGTGACACATATCATCCATACCGCCGACTGGCAGATCGGGCGGCAATACGGCCAGTTTGATGGGGACGATGCGGCCATGCTGGCCGAAGCGCGCTACGAGGTCGTCGGCCGGATCGCGACGCTGGCGGCCGAGCGACGCGCGGATGCCGTGTTGGTCGCGGGCGATGTGTTCGACACGCAGGCCGTGTCGGATCGAAGTATCCGGCGTGTGTTCGATGCCATGTCCGCCTATGCGGGGCCATGGGTCATGATCGCGGGCAACCATGACGCGGCGCTGATCGATAGCGTGTGGTCGCGCGCCCACCAGCTTGGGTGCATCGGGCAAAACGTCCATATCCCGATGTGTCCAGGGGTGATTGACCTGCCGCAACAGAATCTCGCGGTGTTGGCTGCGCCCCTTACGCAGCGTCATACCTATGATGACACCACCGCGGTCTTTGACGGCATGGAAACGCAGCCGGGTCGCGTCCGCGTTGGCCTCGCGCATGGCAGCGTGACGGGTCGTCTGCCAGACAGTATTGATTCCGCCAACCCCATCGCCGCCGATCGAGCCAGCCGCGCGCAGCTGCAATATCTGGCCTTGGGCGATTGGCATGGCACGCTGCAAATCGATGCCCGTACCTGGTACGCGGGCACGCCAGAGCCAGATCGATTCCGGTCCAACGATAACGGCAATGTGCTGGATGTACGGATACACGGTATCGGCGCCGAACCGGAAGTGCAGATTGAGCCCGTGGGGCGCTATCGATGGTCACTGTGGAGCGAGGCGCTGACATTGGACTCGGATGCCGAAGCGCTTGCGCACCGATTGCAAGAGATTGGCGCCCAGGACGTCCTGCGTTTGGAATTGAGCGGCCATTTGCCGCTGCACGCCTGGGATGCGCTGCAAGAAGCCATCGCGCGCGCCGCCGCGCGCAGTCGTGCGGTGCTGCTCGACAGCGAACAGCTGTCGTTGATGCCCGGCGAGGCGGATTTATCAGCCTTGGGCGCGAGCGGCTATGTCGCCGAGGTGGCGGCTCAGCTGCAAGCCCTGCAAGACGATCCCGTGCAGGCGCACACCGCGCGGCACGCGTTGAGACTGCTGGTGCAGTTCCAGCGCGAGCATTCGGAGGCCGCATGAGGCTGCACCGAATCGCTATCGAGGAATTCCGCAAGTTTCGCGAGCCCGTCGTTCTGGACGACCTGGCCGAAGGCCTGAACGTCATTGCGGGGCCCAACGAGGCAGGCAAGAGCACGTTTGCCACCGCCATACGCGCCGCGTTTCTCGAACGTTATAAGACCACCAAGGTTGCCGACCTGGCGCCGTGGGGATCAAGCGGGGCGCGTCCCTCCGTGGAAATCGCATTCGCCCACGATGGGCGGGAGTATGTGCTGCGCAAGACGTTCCTGAGCCGGGCGCGCTGCGAACTGTTGATCGATGGCGGCGCCGAGCGCCACGAGGGAGAATCGGCCGAAAATGCGTTGGCTGGGCTGTTGGGGTTTGAGTTTTCGGCCAAAGGCAATAGTCGGCCCGAGCACGGCGGCATTCCCGGCCTGCTCTGGATTTCGCAGGGCGAGGGGCAGAACTTGCTGGATCCCGTCGCGCATGCACAACTGCATGTCAGAGAGGCGCTTACGCGCTTGACCGGCGAATTGAGCGCGGTCGATGGCGACTCGCTTTTCGCGCGAGTCGAGGCCGAAAGGGGCGCGCTGCGCGATGGGCGCAGTGGTCGCCCCAAGGGCGCGTACAAGGAAGCGGAAGACGCGTTGGCGCGAGCCGAGCAATTGCTGCTCACGCTCACGGCCGACAAGCAGGCGCTCGATGCCGATGTCGATCGTCTGGCCGCGCTGCGGCGCGATTATGACAAGGCCGAGCAGGAACAGCCTTGGTTGGCGCTGGAACGACGGGCGTCAGAGGCCCGCGCGCGATTGGCGGAAATCGGCCGGGAACGCGAGGCGCTGGCGACGTTGCAGCGCGAGTTAGCGCAGGCCAACGATACGTTGAGCTTGTTGCGCGAGCAGGTCGAGCGCGATCAACGGGATGAAGCTGCCTTGAAGGCACTGCGTCTCGAGGCCGAAGCGGCGGCGGCCGCTCTGGCTCCGACTACGGAGCGCCTGGAGAGGGTTTTACGTGAGCAAGAAGTTGCGGCCGAACAGTTAGCACGGGCCCAGGCGCGCGTGGTCGCCGCTCAGCAGGTCGCGCAACGTCAAGAGTGCGCGACGCAGATCGCCTTTCTGGATAAGCACTCGACCACTGCCCGCGAGGCCATCGCGCAAGCGGAGCGGTTGACGGAGCAGGTACAAGCGCTACAGGCTCAGGCCACGCAGGTTCATATCGACGACAAAGTCGTGCGTGCGCTGCGAGCCGTCGAACAGCGTCTTGCGCAACTGCATATCCAACGTAACGCGGGTGCAACCCGGGTCGTTCATCGACTGGCGCCGGGTCAAGCATTGCAGCTGGCGGGGCAGGAACGCACGGGCGAGGGCGAGGTGCTGATTAGCGAACCCGCCGACATACCCATCCCAGGCGTGGGGACGCTGCGCATCGAGCCCGGCGGTAGTGATTTGCCGGCGATTCTGGCCGCGATCGAGGGCGCGGAGATCGAACGCAACGCCTTGTTGGCACAAGCGGGCGTGGAATCGCTTGCGCAGGCGGAGGCGCGCGCGGCGGCTTACGAACAAGTGCTACGCGATCTGGACATGGCCCGCCGCGCATTGCGCGTCCAGGCGCCGGATGGTGTGCAAAGCCTGCGTGATGACTTGGAGCAGACCCAAGATCGACTGGCTCAGCAGCGCGCACGGTTGGTCAGTTTGCCCGAGGATCAGGCGGATCTGGATTTGCCTGAAGCCCAGCGTAAGCTGCAAGCCGCTCAGGCCGAAGCCGAACACCTCACGCGCGCCGTCACGTCCGCGCGCACAGCGCGCGATACGCAGCAAGCACAGGCGCAGCTTTTGCAGTCGCAATACGAGGCCCGCCAGGCGGACTTCGACGCGCCCGCACGCGCCGAACAGCGCGGCCAGCGCGGCGCGCGGCTGGTCCAGGCGCTCGCGACGCGCGACACCTTGGCGCATCGGTGCGAGGCGGCGCAGGCAGCATTGCAGGCCTTGCAGCCGGACTTGATCGAACAGGACGCCCGCCGCTTCGAGCAGTCCGCCCGATTGTTGCGCGACGAGCAGCAGCGGCGCCATGGGGAACTGCTGCAGCTGCAGGGAAAACTCGAACAGGCGCAGGCACACGGGGTAGGGGAGCGGCTCGCGCAAGCACAGGCCGAGGCGCAACGCCTGACGCGCCGGCGCGATGAGTTCGCTGCGCGGGCGCAAGCGTTGGACTTGCTCTGGCAATTATTGCGGGAACGCCGCGACGATGCGACGCGCCGACTGCTGGAGCCGCTGTCGCAACGCTTGCGCCATTATGTCGGTCTCTTGTTCCCGGGTGCGCAGTGGCGGCTGGACGATAGCCTGCGGCCCGACGCGCTGGTACGCGCAGCACACGCCGACGCCGCTCAACCGTTGGACGCATTGAGCTTCGGCACCCGCGAACAGCTGGGCGTGCTGGCACGATTCGCGTATGCGGATTTGCTGCAGCAAGCCGGACGCCCGACCTTATTGGTGTTGGACGACACCTTGGTCCACGCGGATTCACAACGACGCGATTTGATGAAACGGGCCCTTTACGACGTTGCGTCTCGCCACCAGGTACTGCTCTTCACCTGCCATCGAGAGGCATGGCAGGACATGGGTGTGGCGATACGAGATGTACCGCTGGTGCGGTCGTTGTGACGTTCGGTTACCCCTAATCTGGTCCGAAATTCCACTGAAATTTCCACTTTGGCATCCAAAGTCAGCAAAATTCGCTTATGTCGTCATGCGCAGATTACTAGAATCTGATATTTTTCCGGGTGGATGCGCGGTCGCGCGGCGAAGGCGGCCTCGACACGTTTCAAGGTGTCTTGCCATGCCCGTCCGATCCTGTATCTCCGTACTGTCTCTCCGGCTTCAAATCTGGTGCGCGATTGCGAACCGGGCTGCCGGATCTCCCGGAACACCATGTCGCTGATTCTGATTCTCGCGCTACCTTTCGCAGGCAGCCTGTGTGCCGCGCTGTTGCCTGCTAACGCACGCAACGCCGAAGCCTGGCTCGCCGGTGCCACGGCGTTAGCCTCATTCCTCTTGGTCGCCAGCCTGTACCCTCAGGTCGCCGATGGCGGCGTGGTGCGTATGGATATGGCGTGGGCGCCGGCCTTGGGATTGCAGTTCGCGTTGCGCATGGACGGCTATGCTTGGCTGTTCGCGTTGATCGTTTCGGGCATGGGCGCGTTGGTGGTGCTGTACGCCCGGTATTACATGTCGCCGGAAGACCCCGTCCCGCGGTTTTTCTCATTTTTCCAGGCCTTCATGGCCGCCATGCTGGGCGTGGTGCTGTCGGGCAATCTGATCCAGCTCGTGCTCTTCTGGGAAATGACGAGCCTCGCTTCCTTTATGTTGATTGCTTATTGGCATCACCGTCAGGATGCGCGACGCGGGGCGAGGATGGCGCTGACGATCACCGGCGCGGGCGGTCTCTGTTTGCTGGCCGGGGTGCTGATCCTCGGGCATATCGTCGGCAGCTACGACATGGACAAGGTCCTCGCGGCGGGCGATGTGGTCCGCGCCAATCCTTGGTATCCCGCGGTCCTGATATTGGTGGCATTGGGCGCGCTGACCAAGAGCGCGCAGTTCCCATTTCAATTCTGGTTGCCCAACGCGATGGCCGCGCCAACGCCGGTGTCGGCGTATTTGCACTCGGCCACGATGGTCAAGGCCGGGGTATTTTTGCTCGCGCGATTTTGGCCAGTGCTGGCTGGTACGGACGAATGGTTCTGGATTGTCGGTGGCCTTGGTCTGTGTTCGCTTGTGCTGGGGGCTTATGCGGCGATCTTCCAGCAGGACATGAAAGGCGTGCTGGCGTATTCGACGATCAGTCACCTGGGTCTGATCACGCTGCTGTTGGGGATGAATAGCTCGCTCGGTCTCGTGGCGGCCATCTTTCATATGGTCAACCACGCGACGTTCAAGGCCTCGCTGTTCATGGCTGCGGGCATTGTCGATCACGAGACCGGCACACGGGATCTGGGGCGTTTGAGCGGTTTGCGCCGCGCGATGCCGATCACCGCGACGCTGGCGGTGGTGGCGGCCGCGGCGATGGCGGGCGTGCCCCTGCTCAATGGCTTCTTGTCCAAGGAAATGTTCTTTGCCGAAACCACATTCGTGAGCGGCGATCCGATGATTCAATACGGCCTGCCCGCGATGGCGGTGGTGGCCAGCGCCTTTAGCGTGGCGTATTCCTTGCGCTTTATCTTGCAGGTATTTTTTGGACCTCCGGCCGAAGACTTGCCGCGTGCGCCGCATGAGCCGCCGCTCTTCATGCTGGTGCCTAGCGGGTTGTTGGTGCTGCTGTGCCTGTTGGTGGGTATCATCCCCGGGCTGACTGTGGGCCCGTTCCTGCATACAGCCGCTTTCAGTATTTTGGGCGCGGATATGCCCGAGTACAGTCTGTCAGTCTGGCACGGCGTGAATCTGCCGTTGGTGATGAGCGTGGTGGCGATGGTGGCGGGGATACTTCTGTATCTGGCGCTGCGCGCGCGTCAGCGCAGGCATCCCGGGCGTGTTCCGTTTATCTACCATTTTGACGGCCGGCGCACGTTTGAATTCCTGATCGATTATTCTTCGGTCGCCGCCAGCTGGGTCCTCGATCGCGTGTCCTCACCGCGGATGCAGGTGCAGATGGTGCTGATCGTGCTCGGCGCGCTGTTCGTAGCGTGGCTGCCGTTACATGGCGGGGAATGGAATGATGCGCCTTCGGCATTGACGCCGATTGACCCGGCGTTTATGTTGCTGTGGATTGTCGGCGCGATCTGCGCGGTGGGCGCTGCGTATCAGGCGAAATTCCATCGTCTGGCGGCCTTGATCTTGTCCGGTGGCGCCGGCCTGGTGACGTGTCTGACGTTCGTATGGTTTTCGGCGCCGGACCTGGCGCTGACGCAGCTCGCCGTGGAGGTCGTCACGGTCGTGTTGCTGTTGCTCGGCCTGCGATGGTTGCCGCGCCGTATCGAAGGTGGCGACAAGGATGGCAGTCTGCGCGCGCGCTCGCGGCGGGTGCGGGATCTGGCGATTGCCGCTGTCTCGGGCACCGCGCTGGCGGCGTTGGCTTACGCGGTCCTCACTCGCCCCGCCGGCGAAACGGTCGCATCATTTTTCGTGGAAAAAGCGCTGCCCGAAGGCGGCGGCACCAACGTTGTTAACGTCATTTTGGTCGATTTCCGGGGCTTTGACACGATGGGTGAGATCACGGTCGTGGGTATCGTGGCGCTGACGGTGTATGCCTTGCTGCGTCGTTTCCGTCCGCCAGCCGAGAGCATTGCCTTGCCGCGTCAGCAACGTGACCAGGACGAAGCCGTCGCCTCGCCCGATGTTCACGCGCTGTTGCCCGATAACGCCTTGGCCTTGCCCGCGGTGTTGGTGCGGTTCCTGTTGCCGATCGCCGGGCTGATATCGATTTACTTGTTATTGCGGGGGCATAACTCTCCGGGCGGCGGCTTTGTCGGCGGGCTGGTGATGGCGACCGCCGTGATCTTGCAGTACATGGTCGGTGGCGTGTATTGGGTCGAGTCGCGCAGCCGCCTCAACCCGCAGCACTGGATCGCGCTCGGGCTATTGTGTGCGGGGCTGACGGCCTTGTCGGCTTGGTTCTTCGCGCGTCCGTTCCTCTCTGCGATCGCGTGGGACATTCATTTACCCGTCGTGGGCCATGTGCACTTATCCAGTGTGCTGTTCTTCGATCTTGGGGTCTATATGTTGGTGGTTGGCGGCACAGTGCTCATCTTGCTCGCGCTGGCTCACCAATCCTTGCGCGCGCAACGTAAAGCGGCCGCCGAAGCACAGGCAGCCGCCGAATCCGGGAGTCCTGCTTAATGGAAGTCATCTACGCCATCGCCATCGGCGTGTTGGCCGGATCGGGCGTGTGGCTGATCCTGCGCCCACGCACGTTCCAGGTCATCATGGGCCTGACCTTGATGTCTTATGCCGTGAACCTTTTCATCTTTGGCATGGGCCGTCTGACCGTGGGACGCCCGCCTGTCATTGATCCCTCGGTGACGCCTGACCCGGCCGCGATGGCAGACCCCGTGCCACAGGCACTGGTGTTGACCGCCATTGTGATTGGTTTTGCCACCACCGCTTTGTTTCTTGTCGTATTGCTGGCTTCTCGCGGGTTGACTGGCACCGACCACGTTGATGGCAGGGAGTCGGAATCTTGATCGATTGGTTGCAACATGCGCCCATGTATCCCATCGCCATCCCGCTTATCGCGGGGGCGGCGATGTTGTTATTGGCGGATAAGCGTCGATGGACGCGCGCGGGCATTGCTTTAGTTTCAAATATCGCGCAACTCGCGGCAGCCATTTTGCTGCTCGCGTTGGCCGACGGTGCCTGGGGGGTATGGCCCAACGGAGTGGGGGTCTATCTGGCGGGCGACTGGGCCGCGCCATTTGGCATCGTGCTAGCGGTCGACCGTCTGTCGGCCATTATGCTGACGCTGACGGCGGTGCTGGGGCTTGCCTCGTTGATTTACTCGTTAGCCCGCTGGGATCGACTCGGGGTGCATTTTCATTCGCTGTTCCAGTTCCTGTTGATGGGTCTGAACGGCGCATTCTTGACGGGCGATCTGTTTAACCTGTTTGTGTTCTTCGAGGTGTTGCTAGCCGCGTCTTACGGCTTGATTTTGCACGGCTCTGGCGTGGCGCGGGTCAGTGCCGGACTGCAGTACATCGCCGTCAACCTCGTGGCGTCGTTCCTGTTGCTGATCAGTATCGCGCTCATCTACGGTGTGACGGGGACGTTGAATCTTGCTGATCTGGCTGTCCGGGCAGGCACGCTGACGGGCAGCGGCCGGCTGTTGTTCGAGGCGGGAGCGGCAGTGCTGGGCCTGGCTTTCCTAGTCAAGGCCGGCGCTTGGCCATTGAACTTCTGGCTGGTGCGCGGCTATAGCGCCGCGAGTGCGCCGGTGGCGGCGGTGTTTTCCGTCATGACCAAGGTGGGCATCTATGCGCTGCTGCGTATCGGCTCCTTGCTGCTGCCGACCGGGGCACCTGCGGCGTTCAGCCTGGATTGGATGTTTGCCGCGGGGTTGGCGACATTGATTTTCGGCTCGATCGGGTTGGTGGCGACTCAGCGGTTGGATCAGCAGGTCAGTTACTGCGTCATCATTTCCGCGGGCACGCTACTGACCGCGCTGGGCATGCCGGGTGTACGGTTGACGGGGCCCGCGCTCTTTTATCTGATCAGCTCTGTGCTGACGACGGGTGCGTTCTTCATGCTGGTGGAACTGGTCGAACGTACTCAGACTTTTGGCGCGAATGTGTTGGCCGTGACGCTGGATTTGTTCGATCTGGATGATCCAGAGTCGCCGAATCGCTCCGACGACGTGGTCGGCGTGGCGATCCCCGCGGCGATGGCGTTTCTGGGGCTGGCATTTGTGTCTTGTTCCCTGCTGGTGACAGGGCTGCCTCCATTGTCCGGCTTTGTGGCGAAGTTCTCCTTGTTATCGGCCGCGGTGGCCGAGGCCAATAGCTCGCCGCAACCGGCCGATGCCTGGATACTGGTGGCGGCTGTGCTCGCAGCGGGACTGGCGGGAATCGTGGCTTTGGGTCGTACCGGTATCCGGATTTTCTGGGGCAGCGACGAGCGCACGACGCCGCGCCTGCGCGTTTTGGAAGCCGGGCCCGTGGCGTTGCTGATTCTGCTGTGCGTGGCGCTGGTCGCGGCGGCTAACCCGGTGTCGGACTATCTGGACGACGCGGCCCGTTCGCTGGACGAGCCCTCGCTCTATATCGATGCCGTGATGTCGGCCCGGCCGGCGCGAGCAGTAGGAGGCCACTGATGCGACGTTGGTACAAGATTCTGCTGCCGGCCATATTGTTCCTATTATGGTTGTTGCTCAACGAGTCCATGTCGGCCGGGCAGGTCGTGGTGGGCTTGGCGCTGGCTCTATGGCTGGGCTATGCCTCCAGCCGTCTCAGGCCCTTGCGCAGTCGGCCTCATAAATTGTGGCTGTTGATCGGTCTGGCGCGTCGGGTGGTGGTGGACATCATTCGCTCGAATTTCGAGGTCGCTCGGCTGATATTGGCACGCCGGCGTCCGTATACGCCCGGTTATGTGCATATTCCGCTTGATTTACACGATCCGCATGGTCGGGCTCTGTTGGGCTGCATATTGACCTACACCCCCGGTACGGTGTGGGTGGACGTATCTAACAACGTCTTAACGCTGCATGTGCTGGATTTGGAGCACGAGGATTTCTGGATCGAGCTGGTCAAGACGCGGTACGAGCGCACGCTGATGGAGGTTTTCCAATGAACCAGATTTTGTATTGGGCGGCGAGCTTTGCGCTGCTGTGCTTTGTGTTGGGAATGGCGTGCGCAACGGTGCGTCTGGTCCGGGGGCCGACAGCCCAGGATCGTGTGCTCGCCCTGGATGCTTTTTATGTCAATGGCATGTTGACCATGCTGGCTTTTGGCATACGTTCGGGCACCTCGGTGTATTTCGACGTCGCGTTGTTGATCGCCTTGTTCGGCTTTGTCGGGTCCACGGCCATGTCGAAATTCCTGTTGCGCGGGGAGGTGATCGAGCCATGATGCCGGACATCCCGTTGTGGGCGGCCATCCCCGCCAGCTTGCTGCTGGTATTTGGCGCGGCAATTTCGCTGATCGGATCGTTCGGGCTGCTGCGGTTCGAAGACTTTAAATCGCGCATTCACGCGCCGACTTTGGGGAATACGCTCGGGGCGGCCTGTGTGCTGGTGGCCTCGATATTGGTTTTTTCCGCTACCCAACATCGGTTTGTGATCCACGAGATCCTGATTACCCTGCTGCTTTTCACGTCCTCGCCCGTGACCGCAATGCTGCTGATGCGCGCCGCCATCTATCGTCGCCGTCGCGAACAGGGCGAATTCAATCGGAACTGAGGAATCGTATCGGGGTGCTACGTCACCCCGGGTTCATTAACCGCCAGATGGGTTTGTAACATTTGGGTCGCGCCTGGGGTCCAGCCTTTCGCATAAGGTAAAACCCTGACTGGGCATCCCACCGCCCAGCATAGCTGAAGGAGCGGAATATGAACCTACGACGTATGCAAAACCGGTATTGCACGCTGGCATTCGCCGCGTTGAGCGCCTGCGCAGGCTTGGGAGCTGTTTCTGCGGTCAGCGCTGCCCAAACCAAAACTCCGGCCGATATCCAGGCACAGTACGAGCGCGATGTCCAGCGCTGCAACAACGGCCAAACGCATCAAAGTCGCGACGTATGCCTGCAAGAGGCCGGCGCCGCGCGGGACGAAGCCCGTCGCCAACGGCTGGATGACGGCCAAGCGGGCAATTATGGCAATAACGCCATGGATCGCTGCAACAAGCTGCCTCAAGCGCAGCGCGAAGATTGCATGATTCAGATGCAGCAACCTTCCCAAGTTAGTGGTAGCGTCGAAGGCGGCGGCGTGTTGCGCGAGACCGTCATCCAGGTCCCGCCGGGGACGCCGGGCGCGACCACCACACCGGGAACGGTGCCGGGCGCTGCGACGCCCGCTGCACCAATGACGCCTCCGGTGGCGCCGGTGGCACCCGCCGTCACGCCCGGCACGCCGGTCTCTCCCGTGACGCCTGCGCCGTCGTCAACCATGCCGGCGCCCGCGGCCCCCGTGCCAGTGCGTTGATAAAGTCGGCAAGCGCCTAGCGCGAGCCGTTCACGAGATTCGGACGGCTCGGCGCAGGGGGCTCATCCAGGGCTGGATTTGGGTCATCTGGGACCAGCCCAGAGTTAACGGAAAGACGCCGCAGTCGGGATCAGGCAAAATGTCGCCTGTTCCCGACTTTTTGTCATTCCATGTCTGACGTCATCGCCCTCATATTCGATTTCGACGATACGCTGGCGCCTGACAGCACCTCCGGCTTTTTGACCAGCATCGGGGTGGACACCGCGGCCTTCTGGAAGGATAAGGTCGAGCCCCTGCTGGCACACGAAGACTGGGACCCGGTTCCCGCATATCTACACGAGATGATTCAGCTCTCTCGTGGCGGCGAACATGGCCTGATCACGCAGCAACGGTTGCAGCAATGGGGCGCAACCCTTCCGCTACACGACGGGGTGGCAACGTTGTTCCAACGCCTGCGTGCCGCGGTCAATGCCGAGCATCCTCAGGTGCGCCTGGAGTTCTATCTGATTTCCAGCGGCATTGGCGATGTCGTGCGTTCCACGCCAATCGCCCACGAATTCACCGAGATCTGGGCATCCGAGTTCGTTTATGGCGACGATGGCGGCATCGCGTTTCCCCGGCGCCTCGTGAGCTTCACCGACAAGACGCGCTATCTCTTTCATATCCAAAAAGGCATCATCGGGCGCGAGTTTCGCAATAAGCCATTCGAAGTCAATCGCAAGGTGCCCGAGGACAAGCTGCGCGTCCCGTTTGACCAGATGATCTTCGTGGGCGATGGCTATACCGATATTCCTTGTTTTTCCCTCATCCGGCGAGCCGGTGGCTATGCGTTTGGTGTGTGGGACCCAAAGCATCGTGACAAACGCAGCCGCGCGTGGGGGTTTATCGAAGAAGGCCGGGTGTCGAATTTGAATCAGGCACGCTATGGAGAAGATGCCGAACTCTATCAATGGCTGGAAGAGGCCGTGACCAGTCTGGCCGCGCGCGTGGCGTTGAAATCGCGGGTGTATCGTGGTTGATGAAGTGTTGACCAGCGTGCCCACCGACACCTATTTCATGTCCCTGGCGCTAGAGCAGGCCGAAGCCGCGTGGCGGCTGGGCGAAGTCCCCGTGGGCGCGGTGGTCGTCGATGCGCAAGGTCAAGTGTTAGGTGCCGGATGCAATCGCACCATCATTGACAGCGATCCCACCGCCCACGCAGAAATCGTCGCACTGCGCGCGGCCGCCAAACATCTGGAAAATTATCGTCTTCCTGGAATCACGCTGTACGTGACGCTCGAGCCTTGTGTCATGTGCATCGGTGCGATGCTGCATGCGCGTCTGGCCCGTGTGGTCTACGGCGCCAGTGATCCCAAGACAGGCGCCTGTGGCAGCGTGCTCAATGTCGGCGCGCTGGCGCAGTTAAATCACCACACGACAGTTACCGGTGGCGTTCTGGCGGAACCTTGCGGCGATGTGCTGCGCAGGTTTTTCCGTGAGCGTCGTCAAAAGGAAACCATTAAATGAAAAAATCCACCCAAGCCGCGCACGGTCACGCGGGCCATGATTGCGCCGAGGGGTGCGACCACGAGCATCACCATCACCATGCACGGCCAGAGGCCGGCGGCATTTATTTAATCTCGCCTTCGTCAGCGGTACGCGACCCGGCCACTGTCGCGCTGGCATGCGAACGGTTGGAACAGGAAGGATTCAAGACCAAGGTCGACCGTGCCGCGCTCGCCGTGAACCAGCGATTCGCGGGGACCGAAAAGCAACGCCTCGCGGGCATCGAACGCGCATTGAAGCAGAAATACCCCATCGTCATGGCGACGCGCGGCGGCTATGGCTTAAGCCGCCTCTTGCCGCTGATCGACTGGCGCGCGGTGGCCGATAGCGGCAAGCGCTTTGTCGGCCTGAGCGACTTCACGGCATTCAATCTGGCGCTGTTGGCGCAAACCGGCGCGGTGAGCTATTCCGGTCCCACCGCGGTCGCCGACTTCGGCGGCAAAAAAGTCGATGACCTCACCGCCGCATTGTTCGGCGAACTGATGCGCGGCGAACTGGAGATCCTGAGCTTTGAAACCTCGGATGCGGATCCGGTGGATGCGCGCGGTGTGCTGTGGGGCGGCAATCTGGCGACGATGATGTCGCTGCTGGGCACGCCCTATATGCCCAAGATTCGTGGTGGGATTCTGTTCCTGGAAGACGTGGCCGAACATCCTTACCGTGTGGAGCGTATGCTGGCCCAGCTGTGGCAGGCCGGGATTTTGCAAAAGCAGAAGGCCATCGTGTTCGGCCATTTCACCGAGTACCGGCTCGCCCCGCATGACGCCGGCTACGACATGCCCGCCGTGATCAAATGGTTGCGCAGCGTGGTGAAAGTGCCGGTCATAACCGGATTGCCGTATGGCCATATCCGTAGCAAGGCGACGCTACCCATCGGCAAGAAGGTTGGCATCGCGACCGAGGCTGGCATGGTGCACCTCGTGATTGACGAGCACGAGCATTAAATCGACCGTGTGGAGGCGGGCTCGCTCGTGCGGTTAATGCGCGAGCGGTGCTGGCTCTGGCTTTTGTGACGTTATCCTGGGACCAAGACGGAATTGCCGCCTCGACGCGTGTAGCGATGTGAGGCGGCAAACGGATGCGTTCAGGGTTAAGCGCCTTGCGCCGTGGCAACCCAAGCAGGCTTTCTTTTTTCCAAGAAGGCCGCGACACCTTCCTTGCCATCCGCGCTGGCTCGTAGTTGAGCGAGCCGCCGCGCGGTGTCGGCGAGCAGGGCGGCATCTATCGGCTGCCCGGTGACCTCGTGAATCAAGTGCTTGGATTCACGCAATGCATTGGGAGATCCCAGCAGCACATTTTCCAGGATGCCGTTGATATGCGTGTCGAGATCCTCCACCTCGCACACATCGTGGATCAGACCCATGCGCAATGCTTGGGCAGCGTCGAAGACTTCGGCAGTCAAGAACCATCTGCTCGCCTCACGCGGCCCGATCGCGCGCAATACATACGGCGAAATCATCGAGGGAATCAGGCCTAGTCGCGTTTCCGTCAGCGCGAATCGGGTGTCGCGGCTCGCGATAGCCACGTCGCACGCAGTCGCCAACCCCAGGCCACCCGCCATGCAGGCGCCATGCAGGCGCGCGATGGTGGGTTTGGGGCAGGTATAGATCGTATGGAGCAGGGTGGCCAGACGCATCGCATCGGCTTGGTTTTGCGCTTCGTTGGCTTGGGCGCTGGCCCGCATGGCGGTCAGATCGGCCCCTGCGCAAAAGACCTTGCCACGCCCGGCCAGCACGATGGCGCGCACGTTGTCATCGGCAGCCAATGTCGTGAACGTTTCCATCAACTCATCGATCAAGCGCGCGTCGAGGGCATTGCGCACCTCGGGACGCGACAGCCAGACCACGGCGGTTTGAGATCCATATCCGACTTCCAGGGTTTGCAGCATGGGGGGCTTCCTTTAAGTCTACAGGGCTAGATCATGATGCGGCGCTACGCCCGACAAGCAGGAGCGCCCGAAATTGGCTTTCCCGCCCAGACGCGGCCGACGATCACGGTGTCCATATATAGCAGGAAAATACCCGTCAACGCGGCTCGCGCACACCGTCTCTGCCAGTCGCGCCCGGTCTTGGTACACTATCCGGTTTAGCCCCGCGCTTCTCGCGGGCGATCCCTGCCTATACATCGCCGTGATATCTACCGCCAATCTCACTATCCAGTTCGGTCCCAAACCTCTATTCGAAAACGTCAGCGTCAAGTTTGGAGAGGGCAACCGCTATGGTTTGATCGGGGCCAACGGCTCGGGCAAATCGACCTTCATGAAAATCATCGGCGGCGACCTTGAAGCCTCCGCCGGGAATGTGTCGCTCGAGCCGGGCGTGCGCCTGGGTAAGCTGCGCCAGGATCAGTTTGCGTTCGAAGACTACCGCGTGCTGGACGTGGTCATGATGGGCCACACCGAAATGTGGGCCGCGATGACCGAGCGCGACGCGATCTACGCGAACCCCGAAGCCACCGAAGACGACTACATGCGCGCCGCCGAACTCGAGGCGAAATTCGCCGAGTACGACGGGTATACCGCTGAAGCTCGTGCTGGCGAACTGCTGCTTGGCCTGGAATTCGCCGTGGATCAGCACCAGCTGCCCATGCGCGAAATCGCGCCGGGTTGGAAACTGCGCGTGCTGCTGGCGCAGGCCCTGTTCTCGAACCCCGATGTGCTGTTGCTGGACGAACCGACCAACAACCTCGACATCAACACCATCCGCTGGCTGGAGACCGTGCTCAACGGTTATCAGAGCACGATGATCATCATCAGCCACGATCGACACTTCTTGAACGAGGTGTGTACCCACATGGCTGACCTGGACTACGGCGAGATCCGTATTTATCCGGGCAACTATGATGATTACATGCTGGCCTCCACGCAGGCCCGCGAGCGTCTGGTGGCCAACAACGCCAAGGCCAAGGAACGCGTGGCCGAATTGCAGGACTTTGTGCGCCGTTTTGCAGCGAACAAATCCAAGTCGCGTCAGGCAACGTCGCGTCTGAAGCAGATCGATCGCATCAAGGCCGAGCAAGTCGTGGTCAAGCCTTCCTCGCGCCAGAACCCTTTTATCCGCTTCGAGCAGAACAAGGTCATGCACCGTCTGGCCATGACGGCGGAGAAGTTGTCCAAGTCCTACGATGCGCCGGTGATTCGCGATTTCTCGGCCATGATCGATGCGGGCGAGAAGATCGCCATCATCGGGGCGAACGGTGTGGGTAAGACGACTCTGTTGCGCATGTTGGCGGGCGACCTGGCGCCGGATTCCGGCAGCCTGAAATGGTCGGACAATGCCGATATGGGCTACATGGCCCAGGACGTCTCCGATCAGTTCCAGCAGACCGACGTGAATCTGTTCGACTGGATGAGCAACTATCGTCAGCCGGGCGACGACGATCAATCGATTCGTTCCGTGTTGGGTCGCCTGCTGTTCTCGGCGGACGATCTGCCCAAGGCGCCGAAGGTGCTGTCGGGCGGCGAGAAAAACCGCATGACCTTCGGTCGCTTGATGCTGGGTCGGCACAACGTACTGCTGCTGGACGAACCGACCAACCACTTGGACATGGAATCGATCGAGTCGCTGCAGTTTGCGCTTGAAAAATACCAGGGCACGCTGATTTTCGTGTCGCACGACCGCGAATTCGTTTCGGGTCTGGCCACGCGCGTGCTCGAGGTGCTGCCAGGCGGCGAGGTGGTTGACTATCGCGGTGGGTATGAGGACTACCTGGCTTCGCGCGGCATTGAGGGCTAATAGTAGTTAGCGCATAACGACCACACTGTGCGGTCGCCCGGCGGGGTCCCCGCCAGGCGCGCGGGCAGGCGACCGGGACAACCTAGTCGCCTGTCTTATTTTCCAGCGAACGTTTTATATCTCTAAAAGTTATGGTGGAATTATTAAATAATAGTTGGTGATTATAAAGAGCGTTGGTAGATTGGATTCTGTCCTGAATCCCATGCCTGATTGCGCGCTCCAACATGAAGCTGACCTTTGAAAACGTCCACAAGACTT
Organism: Bordetella sp. 15P40C-2; assembly: GCF_009763235.1. Lineage (NCBI taxonomy): Bacteria > Pseudomonadati > Pseudomonadota > Betaproteobacteria > Burkholderiales > Alcaligenaceae > Bordetella > Bordetella sp. 15P40C-2. The sequence goes on from NZ_WSJA01000042.1 coordinate 18,900, forward strand.
TCGGTGCCCTGAACGTGGTGGACGGGTTTTCGAGCAAATTCGACACAGGCGAGCTGGTCGCGCTGGTAGGCCCCTCGGGTTGCGGGAAATCGACACTATTGCACATGGCCGCTGGCTTGGAGTTTCCGACACAGGGTCGCGTCCTCGCCGATGGTCAGCCGGTGAAGGGGCCTCATCCCAGCCGCACGCTGGTTTTCCAGGAACATGCGCTGTACCCATGGTTGACCTTACGCGATAACGTATCGCTGGCCCTGGAATTTCAGAACGTTCCCAAGGCGCAGGCGCGCGAGAAAGCCGTAGCTTGGCTGGCGCGCGTGGGTCTCGCGGGATTCGAAAACTATTTTCCGCAGCAGGTATCGGGTGGCATGCGCCAACGCGCCGCGCTGGCGCGTGCCTTCATTGCGCAGCCCCAGACGATGTTGATGGATGAACCCTTCGGCGCGCTGGATGCGCTGACCCGGCTCAGCCTGCAAGATGTCTTGCTGCAGCTAATCAAGCAGGAACGGCCGACCGTGCTGCTGGTGACGCACGATGTGGACGAGGCATTGTTCCTCGCCGACCGGATCGTCGTCTTTAGCGCTCGCCCGGCACGGGTGCTACGCGAGTTCAACCTGACGCACAGGCGCAAGTCTCACGATCTGTCAGATCTGGCGGCCGAAAAACGCGAGATTCTGAGTTTGTTGGGCATCAATGTGGCAACCCACACGGACCAAGACACCACAGAAGTGACTGGCCAGCCCTGAAATCGAGCCGTTACACCTGAATCCGAAGACCGTCGGTCGCGCCTGCGAAAGCATTCTCAGCCGCAGCGTTGCGCACCCGACACTGAACACTATCACTCTAAGAAAACGAATCTAGGAGCCTTTCATGAAACTGAAGCAATGGCTGTCTTTGCCGCTCGCAGCGGCGCTTATCGCCGCGGCGCCGGCCATGGCCGCGGAGAAATTCCGCGTCGGTTATCTGCGCGTGATGGACGACGCGCAGGCCATCGTCGCGCAGGAAGGCGATTTCTACAAGAATGCCGGCCTGGACACCGAGCTGATCGAATTCAAGTCGGGCACCGACCTGATCAAGGCTATCGTTGGCGGTCAGGCCGACATCGGCGTGCTTGGCTTTACCAACGCGGTGGCCTGGGCATCCAAGGGCGCGGACCTGAAAGTCGTGGGCGGCGCGCAGCAGGGCTATCACTCGCTCGTCGTGCGCGATGACTCGGGTATCAACTCGATCGCCGATCTGAAAGGCAAGGTGCTGGCCTCGCAGCAAGAGGGCAGCACGGCCGATGTGGTGCTCAAGGGCGTCGTGCTCAAGGAAGGCAACCTGCAGCCGTCGGATGTGAACATCATGGGCGTGAGCCCGGCCGTGGCGGTGCAGTCGCTGGTGGGCAAGCGTGCGGACGCCGCTTTCCTGTTTGAGCCGTACGATCGCATCGCTCAGCTGGTCTCGCCGGTTAAACAGATCTACGAGGTGGGTCAGTCCTGGCCGTTCCCCTGCATGGTGGTGATCACCTCCGGCGAAGTGCTGGAAAAGCGCAAGAATGATGTCTGGGCCGCCCTGGACGCACAAAAAGAGGCCATCGATCTGCTCAAGAACGATCCCGAGAAGGCCTCCAAGCTCATCGCCTCCTACTTCATCGCGGAACCGACGCTCAAGACCTTAAAGCATGGCGAGATGCCGCGCGAGCAAGTCATTACCGACGCCATCAAGACGCAGGTCTTCACCGCCAAGCTGACCGACAAAGACGCGGCGCGCATGCAGGAAATCGCCGACATCTTGCAAGCGCAAGGCTCGCTCAAGACGCGCGATGGTAAGCCATACGATGTTTCCGGCATCATTGATTTGTCCTGGCAAGAGGCGCGTCAACTTTGAGTAACTCAACGCGTGTTACAGGGATGCGCAAGCACCTCGCCGGTGTGCTTGGCGTGGTGTTCATCCTGTTGTTGTGGCAGACGGCAGCCTGGGTATTGCCAGACTTTCTTATGCCGGGCGTGCCGGCAGTTTTAGAACGCTTGTATAGCGAGATTGGCGAGACCTCGTTTCACCAGGCGCTATTCGGTACGCTGAGCCGGCTGGGCGCAGGGTATGGCCTTGCTTTGCTGGCCGGTGTGGGATTTGGCCTGGTCGCGGCGGTGTTGACCTTCTTCCGCGAGGTGCTGCGCAGCGCGATCGTGATTCTGCAGTCGATTCCGTCGATCGCCTGGGTGCCGTTGTTTCTTATCCTGATGGGCTTTGGTAGTACGCCCATCATCGTGGTCGTTGCGCTCTCGGCGTTTTTCCCGGCAGCGCTGAGCGTCATGAACGCGACGGAATCGGTGCAGCGGGTGCATGTGTCGGCGGCGCGGGTGATGGGCGCCACGCGTTGGGGCTTGATCAAACGCGTTTATCTGCCGGCCGTCATGCCCGAACTCATCACCGGCGCGCAGCTGGCCTTTGGCAACGCGTGGCGTGCTTTGATTTCGGCGGAGATGTTGATCGGGTTTGGCAAAGGCCTTGGTCGCTCGCTCGCCTATTCGGGCGAGATCGCGGATATGACCGGGGTCATGGCGAATATTCTGGTCATCGCTATCCTGGCTGCGCTGATCGATCAACTGATTCTAGAGAATCTCAAGCATCGGTTATTGCGTTATCAATACGTGTGAGTCCCAGGCGAGCGGCGCGTGGTGCGTTGCTTGCCGCTAACCTTGCGTTCATGATTGCTATGTTCCCCCAGTCCTGGCTCGCCGTTCTACGCATTGCGCTATGTGTCGCGCTGTCTGCCGGCATGTCGGTCAACGCCGCACCCGCAGGGCAGGACAGCGGCGCGCCGACTGGTGTCTTCGCGCAAGCGCAAGCGCGTGGCGAGCTCATTGTGGGAATCCCGTATTTGCCTCCCGAGCCCGGTGCAGGAGCCAAGATCCGGTCGCCCGAACGCCTCGACGAGGCCATGGCACGGCGGCTTGGGCAGCAGTTGAATCTGCCGGTGAAGTTGGTGCAGGTTGATCCGACAGGCCGCGCCGCGGCGCTCGCCAGCGGACGCGTTGATCTCGTGCTTGCCGATCGGTTGGCCGCACCGCCGGCAAATGCCTTGGTTCATGAGCAGGTGTTAACCGCAGCGGTTCCGGGGACGGTGGCAGTCGCTACCGGTTATCGCGCGCGTCCCAAGGCAGTGATCCGCAGCGACACCACGCTGCGCCATTGGCGCGATGTTCAAGGCAAGACTGTTTGCATGTCCACGGCGGCGTTTCAGGCGCAGGCGCTGGCTCGACAATGGGGAGCGCAGGTACGCACCTACCGCGTGCCCTCGGACGCACTGGTGGCGGTGCGCGAAGGCGATTGCGACGTCGGCGTGATCGACGACGTAACCTGGCAGCCTTTGATGGAATTCCCCGAATGGAAGAAATTTTCTTCCACCTTGGCACCCGAAGGCGCGCATAGCGAACGCGTGTGGCTCTTAGCGGAAAACTCGGCTACCCAGGCATGGCTGGACTCTGCCATGCAGCAATGGCGTCGGGCCAAAGTGGTGCCGGCCATGATCGATCAATGGGCGCGCGATGTCGCGTTCGACGTTTATCTGGATCAAGAAGTCCCCGACTGCCACGGCGGTTAAAACGCGCGTAGGGCATGACAATGCGGCCGAGTGAGTGCAGCCGATGATGCCAGCGCGAGGCGATACACAGACACCAATTACCGCGCTCGCCTACAATCACGGCCATGAGCGACACATTGAGCGCCCCGTGCGCCTACGAAGAAGAGATCAAGAAAAGCCGCTTTGCAGCCTATGCGGCCCCCGTGGCGACTATCGAGGAAGCCATGGCGTTTTTCGCCCGGCATAGTGATCCCACGGCGACTCACAATTGCTGGGCTTATCGTATCGGCCAGCTGTATCGCTTCAATGACGATGGCGAGCCCGGCGGGACTGCGGGCAGGCCAATACTACAGGCCATCGAGGGCCAGGGCCTGGATCGCGTGGCGGTCCTAGTGGTGCGTTGGTTTGGTGGCGTCAAGCTCGGCGCTGGCGGCTTGGTCCGCGCCTATGGCGGCAGCGCCGCGCAGTGTCTGCGCCTTGGCCCCCGTATGCCCATTATCGAAACGAGGCAGGTAACATGCCGATGCGCGTATAGCGAGTTGCCCATTCTCAAATCGCGTATTCATCAATCTGGAGCGTCCGTCGAAGCCGAGACATTCGACGGGGACGGAGCATGTTTGCAGTTACGTGTACCGTGCGCGGCGTTGGAATCCCTTGAGCGCACGGTGGCGGATATCACGCGCGGCCGCTCACCCTGGGACGTGAGTTAGGGTGTTTGGCAGGAGCTTCAGCGGCGCATCTACCCCTGCCATCCGGACATCATTCTTGCGCTTACACTGCAGTGTGCTATCGGTCAGTATCGATACGTCGCAACGATATTTCCGCCGGTTTCCTTGAACCCGCGCTGACCGATCATATGGAACGCCCCGAGGTCCACCGACAAGTTGCGTGTGAGTTGACCTTGGACGCCGAGCTTTAACTGAGCGATATTGCGGCCGCTGTTCATCTGAGTCGTTGCGTCTTCCATACGCACCCGGTAGCCTTTGGTGGTGTGCCAAAAGCTCGCCTCGACGTGAGGGGTCACGGCGATCGCATATCCCGTATTGACACGCGCGGCGGCACGAACGGCGATCAGGGTTTGCCAGCGCGAGGCATTGTCGATCTCTACCGGGGTGCCGTCTGTGCCGTGCGTCCCCGGCGCGCGCACGTTTTGATAAATCAATTGCGCACGGGGCTGCAGCATAAAGCTCACGTTGTTGCGCTCTGCCAGCTTGATCCGCCAGCCTAGCTCGGTCGAGGCGGTGAATCCTTTCGAATGATAGCGATCCGAGATCGCGTCGCCACCGCGCACCCGATTGTCGAACCGGTTCCACAGGACCCAATTGTCCAGATACAGTCCGTGATGGGACGCAGGATTATTGACGTAGGCTGCATATGCACCCACACCGTGACCGTCTACACGTCCCCGACTGGTGTATGCGACATCGCTTGAGCGCGTCAGACCGTAATAATGACCGTACCCACCGAATAAACCCGCCTTGAACTGGCCGCCCGGCGTGTTGCGCGTCATCAGATCAAACCCCATTAACACCGAGTTTTTGTCGCCTTGGGTCGCCAACTTGCCGGAATCGTCTCGAAGACGCCCACGTGAGCCCGCATACATCGCCCACGCGCCGTTCGATTGCCCGCCCAAGCTGCCCCCACGTGCGGCTTCAGAGCGGCCGAGCAACGTCATTTGGAACATGGTGTTCGCGGCCCAGGCGTTGGAAACATACGTCCCGGCCTGCGGGTAGACGACAACGGGCCGCGAAGCGACCGGCGGCTCATTGGCCAGCAACGACGCGTGGGTTGGCTCGGCCTCGTATTGCGCGGTTTGTTCGGTTTCTTCGCTTGGGGGGACTGGTTCGCTTTGCTCGGCAAGGTCTTTGGACGTATCCGGGTCCTCTTCGTTTTCAGACGGCTTCAGGTTTTCTGTGACATGAGGGTACGCCTGCTGATTGGGTTTGCCAGCCTGATCCGATGTCGTGCCTGCAGCAGCATCCGGATCCGGCTCTGAGCCAGCCTCGGAGCCGTCCTCGGGCAGACTGCCATCGTCTTCCGAAGGACTTATGTCGTCGTGCCCCGGCGGCATGGATGGCGGGGACGGCGGGGATGGATTCTGCGAAGCATTCGGCGATGGCGCGTCCGATGGGCCAGCGGGACAAGTGTCATTGCCCTGATCAAGGAACTGGGACAGATGCCTGGATTCCGCAAGCCTGATATGGGTACTGGGTGACATTGAAGGGTCGGGCGCATTATCTTGGGCCTGCGCTTGCGACTCCAACGGTTCGATGCTCTGCGGTGCCCCGTCCGATTCGGCGGCGGATGGCGTATCCTGCGGCGTCGTGTCCCCGATTCCCCCGGTCGCCGGTGAATTTACGGATGGTGCCAACGGACTGTCCCATAAGCCCCGGGCTCTGGACCAGGCGTCCGAGGCGCCTTGGGCGATATAACCGCCCATGGACGTTTCGGTTGCCACCACATAAGCCGTGGTCAAGGCCGCGCCATAAACGAGCCATCGCTCTTGATTACCATGCGCTGCTGCCAACGCACCCAGGCTTCCCAGTATCCGGCCATTCAAGGCGCCGGCCGCGCCTCCCGCGCCGTTATCGACAGAGTCCATGGCGTGAGTTTGCTGATCGTTGACCATGCTGGGTTCGACATAGGGCGGGGCTTGTGCCGGGAGTGGAGAGTTATCGGCAACACCGGCATCGTCAGCGTCGTCATCCGGGCCGTCGGCGCCACGGTTGGGTCCGAATGGGCCCGCGCCCGTCAGCGCCGGCCCGGGTCCAGCGTCACCGGGTCCGGAGGCAGAGGTTGTGACTTCAATGGTGGGGCGTTGGGCAGCGACCGTCGCACGTATTGACGCTTCGGCGTCGGGCGGCGAGGCGTCGGGGTCGAGTATGTTATTAGACGCGAGTATCCGGTCTATTCGCTCCTGCAGTTCTGCTCGGCGCTTTGCTTGGTAGGCCAACTGCTCCTGTGTCAAGGTCGGAGGTTGCGGCGGGGGGCTCAAGAGTTGGCCCAGCTTGGCAAACATGTGGTGCTCTCGCGCCATCGCGTACTTCACGTGTGCGTCGATTCTCTGTTCGTCATTCGTAGTATTCGGCAAGGCGGCCGGGGAGTAAGGCATGGCAAGGTGGCGTGTGCTACGCTCCGCCTCACGAATCAGCGCGTCAAATGTCTTCGGCAGCTGCCCGTGCGTTTTAGTGGTATGGGTGCTTGACGGTGTAGAGACCTGGTGAGGCCGAGCCGCGGGGGGAGTTTGCGGAGACACGTGCGCCGCATCGGCTGTATCGGGTTCCGATCGTGAGGACCCAGATGTGGAAGGCGTAGCGATGAGGCTTTGCAGCGTAGAGAAAAGTCCGTGGTCGTGCGCCATCGCGTTGAGCGCTGGATCATCAGCGGCTGGTTGCTGAACACTCAAGTAACGCGGCAGCGGCTGGGCATCGTCCCGCCTTTCCGCTACGTCCGACAATGAAGGCAAGCTTCGTCCCGCATGGCGTTGCCGCTTTGCCTCGGGAAGTGGATCGGACGTCAAGTTACCCCGGGGAGAGGGTGTTGTCTCGCCTTCTGGCTCAGGATCGAGGAGGCCCCAGTCTCTATTCAGGCCTCCGCGTACTTCACGCAAGCGCCAGTGCAGCGGTGCGGACGAGGTATGAGCCGCAGGAGAGTCAGCAGGCTTGGAGGGCTGTTCGATTTCTTCCTCTTTCTCGGGATTCCCGCCCATTGCGTTCGGCGGGAACGAAAGAGGCGCAAGCGCGCTGATCAAGACGGATATTGTCAATGGCGCGCGACGGCCCGCGCCTCTGCGGTCGACCGTTCTCGCGCAACGTCGCGCGCAAGCGGGGTGAGTCTTATGGTGCATGTTTGCTCCTCGCATCCAGTGCCTGGTAAGTACCGGGGGAGAGGAGAGCGTTCCTGTAAAACAGGGTCGTTACGTCCGATTCGGCGAGGCAAACAAAATCCCCGCTACATCAAAGCACCTTAGTGCTCATGCAGCGGGGATCGATGCGACTTCAGACTGCCGTAACGCTCAGCGCGTCACGGTCTCGCCGGGCTTACTGTGCCTCGGCGCCGCCATTGCCAGCGCCTTGCGCGGCGGCGATTTCCTGGTGAACCTTTTCCATATCCAGGCCTTTTACCTTTTCCATCAGCTCGGACAGCTGGCCAGCCGACAGCGCGCCCGGTTGGGAAAAGAGCAGCACTTGTTCACGGAACACCATGATGGTGGGAATGGAACGAATGCCCAACGCGCCGGCCAGCTCCTGCTCGACGTCGGTGTTGACCTTGGCAAACGTCACATCCGGATGCTCGGCTGCGACTTGCTCGAACACGGGAGCGAAGCCCTTGCAGGGGCCGCACCAGGGTGCCCAAAAATCGATGATGACGGTGTTGTCGGCCTTGATCGATTCCTGGAACGTGGCTTGGGTGAGTTCGACGATATTGCTCATATCGGTATCCTTTACAGTAGGGTTTCAGGAAGCGACGCTACCTGTTTTCAGTGAGGCCAGTATTTCGTAAGAGCGCAAACGGTCTTCATGCCGATAAAAATCGGACACGATCATGACCTCGTCAGCCTGAGTACGCGCAATTAAGGTTTCCAGCCCCTGTTTGACGGTTTCCGGACCGCCGACGATGGACGCGGCCAGTTTTTGGTGCACAGCCTGCCGCTCCCATTCGTTCCACAGACCGTCCATGCTTTCGACGGGCGGCTGCAGGGGCAGGCGGTTGCCGCGTATCAACGATAGAAATTTCATTTGCTGGGTCGTCGCCAGCATGCGAGCCCGTTCGTCAGTATCGGCCGCGATAATCGGTACGCCTATCATGGCATACGGCCGCGACAAGGTGGCCGAAGGCTTGAACAGGTGCCGGTACAGGCGCATGGCTTCCATGCCTTCCGGCGAGAAATGCCCGGCAAAAGAAAAGGGCAGGCCAAGTTCTGCCGCCAGCCGAGCGCTGAAATCGCTCGATCCAAGCAACCAGATCGGAATATCCAGCCCCGCGCCAGGGATCGCCCGCACGGCTTGCTCGGGGCGCGCGGGGGCCAGGAATGCACGCAGCTCGGCCAATAATTCCGGGAAATCATAGCCACTGCGCGGGCCGCGGCCCAGCGCGCGCTGTGTGGCGCCATCGCTGCCCGGCGCGCGTCCCAGACCGAGATCGATACGGCCAGGGAACAGACTTTCCAACGTACCGAACTGCTCGGCAATAATTAACGGCGCATGGTTAGGCAGCATCACCCCACCCGAACCCACGCGCAACGATTTGGTGTGCGCGGCGACTTGGCCTATCAGCACGGCCGTGGCGCTACTCGCAATGCCAGTGATGTTGTGGTGTTCCGCTAGCCAGAACCGGTTATAGCCCCAACGCTCGACATGTTGGGCCAGATCCACCGTATTGCGAAACGCACCAGCGGCGTCGCCCCCTTGAACAATCGGGGCTAGATCCAAAACGGAAAACGGCACGCGGGCCAGTTCACTCATACAGCGGTCTCCGGAAAAACACAGCGCTAAAAAGGAAGCGATCTATAAATAGATCGCCATAGCCCAAGTGTATAGGCGAAATGAAAAGGGGGCGCGATCAACCGTGTCGTCGATCAGGTTGATAGTCGGAGTCAATGGCGATGGGCGCGCAAGCCTCGTGCCCACTGTAGTTCATGGGCTTTGTCCATCGCCATAAGGCGAAGGCCGAAACGGATGCGAGGCGGTCGTCGCGGCCCTTGCCCTGACGACTTTCCTTAGCCCATCGCGGGCTTGAGCAGGTCCCCAAGCAGCGCGTACGCGAACCCGAAATAGATGAACATGCCAAGTAAATCCATGATGGATGTGATCAGCGGCGAAGACAGCGTCGCGGGGTCCGTGCCGATACGGCGTGCGATAAAGGGCAAGAGCGCGCCGATCACGCCGCCGACCGCCGTGCACGTGAACATGGACAGGCCCACCACCAGCAATACATCCATGCCGACGCCTTTGGAGAAGTACGCCAGCACCGCCTCCAGAATCGCGATGGACACGCCCAGCATCACGGTCACGGGCAGCTCACGCTTGATGACGAACCAGACATCGCGCCAGCGCAGCTTCAAGTCGCCCAGCGCCATGGCGCGAATCACCAGGGCGGCCGACTGGCTCCCGGTGTTCCCGCCCATGTCGATGATGGGGGCGATAAAAGCCGCGAGCACGATGACCTCCGAGAGGATTTCCTCTTGCGCCGCCACGAAGGTGCTGGTGATGATGCCAAAGATCGTCAGGATCGCCAGCCAGAACACACGCACCTTGAACATCTGTTTGAAGGGCGACGCGATCATGTCCAGATCCGGACCGCCTAGCGACGACGTGCCGCCAAAGCGCGCGAGCTGCGTGGCATCCTGCTCGCGTTCAATATCCATCGCATCGTCCACCGTGACGATACCGATCATCCTTTCGCCGCCGTTGATGACGGGCAATGCCAACAGGTCATAGTCGCGGATCATCTCCGCGGCCTGCTCGCGCGGCCATTCGGCGCGAGCGAACACCGGCTCCGCGCGCATCGTTGCGCTGATCAGGGCTTTTTCGTCAGCCAGGACTAATTCGCGCAGCGACACGGTACCGCACAGGCGTTGCTCGCTGTCGACCACGTAGATGACGTAAATCGTCTCTTTATTGGGCGCAGTGGCGCGCACATGCGCGAGCGCTTCGGCCACGCTCATGTCTGGCGATACGTATACATAGTCCGAGTTGGTGACCGAGCCGACGGTGCCTTCGGGATAGGAAGCCAGTTTGAGAATATCGTCGCGTTCGACCTTTGCCAGCGCCGGCAGGAGTTTCTGCTTGGCTTCTTCGCTCAGGCGGTTGAACAGGTCGGCGCGATCGTCCGATGGCATCTGCTCAAAGAGTTGCACAATCGAATCCCGGGGCATTACGCGCAGCAGGACATCCTGGCGATGATCTGGGAAATGCGAAAACAGCTCCGCGCGATCTTGCGCGGGAAGCTTCATCAACAGTTCGACGATTTCCTCGTCAGGGAGCACATCCAGCGCTTCGACCAAATCCGTGGGGTGAGTGTGCCGGATGGTATCGACCAGGGCCGTCGCGTCGAGAGACTGGGCCAGAGTCTCTAGGGTCATCAACAGTTTTTCGCGGTTCATTTGTTGTTCTCCTTTTCTGTGATGATGCGCATGCAAACGCAGGGGCAAGTACGAAGGTTGTCCTGCGTGGCCAAGCGAGACGCGGCTTCAACGTCTGAGTGCCGTGATTGCGGACATACCGTTGACTGGGCGCAAAAAGGAAAAGTTCCCGAAAAGCTGAGGGTTAACCCGAATTTATTAAAAAGGTGCAACCGCGCACGCCCGCATTCGAAGCGGTGAGCGGTCATGGAGGAGGTAGGGGATGAAGACGAGGCGCTGAGGAGGGGCCGTTAAGACCCATGCGCTGCGAAAGACTAGCTAAGCCGATGGAGGCGAAGCGCGCTCCGAGCCTACGGCGCGCTCCAGGGCCGAGGCTGGGGGGGCGCCACGACATTGCGTCGCGGGCACCCCGGCCCAGCGGCCGTTAACCCGGGAAAAACGCGTACCGGATAACGAAGAGCGCGGCCACCAGCCAGGTCGCCGCGTGAATCATGCGGAACTTGCCGGTAAAGGTCTTGAGCACCACGTAGCTGATAAAGCCGAACGCCAAGCCATTGGCGATGGAATACGTAAACGGCATGACCAGCGTCGTCAGCGCGGCCGGCGTCGCCTCGGACACGTCGTCCCAATTAATGTCGATCAGTTCACGCATCATCAGGCCCGCGACATACAGCAGGGCAGGCGCAGTCGCATAAGCCGGCACCGAGCCCGCCAGCGGCGAAATAAAGAGAGCGGCAAGAAACAGAACGCCGACCACCAAGGCCGTCATGCCGGTGCGGCCGCCAGCCTGCACGCCCGAGGCGCTTTCAACATAGGCGGTGGTGCTGCTCGTACCCAACATCGAGCCAGCCACAATCGCCGTGCTGTCGGCGAAAAGCGCGCGTCCCAGTCGGCTAGGGCGATTTTCCTGCACAAGTCCGGCGCGCTTGGCCACACCCATCAAGGTACCCGTCGCATCGAACACCTCCACCAGGACAAACACCAGAATCACATGCACGAAACCCGTGTGCAGCGCGCCCACAATGTCCATTTGCATGAACGTCGGCGCCAAGGTCGGCGGGGGCGAAATAATGCCGTGGAAGGAATTGTGACCCGTCAGCATCGACAGCACGGTAACGGCGATGATGCCGATCAAAATCGCGCCACGCACGCGCAAAGCGTCCAGCACCGCGATAATGAAAAACCCGAGGATGGCGAAGAGCGGCGCGGGCTCGCGCAGGTCGCCCAGCGTCACCATCGTCGCTGGATGCGGCACTACGATTTTGGCCGAGGACAGTGCGATGATGGCCAGGAACAAGCCGATGCCGGCGGCGATCGCGCTACGTAATGAGTGCGGAATCCCCTTGATCAGCCATGCGCGGATACCGGTCATCGTCAGCACAAGAAAGATCACGCCGGAGATAAATACCGCGCCCAGCGCCTGCTGCCATGTATACCCCATGGTCTGAACGACGGTGAACGCGAAAAACGCGTTTAAGCCCATGCCGGGTGCCATGCCGATGGGCCAGTTCGCCACGAACGCCATGATGAACGAACCCAACGCCGCCGCCAGACACGTCGCGACGAAAACCGCATCGCGATCCATCCCGGTAGAGGAAAGGATATTGGGATTGACGAAAATGATGTACGACATCGTCAAGAACGTCGTCAGGCCCGCGACGATCTCGGTACGCGCATTCGTACCGTGTTCGCGCAGGTTGAATAGCTTCTCCAGCATGGCAGGGTTCCCGGTTAAGGTTTTTGTAGGATCAACAATCCGACATTTTCGCACCAGATGTAAACTCGCGACCATGATCATTCTAGGTTTTGAAAGCTCGTGCGATGAAACGGGGGTTGCAGCCGTATGCACCGAGCGCGGACTGCTTTCGCACGCCCTGCATTCGCAAATCGCCATGCACCAGGAATATGGGGGCGTGGTGCCCGAGCTCGCATCGCGTGACCACATACGGCGCGCCGTGCCATTGGCGCGCCAGGTGTTGGAAGAGGCCGGCCTGACGCTCGACGATATCGACGCGGTGGCCTATACGGCAGGGCCGGGCTTGGCTGGCGCTCTGCTGGTTGGTGCGAGCGTCGCCCAGTCCTTCGCGTGGTCGCGCGGACTGCCAGCGATTCCGGTCCATCACCTGGAGGGGCATTTGCTCTCTCCCTTGCTGGACACGCCGCGGCCGGAATTCCCGTTCGTCGCGCTGCTGGTATCCGGCGGGCATACCCAGCTCATGCGCGTCGATGGCGTGGGCCGCTATGAATTATTGGGCGAGACGCTCGACGATGCGGCGGGCGAGGCCTTCGATAAATCGGCCAAACTGTTGGGCCTGGGATACCCCGGGGGCCCCGCGTTGTCTCGCATGGCCGCGCAAGGCGATGTGCGCCGGTTTACGTTGCCGCGCCCCATGCTGCATAGCGGCGATCTGGATTTCAGCTTTAGCGGCCTGAAAACCGCTGTGCTGACCAAGGTCAAGGAAGCCGAACGGGCGGGGCAGTCGCTCGACGATCAAACCCGCGCCGATTTGGCTGCCGCGACGCAAGCCGCGATCGTTGACGTGCTGGTCGCGAAGGCGATCAAGGCATTACGCAGAACGGGGCTCAAGCGTCTGGTCGTGGCCGGTGGCGTGGGCGCCAATCAGCTGTTGCGTGCACAGCTGGCCGATGCCTTGCGTCCTCTGCGCGGCAAGGCGTATTTCCCGCCATTGGCCTTATGCACCGACAATGGCGCGATGATTGCCTTCGCCGCTGCCGAACGCGTCAAGGCGGGTCTGGTGGATTTGAAGTCCGGCGTGCACGCGTTTACCGTGCGCCCACGCTGGGATCTGGCCGACGTCTGCGTGCCATCCTGACGGATTGCCACGGTGCTTATTTCTTTTTAGACCCGATCCGGCTTTCCGTGCCTGACATCAAGCGGCCTATATTGGCGCGGTGACGATAGAACAGCAACACGGTAATCAGAACCAACGCAGCGCCTACGGGCGCCTGCGCATACCAGGCTACGCCTGAGCCGAACACGTAGTAGACCGGCGCAAAGAATGCCGCCACCAGGGCCGCGAGCGAAGAATAGCGGCTGAACACCGCGACGATGATCCAGGTGGCCGCCGTGGCCAATGCCAGCATCGGGTGCACCGCCAGCAGCACTCCCAGCGCTGTCGCGACGCCCTTGCCCCCCTTAAAGCCTAAAAAGATCGGGTACAGGTGCCCCAGGAAAACGGCCAGGGCCACCAGCGCGTACACCGTCCACGACAGTCCCGGCGCGAGCGTTTGCGCCAGCCAGAGCGCAAACCAGCCCTTTGCCGCATCACCGATTAACGTCAATGCCGCCGCTGCCTTGTTGCCAGAGCGCAATACATTGGTCGCGCCCGGATTGCCCGAGCCGTACTTGCGGGGGTCCTGCAATCCCATGACTTTGCTTACCACCACGGCGAACGGAATCGAACCGATCAGGTAGGCCAGGCCAATCAACGCGGCGCAGAGCAGGGTGGAAGGGGCAGTGTGCACCATGAGAGAGCATCCGTTGCATAGAGTGTCGTGGCTGCGGATTCTACCGCGCGCGGCGTCTGGACGCGTCCCGGGTTATCCATGGGGCGCGGGATTTCGGATCATCGGCGGTACAATCGACCGCGTTTTCCTTGCTGTGTTAATTCTGGGTGCCCAATGCGAATACTGGTGTCGAACGACGATGGCTACACTGCTCCAGGCCTCGAAGCGCTGGTAGAAGCCCTGCAAGGGCTGGGCGACATCACCGTCGTGGCCCCAGAAACGAATCATAGTGGGGCGTCGAACTCGTTGACTCTGAACCGGCCGCTGACGGTGAGAACCGCCGCGAACGGCTTTGTGTGCGTGAATGGCACGCCCTCCGACTGCGTCCACGTGGCGCTCACCGGCTTGATGGAATCCCGCCCCGACTTGGTCGTGTCTGGCATCAATAATGGTGCCAATATGGGCGACGACACGCTGTATTCCGGCACGGTGGCCGCGGCTGCCGAAGCTTACTTGTTTGGAATCCCCGCGATTGCGTTTTCCCTGGTCGAAAAGGGCTGGGAACATATCGATGCCGCCGCGCGTATCGCCCGGCAGGTCGTCGAACGCCAGATCGCGCAGCCCCTGGCTCCCCCGGTCTTGCTGAACGTCAATATCCCTTGTCTGCCCTATGAGCAGATCGATGGGTGGCAAGTGACACGCCTGGGTAAGCGTCATCCTTCCGAGCCGGTTGTACGCTCCACCACGCCCTATGGCGACACGGTGTATTGGATCGGGCCGGTGGGGCTGGCCGCGGACGCTTCGCCGGGCACGGACTTTCATGCCATCTCGCAGCGCAAAGTCTCGCTTACGCCGTTGCGTCTCGATTTGACGCAGCACAGCCAGCTGGATGAATTGCGCGAATGGGCGGATCCATTATGCGCAAACCCGTAAATCCCTTTGGGTCCGTGCCTGCGCCGGATCGCCGCCGGACCTCGGGCGGCGTGACGTCCGTCGCAGGCTTTACTCCCACGAATAGTAATACCCGCATTTCGCCCGCGGTTCTCTCGCGACCCGCGCCGTCCAGCACGCCCGCTAACCCCGCCGCGAATCCAGGCTTGAGCTCGGACCGTCTGCGGCAGGCTATGGTGCAACGGCTACGTGCCCAGGGCATCAGCGACGAGCGGGTACTGGACGCGATGGCGGCCGTGCCGCGTCATGTGTTTGTGGACGAAGCGCTGGCAAGTCGCGCTTATGAGGATGCGGCCCTGCCGATCGGGCATTCTCAGACGATCTCGCAGCCTTGGGTAGTGGCCCGTATGATTGCCGCCGTGTGCGAGGACCGCACGCCTGCGCGCGTGCTCGAAGTCGGCGCGGGCTGCGGCTACCAGGCTGCCGTGTTAGCGCAACTTATCCGCGAAGTGCATGCCATCGAGCGTATCCGCGGTTTGTTCGAAATGGCGCGCACAAACCTGCGCGCCTTACGTCTGGCGACCCGAGTACGGCTCATCCATGGCGATGGCATGGTAGGCTTGCCGAGTTTGGCGCCGTTCGATGCTATCGTTGTGGCTGCCGCTGGGCTGGCGATTCCGCAAGCACTGCTGACGCAGTTAGCACCCGGCGGACGCTTGATCGCGCCCGAGGGCGACACGCATCAGCGTCTGGTATTGATCGAGCGCACCGGCGCTTCCAGTTGGAAGCGCACCGAATTAGAAGCAGTACGGTTCGTGCCTTTGCGAGCCGGCATTCAAACTTGAGCGACAGGAGAATTACATGCTCAACGGGCAGTTGCCACTGACCACGTTTGCTATACCCCGGATGTCGTCGTCCCGACGCGTTTTGTTGGTGTCCGGTGTCCTAGGTCTGGCACTGATCACCGGTTGCTCGTCGACGCCCAACAGCCGCGCGCCGGTGGTGGATTTGTCCAAGCAGCCGCCGACCAGCGGTACGGCCGCTCCTGGCGGTACGTATGTCGTCAAGCCTGGGGATACGCTTTTTCAGATCGCACGTAACCATGGCGTGAGCATTCAGAACTTGCGCCAATGGAACAACATCAGTGACGCCAATCAGCTGAACGTGGGACAAGTGCTCCGGCTGGGACCCGGCGCTAGTACTGGCGCCGTCGCCGGCTCGACCTCCGGCGCGTCGACCTCGGGCCCGGCGGCCACGCCATCGCCTGTCGTGTCGCCCACCACGCCGTCCACGGGCTCCGCGACCGATACGACGCCTCCTGCTGGCGGCACGACCGCACCGACCGGCAACACCGCCACGACGCCCACGGCGACCATTCCGGCGCCCGCGACACCGTCCAAGCCGCGCGCTGCCGACGCCAATCTCATTAGCTGGGGTTGGCCGGCCAACGGCCCGATTATTCAGACGTTCACCACGGCGAACAAAGGCATCGATATCGGTGGGGCGCTGGGCGCTCCGGTCGTCGCCGCCGCCGATGGCAAAGTCATGTATAGCGGCAATGGCGTGCGTGGCCTGGGCAACCTGATCATCGTGAATCACGATAACGGCTTTATCACGGCCTACGCGCATAACCAGACCTTGCTCGTAAAAACCGGCGAAGCGGTCAAGCGCGGCACCAAGATCGCCGAGATCGGCCAAAGCGACACCACCTCGCCACGGCTGCATTTCGAGATCCGCCGCCAAGGTACGCCTGTAGACCCGCTGCAGTATCTGCCTGCGCGATGACACCGACGCTGGTCTTTGACCTGGAAACGCTCCCCGATGTCGATGGGCTGCGCAAGCTCAACGGCTGGGGCGCGGACGTGCCCGATGGCGAGGTCGCGGAACGCGCGTTTCAAGCGCGCCGCGAGGCCGTCGGACATGATTTTCTGCCGCTGCATCTTCAGCGCATTGCCGTCATCGGTTGCGTGTTTCGGGATGAAAAAGGCTTTCGGGTGAAAACCTTGGGGCAGCCTGGCGATTCGGAAGCCACGCTGATTCACCAGTTTTTCAAGATCATCGATCACTACACACCGCGTCTGGTCAGCTGGAATGGATCGGGTTTTGATCTGCCCGTGTTGCACTATCGCAGCCTGATTCATGGTGTCGCGGCGCCCCGATATTGGGATCTCGGTGACGAAGACCGCGACTTCAAATACAACAACTACATCAGCCGCTATCACAATCGACATATCGATCTGATGGATTTGCTGGCGAAGTACAACGGGCGGGCCAATGCACCCTTGGACGAATTGGCCAAGCTCTGCGGTTTCCCGGGCAAACTGGGGATGGATGGTAGCCAGGTCTGGCCCGCATGGCAGGAAGGGCGTGCCGATGAAATCCGCGCGTATTGCGAGACCGATGTGGTCAACACCTGGTTGGTGTATTGCCGGTTTCGCTTGCTGCGCGGCGAATTGGATGCTGTCTCCTACCAGGCCGAGGTGGATCTGGTTCGCGAGACCTTATCGGCAAGTGACGCCGCGCATTGGCGGGAATACATGACCGCCTGGGACGCCTGAGCGGCACGCAATCGACTGAAATATTCGCGGCGGATTCGAAATCGGCGCGTAACGGGTCTGAGCCGACAATGGCTTCGCGTTCACCTCATTAAGGAGACCAATATGTCCCGAATCGCGATCCGTTCTTCTCTGGCTGCCCTGGGTTTCATCGTTGCCGCCGCCGGTGTATCCGGCACGGCGATAGCGGCCCCCGATCCGCAGCCGACCACGGCACAGGCCAAACACCATGATGGCAAGCAAGCTGGCCAACATCGCCATGGGCATCACGGCAAGCATCATCATGGTCACGCCATGCGTGATGCGGTCATGGTGCCGGGCGTGGGTCCCTTGTCCAAGCAGCAAGTCGAGTCGCTGAAGCTCGATGCCGAGCAGCAAGCTGCCTTCGATGAAGCTAAGCAAGCCCAAGGCGATCTGTTCAAATCGATGCGCGAGAGCCGTGGCCAACGCCACCAATTGCTGGACAACCAGATCAAGAGCGGCAAGCTCGACCCGCGCGCCCTGGTCGCCGAACAAGACTCTCAAAAGGCCGAATTCCACAAACAATCCGACACGGTGCGTGGTAAGTGGCTGGCCGCTTGGGACACCCTGAATGCCGACCAACAGAAGCAGGTAACCGAGTGGGTCAAGGCGCGCCAGGAAAAGATGGAAGCGCTCAAGGCCAAGAAGCAAGAGCGTCAAGCCAAACGCGAGGCCGCGCGTAGCGGTCAAGCGGAAAGCGCGAAGCAGATTGCTCCCGCCACCCCGGCTAACTAAGGCCAACGTCGCGATGCGCAGCGGGGTGCAAGGCCCCGCCGCCGTCGGATTCGATTAACCACGCGAGGCGCGAGCCCGCGTGGTTTTTCTTTGCGCCGCAGGCGTGCTTGCCCGATGCCCCAAGGCAGGGCGTGGTCACAAACTGCGCATTGTTTTCGTGCGCCCGCCGGTGCGCTGCTGCACTGCTGTGGTGCTTGAGAGGTACCTTGTCCCAAGGACCGACACCCCACGCGCATGGCTTAAAAGTTGGCACGGATACTGCTTTAAGAGGCATACACCAGGATGCAGCATTCGATGCGCATCCCGGCGATTAGAAAAACGGCATCGCGCCGTCATCCCTTTTAAATGCGCACAGGATTCGCACCATGAAACGCACGCTGCTTGCCTTGCCCTTTGTGTTATCGGCCAGTTTTGCCTCGATTTCCCATGCAGAATCTACGGACCTGGGAGCGGGTTTCTCGCTGAGCGGTAACGCCGCGATTGTCAGTGACTACCGCTTCCGGGGCTACTCGCAGACGAACTTCCGGCCCGCCGCACAACTGGGTTTTGATCTGAGCCACACCTCGGGCTTCTATCTGGGTAACTGGAACTCCAACGTGTCCGATTACGTGTTCCCAGACGGCAACCTGGAAATGGACTTTTATGGTGGCTGGACGGGCGCGTTGGGTGACAGCGGCCTGGACCTGGATGTCGGCGTCCTCTACTACTACTATCCGGGCTCGAAGTCGCCCAAGGGCCATGCGTACAACAACACCGATCTTTATATCGGCTTGAGCCACGGCGGCTATTCGTTGAAGTATTCCTACACGCCCAGCGATTTCTTCAGCACCCCGGATAGCAAGGGTACCTGGTATCTGGACGGCACGGCCGAGTTCGATCTGGGCAATGGCTGGGGCCTGGTCGCGCACGTCGGCTATCAAAAGCTGAAAAAGCAAGTGGACATGGACGGCAACGACATCGGCCATTATGTGGACTACAAGCTCGGCGTGACCAAGGATCTGAATGGCTGGGTCGTGGGTCTGGCCGCGGTGGGGGCATCGAAGGACAACTGGCTGCCCACCAAGAATGGTCACCCGTCGGGACGCCTGGGCGCCGTCGCCTCGCTGTCGCGCGAGTTTTAATCCGGGTTTAAGCGCGGGGCGCGTTTAACGGGGACGCGCCAGACAGGCTTTGGCTTCCTCTTTTACAATGCCCGGTTGCCCAAATCAGCCTGGATTGCACTAGAAATGGCCGAAGTACTGAATATCGAGTCCCTGGACCTCGAGGCCCGGGGAATCGCGCGCCGCGACGGCAAGGTGGTTTTCGTCGAAGGCGCCTTGCCCAATGAACGCGTCACCGCCGATACGGTGCGGCGCAAACCGTCGTATGAA
This sequence comes from Bordetella sp. 15P40C-2, assembly GCF_009763235.1. Classification (NCBI taxonomy): domain Bacteria; kingdom Pseudomonadati; phylum Pseudomonadota; class Betaproteobacteria; order Burkholderiales; family Alcaligenaceae; genus Bordetella; species Bordetella sp. 15P40C-2. The sequence goes on from NZ_WSJA01000042.1 coordinate 38,586, forward strand.
ATCGCCCGCGTGGCGGAAATTCTGCGACCCTCATCGTTGCGCGTTGCGCCGCGTTGCCCGCATTTCGGGGTGTGCGGCGGCTGTGCCATGCAGCACCTGGAGCCCACCGCCCAGGTCGCGATCAAACAGCGCGCGCTGGAAGACGGATTCTGGCACGTGGGTAAACTGCGGCCGCAGCGCATGTTGCCGCCGCTGCATGGCCCGACCTGGGGCTACCGTTATCGCGCGCGCCTGTCCGTGCGCGTGGTACCTAAAAAGGGCGGTGTGCTCGTCGGCTTTCACGAGCGCAAGAGCAGCTACGTGGCCGATATTCGCGAATGCCACGTGTTGCCCAGGCATGTCAGCGATCTGTTGTTGCCCTTGCGCGCGATGATCGGCTCCATGTCCAAGCCCGACCGTATGCCACAGATCGAAGTGGCGTTGGGCGAGGGCGTGACAGCCCTGGTGCTGCGTCATCTGGAGCCACTGACCGACGGCGACATCGCTATCTTGCGTGCCTTCGCGGCAAAGCATCAGGTGCAATGGTGGCTGCAGCCGAAAGGCCCGGACACGGTCCATGCGCTGGAACGTGCCGACGAAGACGCATTGGCTTATACGATGCCGCAGTTCGGCTTGCGTATGCCATATCGGCCAACGGATTTCACACAGGTCAATCACGCCATCAATCGCGCCATGGTCGCGCGTGCTTTGATGCTGTTAGAGGTGCAGCCCACCGACCGTGTCGCGGATTTGTTCTGTGGCCTGGGCAACTTCACATTGCCTTTGGCCACGCAGTGCCGCGAGGCAGTGGGCGTGGAGGGCAGCAAGGCCCTGACGGATCGCGCGCTCGACGCCGCCTCGCGTCACGGGCTCGCGGAACGAACCAGCTTCGCGACGCTGAACCTCTTTGAGGTGGATGTCGAATGGTTGCGCGGACTTGGTTATTTCGACCGGATGCTTATCGATCCGCCACGCGAGGGTGCGCAAGCCGTGGCCCAGGCCTTGGCGTTGCTGACGCCAGAAGAGCGGCCACGCCGTATCGTGTATGTGTCGTGCAACCCGGCTACGCTCGCTCGCGATGCCGCGATCATGGCGCACGAAGGCGGCTACGTCCTCAAGAGCGCGGGCGTGATCAACATGTTCCCGCATACGGGGCACGTTGAGTCGATCGCGGTGTTCGAATCGCTGCCCGCCGAGGAAGTATTGGCCGTGCAAGAGCAGACGCGATTGAGAAAGGCGAAAGAGGCCGCCGACGCCGCGGCTGCGGCTGCAGTTGCGGCTGCGGCCTGACAGCGTCGGTTGGTTACGCAGGCATCATCACGCTGAGAGCTTGCCTGTGACGGGATCGTAGGCGTTCTTGTCCAGGGGCTCCAGCGGGAACATGGGTTTCGCGCGTTTCTTGAAGTCGAACAGCGTCCAGTCCGAGCTCGTCACGCCCGGGCTGTCGCATTCGATCAGTGCCGAGGAAATCGGCACGAACACCGGCCGGCAATACATGCGCGATTTCACGAGTATGAACTTGGCTTGCGTGGGCTCCAGGCCCATGCTGCGGAACACGCCCAGGTCCCAGGGTTCGTGGGTGCGTTCGGTCAACACAAGTTGCGCGGCGCCGATATCCAGCACCGCGCTGCGGCCCATGCAGGCCAACTGTCCCGTGTAGGTCGGGCCGGTGATCACGTACTCGCCATTGGTCACGGCGCGCACGGTGCCGCGTAGAGTGACAGGCGGCGTATCGCGGCCGATCTCTGCAATAGGGCGCTTGTTGCCTACCGGCAATTCCACCGTTGCGCCGATGCCCGCATCGGCCAAGATCTGCACGGCCTCGGGATCACAATACAGTCCCGCCTGGATGCCTGTCAGACCGGCTTCCAAGGCCGCCATCAGTACGTCCATCGTGTCGCAGGTGCCACCGCTCATGCAGTTGTCGCCATGGTCCAGCAGTAATACCGGCTTGTCGGCGGTCTCAGCCAACGCTTTTGCGCGTGCCAGCGATTGCGACAGCGGCTCGCTGTTGTAGAGGAACCCTTCGCGCTCATCCCAGATTGTGCGGGCGAGCTCTGCCGCCACAAGGTCCGCGGCGGCCATGTCGCCGTCACCCACTACCACCACACTGACGCAGGGGTTTGGAATGTCGGCCAAACCAAAGCCCGCCAGAATCGACACGCCCGGCGTACCGGCCGCTTCGGCGTCGCGCGCGGCCTGCACGGCGTCGCGCATGGCGCCTTCGGCGGTGTTGCTGCGCAGGGTGTGCGACACCAGCGGCAAGCTGCGCCAGGCAAGCACAGGGTGGCATTTGCCATCGATGCTATCGAACAGCAGGCGGCCTGCATGCTCGCCGGTTTCGTACATGTCGATATGGGGATAGGTTTTAAAGCTGATGATGACGTTGGCGTGATCGATCATTTTTTGCGTCACGTTCGCATGCAGATCCAGCGCGACCGCGATGGGTGCACCGGGCGCGGCGGCCCGCACGCGTTCGAGCAAATCGCCTTCGCCATCGTCAGTCGTTTCGACAGCCATTGCACCATGCAGATCCAGCAAAATGGCATCGCAGCCCGCCGCCTCGGCGACGATGCGATCGCAGATCTGTTGATAGGCCTGGGCGTCTACCCGCCCACTAGGGTAGGCCGTGGCGGATACGGGCGTGACGAGTTCGGCGCCCCGGGCCTCGGCCAGATCGATGAACGCGGACATCGCCGTGCGCTTGCCCTTGTTCTCTGCGTAGGCCTCAGCGCCATAGGTTGGGCCATCGTTACCGAAGGACGAGAGCGGCGTCGGGACCGGCGAGAACGTGTTGGTCTCGTGGTTCATGCGGGCGATCAGGACTTTCATTTACGGCGTCTCGGTTCGGTGTGGCGGGAATTTCAATACTGAGGTTGTGCGGTTAATCGGCCGGGATTGCGGCTGGACTACGCACCGCGCCGCAGCAGCGCAGCATGGCGTGGAGCAACACGTTGCAGCCGGCTTCCAGGTGATCGGGTTGTGCGTCTTCGATTTCGTTATGGCTGATGCCATCCTTGCAGGGCACAAAGATCATGGCGGTCGGCGTCACGCGTGCCATGTATACGGCATCGTGCCCCGCGCCGCTGATCACATCCAGGTGATCTAATCCCAGCGTGGTCGCGCCATCGCGGATCGCCTGGACCAAGCGTGGCTCGAACGGTTGCGGAGGGAAGTAAACGACCTCTTTCGACTCGATGTCTATCTTGCCGGGGTCGCTCAAGTCCTTTACGGTCTGCGCCAATGCGGCGGCCATGCTGTCTAGCGTCGCGTCATCGGCCGCGCGCAGGTCTACGGTCAGGCTGACTCGTCCAGGGATGACGTTGCGCGAGTTGGGGAAGTTGTCGATGCATCCCACCGTGCCGCGACCATGAGGGGCGTGATCGAGTGCAATACGATTCACCGCGCGTATCAGATCGGCTGCCACCAACAACGCATCCCGGCGCAGCTCCATCGGCGTCGGACCAGCATGTGCCTCCTGGCCGGTGATGACGATGTCGTACCAGCGTTGACCCAATGCGCCCGCGACCGCACCGATGGTGATGTTTTTGGCCTCGAGAATAGGACCTTGCTCGATGTGCGCCTCGAAATAGGCGGCGACATCGCGCCCGCCTACGGGTTCCGGGCCGCTGTAGCCGATGTCGTTCAATGCCTGCCGCACCGAGATGCCTTCCCGATCCGTGGCATTTAAGGCATGGTCCAGCGTGAACGCGCCGGCATAGACGCCGGAGCCCATCATGACCGGGACGAAACGCGATCCCTCTTCGTTGGTCCAGACGACGACTTCAATGGGGGCCTCCGTCTCGATGCCATGGTCGTGCAGCGTACGCAGCACTTCAATACCAGAGAGCACGCCATAATTTCCGTCGAATTTCCCGCCCGTTGGTTGCGTATCGATGTGACTGCCCGTCATGACCGGCGGCAGATCGTCACGCAATCCAGCGCGGCGCATAAAGATATTGCCGATAGCGTCCACGCGCACCGTGCAGCCCAGTTCACGCGCCCAGGTCGAGACGAGGTCACGCGCCTGGCGATCCAGATCAGTCAATGCCAGCCGGCAGACGCCTCCTTTGTCGGTGGCACCGATCTGCGCCAGCTCCATCAGCGATTCCCAAAGGCGATCGCCATTGACGCGCAGGGCGCTGACGGATTCCAAAGTTGCCATTTCCATGATGATTTCCTTGTGGCGTGCGGCGGTCTATACGCCCACGCCAAGATAACGATCCTTGATGGCGTCATCGGCGAGAAAGGCAGCGTTGGTGCCTTCGTAGACAATGGCGCCTTGTTCAATGATGAAGTGATGATCTGCGAGTTGTGTGCAGACTTCCAGGTTTTGTTCCACCAGCAAAATTGTGACGCCGGCCTGCTTGATCAGTTTGATCTGCGCCACGATTTCTTCGACGATGACGGGCGCTAAACCCTCGACCGGCTCGTCCAGCATCAGCACCCGAGGGTGGTTCATCAAGGCCCGACCGATGGCTAGCATCTGTTGTTCGCCGCCCGATAATTGGCCGCCGCCATTGCGCCGACGTTCTTTCAGGCGCGGAAAAATCCGGTAGATATCGTCCAGTTGCCACGGCGATTGACGGCGTGCGCCCAGACGCAAATTCTCCTCCACCGTGAGCAGCTTGAAAATCCCGCGATGCTCCGGCACCAGACAAACGCCCATGGCAGCAATTTTATGCGCGGGCTGCCCGGTGATGTCGCGCGACTGCAAGCGGATACTGCCTGCCTGGGGTGCAATCACGCCAGCAATCGATTTGAGCGTGGTGGACTTGCCCGCGCCGTTACGGCCCAACAACGTGACCACCGACCCCTCCGGCACACTTAGCGATACCCCTTGCAGGATATGGCTTTTGCCGTAATAGCTGTGAATATTGTCGACCTGCAAGCTCATGCCCGGCCCCCCGTGATCATGTTGCCAAGGTAAGCCGCACGCACACGCTCATCGTTGCGGATATCGTTCGGCCGGCCTTCGACCAGAACTCGACCTTGCTGCATGACCGTGATCGTGTCCGAGATATCCATCACGATACTCATGTTGTGTTCGATCAGGACCACCGTATGGTCGTCGCGCAAGCCTCGGATCAGGTGCTTCATTTCATCGAGATCGTCAACACCCATGCCCGAAGTCGGTTCGTCCAGGAAAATGGCACGCGGCCTCGCCGCCAGCGCCATGCCGACCTCGAGCCGCCGTTGCTGTCCATGGGACAATGCCCCCGCAGTCACGCCAGCCAGGCGCGTCAGGCCCATGCGTTCCATTGCAGTATCCACGACATCGGCATGGGCGCGTTCGCCGGTTGGCGGATGCCAGCAATCGAAAGCGCCTGACCGGTGTACACCTTGAGCCGCCAGCCGCAGGTTCTCGCGAACCGATAAATTAGTAAACAGACTGGTGACCTGGAACGAACGCGCGATACCGCGCTGCACGCGTTGGTGGTCGGCCTCGTGCGTGACCTCCTGCCCGTCGAACACGATGCTGCCTTCGCTGGCCGCGAGTGTGCCGGTCAGGGTGTGAAAGAGGGTGGTCTTGCCAGCGCCATTAGGGCCGATCACGGAATGAACGGTGCGGGGATAGACTTGCAGGTCCACACCATGCAAAGCGACGAACTTACCGAATCGTTTGATGATGCCGCGCGCCTGCAACAGAGGCTGCGCCGGCGGCGAGGATGCGGGGCTGCGAGCCGGATTGGCGTCATGCATAGTCATGCGCGTTTCTCCTCGGTGGCAGGGTTCGATGCCGGGTTGCGCTTTAACGAAAGCCACACGCGCTCGCCCAGGCCCCACAGTCCTTTCTGCATAAACAGACTGACAGCGATCAGCAGAAAGCCCAGCAGCATTAGCCAACGCGGCCATAGCGTCGATAGCCAGTCGGCGAACAGCACGTAGAACGCCGCACCCAATACGGACGCGAACAGATTGCCAGTGCCCCCGATGACCGTCATGACGAGAATCATCTCGCTGGTGTGATACTCGATACTCGATAGCGGTGCGATGCCCGTCATCATGGCCAGGAACGCGCCCGCAAGGGCCGTGACCGCGCCGGATATGGCAAAGGCGGCGAGCTTGAACATGCGCACGTTGTAGCCTACCGCGGCGGCGCGCGCTTCGTTATCGCGTATGGCCAGCAACGTCCGTCCGAAGACGGAATTCGTGATGCGTAGCAATAACCAAAACACAATCAAAAAGCACGCGGCCACAAAGGTATAAAACTGCCAGGGCGAGGCCAGCGACATCAGCTCCGTGCCGGCAATGGACAGCGCGGGACGAGGCACGTCCAGCAAGCCGTTATCACCCCCGGTCAGGTCGGGCAGGCTATAGGACAGAAAATAAAACATCTGCGCAAAGGCCAGCGTCAGCATGACGAAATACGTGCCACGTTGCCGGATCGCGAACCAGCCGACAAAGGCCGCCGCCAGCGCGCCGACGAGGACTGCAGCAAGCAGGGCCAAAGGCATCGGCAACGAGAACCGCGTGAGCAAGATCCCGACGGTGTAGCTACCCAGGCCAAAGAAAATGCCTTGGCCGAACGACAGCAGACCGGTAAAGCCCAGCAGCAAATTGCAGCCCAGCACGGCCAGCGCGTAGATCAAGACCTCGGTCGCCAGCGATCCGGATTGCATGCACAAGGGCAGGATCAGCGCGACCAGCAAGGCCAGCACCAACTGCATATGGGATTTCAAATGGGTCATCAGCCTCTCCCCAGCAGACCGTGCGGCCGCAACAGCAAGACGGCGGCCATGGCGATATAGATCATCAGGCGGGCGCCTTCGGGCCAGAGGGTGCTCATGACGCTTTGCACGATGCCGATCAGCAATCCCCCCACCAGTGCGCCCGAAAAGCTACCCATGCCACCGACGACCACAATGACGAACGCAATACCCAGCGCCTCGATGCCCATGAAGGGCTCTACGCCGCGAATCGGTGCGGCGAGCACCCCCGCCAGCGCGGCGGTTGCAGCGCCCAGCGCGAAGACCAGGCTAAAGACGCGAAAGACATTGATGCCGAGCAAGGACACCATCTCGGTCGATTCGCTGCCTGCCCGCACCGCGCTGCCTAGACGCGTGCCTTCCAGCACATACCAAAGCAGCAGGGCGAACACAGCCGTAAAGCCGATCACGAACAAGCGATACTTAGGATAGATAAAACTGCCCCACATCACGACGCCTTGCAGCGAAGCGGGCGCGGCGACGTTATCGCCCAAGGGCCCCCAGACGACGATGACGGCCTCCTGGAGCACGAGCGCCAATCCCACAGTGATCAGGATATGGAATTCGTGCGGCTGCGCGTACACATGTCGCAGCACGAGCTTTTCGACCAGCCAGGCGCATGCGCCCACAATCAGCGGCACGACGGCCAGGGCTATCCAGAAATTCACGCCCCATTGAATGGCCTGAAAACAGAAATAAGCGCCCAGCAAATAGAACGCGCCATGCGCGAAGTTCACAAAGCGCAGCAGACCGAAAATGATGGACAAGCCGACTGCCAGCAGGAAGTACAGCATGCCCACTCCGATCCCATTGATGATCTGAAGCAGATATACGTTCATGCGGAATGTGCGTTGAGAGAGGAGTGTCCGAGGACAGGATGCGCCGCGCCCAGCCGGGCGCGGCGTGCGCACATCACATCTTGCAGCCGGTCTCGGCCGGTGGCAGGAAAGACTGTCCGGAATGAACAATGGTCGCGTAATCGTCCTTGTTCTTCATCTCGGATTTCTTCTTGCCCTTCAGCAGGTAGTAGTTCTTGAGCACCTGATGATCTTCTTTGCGAATTTCTTCGGTGCCCGTCAGGCCTTCGTACCGCATGCCCTCCATCTGCGCGATGACCTTCTGCGGCTCAGCACTGTTGGCCTTGGCAATGGCGTCCAGCATGATGCGCGTGCAGATATACGATCCCGCGAGGCTGTAGTTGGGCGTCATCTTCAGCTTGGACTGCGTCAATTCGACCAGCTCTTTATTCAGCGGGGAATCGATTTCGTGCCAATACTGCGCGCCAAAATAAACGCCTTCGCAGAGATCCGCGCCCAGCGCTTCGAATTGCTCCAGGCCCGACGCCCAGGCGATCAGAATCGTGCAATTCTGCTTCATGCCAAAGCTTGCCGCTTGACGCAGCGTGTCGGACGATTGCGAACCAAAGTTCAGAATCAGCAGAATGTCGGGCTTGGCCGCCATGGCGTTAGTCAAATAGCCGCTGAATTCTTTCTCGGTCAACGAGTGATAGCTATTGCCTACGTGCTCGATGCCTTTTTCCTTCATGATCGCCTTGGCCGCGCTGAGCAGGCCTTCGCCGAACACATACTGCGGCGTGATGGTGTAGACGCGCTTGGCCTCGGGCTTTTCGGCCAGCAGCGGACGCAGGGTTTCCTCGACCGCGCCAAAGGTCGGCACCGACCAGCGGAAAGTGGCGCGGTTGCAGTCCTTGCCGGTGATCTCATCGGCGCCCGCAGTAGTGATGAACACGGCGTCGGCTTTCTCGGCTTCCTTACCCATGGCCAAGGCTTCGGATGACAGAATGCCGCCGGCCCAGAACTTGGCGCCTTTTTGCTGAGCAATTTCTTGAACCTTGCGTACCGCCGTGGCGGGCTTGCCCTCGGTGTCCAATACGGTATAGGCCAAGGGTCGATCCAGCACCTTGCCGTACTGTTCCAAGGCGAGCTTCATGCCCAGGTCGGCGAATTTGCCGTTGGCGGCGAATGCGCCCGACATAGGCACCGGACACGCGAACTGGATGGGGCCGGAGGATTGCGCGAGTGCGGAACGAGCGGCCCACAACGAACCCGGCACTGCACCTAATGCGGCCATCTTCAAGAGGTTACGGCGATTCAAGATTTTCTCCTTGGCCGCGGCGCGCGTGGGCAGCGGCATTTAGCGTTATATGCGCGTCACGCGCGCATTCCGTGTACGGCTAACTCTGACTCGCTGTGGAAGTGATATTTCCACTGGTGCTGCACCTGCGCTCCTATTTATCATGATAAATAGGATTAATATCATCATCGTGGAGAGCGGCAATCAGTGTCAAGAATGCAGATATCAGGTTTAACCCTGGGTCCGCGGGAAGCACCGATGACGATGTGAACGATGACGAAGACATAAGAGGGGAAGAGGATCGTTATGGAATTTGACAGTCAGGGCACACCATTGATGGCCGCCGCGAGCCAACCCAAGCGCAGCGATCTTGTGGCCGAAGAAATCAAGCGACTGATCACCGCCAAGAACCTTTTGCCCGGCGACAAGCTACCTCGCGAAAGCGAACTGCAGAGCATGTTCGCGGTGAGCAAAAGCACCATCCGCGAAGCCCTGAAGTCGCTGGAAGTGCAGGGGTTGCTGAAAGTCAGTACCGGCCCGGGTGGCGGCGGCATGGTGGTCGAGGTGCCGCTGGATCGCACGTTTCAGCTGATGCAGAACTACCTGTTCTTCAAGGAAGTGCGCATCGAGGACATTTATCAGGTGCGCAAGCTGCTGGAACCCGAGCTGGCTGCCAGCGCCGTACCCCATCTGACCGATGCACACTTCGCCGCGCTGGAACACAACATTCAATGCTGTGATCCCATGGCCGAGCATGTCGAGGACCCATTGGCGCAGCGCCAAGAGGAAATGAACTTCCACGACATCTTTGCCGACGCATGCCCGAATTCATTCTTGCGCTTCAGCTGTGAAATGATCAATCAAATGATCCGGCAGCTGACCGTCTTCGACAATGAAATGCCATTAGAGGAACAGGCCAGGTTTGGCGTTTCCAACACCCAATTCCATAAACAGATTCTGCAAGCGGCCCGCGCCCGCGATGCGCAGCGGGTGCGCGAATTGATGAGCGAGCACATGCATGACTGCATGCGATCGGTCACGCGCATGCATGGCAAGCTCAAAGGCCGCCTGATCCTCGATTCGGAAATCTCGCGGCGTACCGTCGCGCGCAATGCGCGCAGGGCAGGGCGCAGAAAAGCTGAGGCGTAAGCGTCATCTATGGCGCTTTGCCCGTGTCGGCGCTACCACCCAACTCATCAATAATGGGACATTCCGGGCGGTTGTTCCCCTTGCAGTGATCGGCGAGATGCCGCAGCGTATCGGCCATTTGCTGCAGCTCGGCGGCTTTGCGCTCCAGGCCTTCAACGTGCTGCAACGCGATGCGCTTGACCTCGGCACTGGCGCGATCTCGGTCACGCCAGAGAGCAAGCAGCTCCTGCATCTGAGCGACGGAAAATCCCAGGTCCCGAGCGCGACGGATGAATCGCAATGTATGCAGTGCTTTATCGCCATAACTGCGATAACCCGATGCATTGCGCGCGGCCGGCTCCAACAGGCCAATGCTCTCGTAATAACGAATCATCTTGGCCGAAATGCCGGTCATCTCGGCAGCTTGTCCAATATTCATGCGATTACGCCTTCGCCAAATCGGCGGCCGGTTGCGGCATAGCCCGCGTTGATCGCCCAAATCTACGCAAGCGCAGCGCATTGCCCACCACGAACACACTGGACATCGCCATTGCCGCGGCAGCGAACATGGGCGAAAGCGAAATCCCCCACACCGGATATAGCGCACCCGCGGCCAACGGAATCAGCGCAACGTTATAAGCGAATGCCCAGAACAAGTTCTGCCGGATGTTGGCCAGCGTGGCGCGACTGATCGCCACGGCGTTTGCCACGGCGTCCAAATCGCCCGACATCAGCACCACGGACGCGGCTTCGATGGCTACGTCCGTGCCGGTGCCGATGGCGATGCCGACATCGGCAGCCGCCAGTGCCGGCGCATCGTTGATCCCGTCGCCGACGAATGCGACGCGGCGTCCATCGCCACGCAATGCCTCGATGGCGGCGACCTTGCCATCGGGCAGGATCTCGGCATGCACGTCCTGGATGCCGAGCTGGCTTGCGACCCCATGCGCGGTACGAGTGTTGTCGCCCGTGATCATCGCGGTTTGGATGCCCAGCGTATGCAGATCGCGTATCGCCTGAGCAGCAGTGGGTTTAATTGGATCGCTGACTGCCGCGACTGCGGCGAGCTTTCCATCGATAGCAACATAGATCGGCGTTTTACCGGACTCCGCCCATGCGGTGACATGCGAGGACAGCATGCTGTGTAACGACTTTGCGCCCAGATGGTCAGCAGACTTGTCAGTTGTAGGCAATGAAGTGCCTGCGTCGCGCAGAGGCCTCGCGGAAACGTCCTCCTCAAGCAATACACCTCGTTCCTCAAGCAAGCGGCGGTTGCCCGCAATGACATGACGACCGTTGACGACGGCGCGTACCCCCGCGCCGGTGATCGCGGTGAAGTCTTGCGCCTCGGGCAGTGCCAGACCGCGTTGATTCGCGGCCTCGACGATCGCATGCGCGATAGGGTGCTCGGACCGTTGCTGTACCGCCGCCATCCATGTCATCACCTCGTCGCGGTCATACCCTTTGGCGACTTCCAAGTCGGTCAGCGTGGGCTTGCCCAGGGTCAAAGTGCCCGTTTTATCGAAAGCCACCACATTCACGTCGCGCAGCCCCTGCAAGGCATCGCCTTGCCGGAACAGAATGCCGAGATCCGCCGCGCGTCCCGTGCCGACCATGATCGAGGTCGGCGTCGCCAGACCCATCGCACACGGGCAAGCAATAATGAGCACGGCCACCGCGTGCACCAATGCCACGGGCAGTGCGGGCGCCGGCGCCAGCCACATCCATAAAACGAACGTTATGCAGGCGGCCGCCATTACCGCTGGCACAAACCACGCAGTCACTTGATCCACCACGGCCTGTATGGGCAGACGGGCGCCTTGCGCGGCTTGCACCATGGCAATAATGCGCGCCAGCATGGTGTCAGCGCCGGTTTGCGTGACCCGTAGGGTGAAACTCCCAGAGGTGTTCATCGTGCCGCCCGTCGCATGCATGCCGACTGTTTTCTCAACCGGCACGGGTTCGCCCGTCAGCATGGACTCATCGACATAAGAACTGCCTTCGATGATCTCGCCATCGATGGGGATCTTTTCCCCCGGGCGCACCACAACCATGTCACCGACACGGACCTCTTCGATCGGCACATCGCGCAACTGCCCATCACGGCGCACACGCGCGGTACGCGATTGCAGTGTCAGCAAGCGTTGAATCGCCGCGCCGGTCCGGCCTTTGGCGCGCGCTTCCAGCATGCGGCCGAGCAGGATCAAGGTGACAATGACCGCCGCTGCCTCGTAATACACATGGCGCGCATTCCCCGGCAGCCAATCCGGCATAAACGTCGCGACCGTCGAATACGTCCACGCCGCGCCAGCGCCCAGCGCGACCAGTGAATTCATCTCCGGCGCGCGACGCCACAAAGCCGATAAGCCTTTGGTAAAGAAAAACCGCCCCGGCCACGCCAATACCGCCGTTGTCAGCACGAACTGGATGACCCAGCTGTTCTGTTGGCCGACCGACGCTTGCACCCAATGGTGCATGGCCGGGAAGAGGTGGGATCCCATTTCGAGCACAAACACTGGTAGCGTCAACACCAGCGCGATGATGAACGAGCGGCGCAGCGCGGCAGCTTCGGCTTCTTGTGCCTGCGCATGCCGCACTTCATGGTCGTCGTGTGCGACGATGGGCTCGGCCTCATAGCCCATGCGCGCGACTGCGGCAACCAAATCGTCCGTCTTCGTCGTGGCGGGGTCGTAGGCCACCAGCGCTTTTTCAGTGGCCAGATTGACGATGGCCTGCTGCACGCCGGTTACGCCAGTCAGCGCCTTCTCCACGCGCTTGACGCAGGAGGCGCAACTCATGCCGGTAATGGCAAGCTCGGTTTGAGTCGGTGATGGATTCATAGCGGTTCCGTCGGGGGATACACTTCGATTGCCCGAGTTTGAACCTTCCCACGTTGGTAAGGTCAAGTGCCATTGTAGGGCTTGACCTTACCAACGTGGGAAGGTTTATGCTGCTTCTATCTTGAATTGATATTTTCGCCGCCCGTGTCGGCGCCAACTTACTTAGCGAGGTATGCAATGTCCATTGAATTCACCGTCCCGGATATGACTTGCGGCCACTGCGTCGCCACCATCACCAAAGCCGTGCAAGGCGTTGCACCCCAAGCCACTGTCACGACGGACCTCAGCAGCCACCGCGTGACTGTAGAGGGTGCCAATGATGCCGATACGGTGCGTCGCGCGATTGTCGATGCGGGCTACGAGGTCGCGGCCTGAATTAAACCGTCGCATGCTGAGCCGCCCGGCGGCCAGCATGCTCGATCGGCGATAATGGGTGCCTAATAAGTTCACGGCGGATCATTGAGTTTAGCTATTGATTAAGTAAACTAATTAAATTGGATAAATCGATAGCCGTCGTTTAATATCTCTTCATGGTCGCAACTGACCTACCCACCAACTGGAGAGAATTTAATGCTGCAAAACCGCGAAGGCCAACGAGTCCCCAACGTCACTTTCCCCGTCCGCGAAGGCAACGAATGGAAGCAAGTGACCAGCGACGACATCTTCAAGAACAAGACCGTAGTCGTCTTCTCGCTGCCTGGCGCTTTCACGCCGACCTGCTCGTCGACGCACCTGCCGCGCTATAACGAACTGGCGCCCGCTTTCTTCGCTGAAGGCGTCGACAGCATCGTCTGCGTGTCGGTCAACGACACGTTCGTCATGAACGAATGGGCGAAGGATCAGGAGTCGTCCAACATCACGCTGCTGCCCGATGGCAACGGCGACTTCACCGAAGGCATGGGCATGCTGGTCGATAAGCGCAATCTGGGCTTCGGTAAGCGCAGCTGGCGCTACTCGATGCTGGTGAAAGACGGCGTGATCGAAAAGATGTTTATCGAGCCTGAGAAAGACGGTGACCCGTTTGAAGTCTCCGACGCCGACACCATGCTCGCCTACTTTGCACCGAAGTGCAAAAAGCCCGATCAGGTCGTCGTGTTTTCCAAGCCTGGATGCCCGTTCTGCGTCGAAGCCAAGGCCTTGTTGGCTGACAAGGGCTATGACGCGGTCGAGATTCCGTTGGATAACAAGGTCCGCGGCCGAGTCATCGGCGCGTTGACGGGTAAATCGACGGCTCCTCAGATCTTCATCAACGGCCAGTTGATTGGCGGCCTGGAAGACCTGAAGGCGCATGTCGGCGCCTAAGGCCTGACTCCACCACGCCGGAGCCAGGCTCCGGCAAGCCCTGTAAGCCTCACGCTCGCGCTTGTCGTCAAGACGGCTGCGCGGGCGTTTCTTTTTCGGCGCGCCTGAATGCTGCAGTGTAGGCGCCGGTCTAGTAGGAAACACCATGAAGACTTTGCATACCGACGTCGCCGTGATCGGCGCTGGCACCGCCGGCCTGGCGGCTTATCGTGCGGCACGCGCCGCCGGAAAACGTGCCTTGATGATCGAGGGCGGGCCCTTTGGCACCACCTGCGCTCGCGTGGGCTGCATGCCCTCGAAATTATTGATCGCCGCTGCCGAGGCCGCGCATAGCGCCGCGCACACCGCGCCGTTTGGCGTGCATGTGGAGGGCACCATCCGCGTAAACGGCCGAGAGGTCATGGACCGCGTTCGTCGCGAGCGTGATCGCTTCGTTGGTTTCGTACTGGAAGGCGTGGAGAATGTCCCGGCAGAGGACAAGATCCCCGGCTACGCCAAGTTCGTCTCGGATACCGTATTGCGCGTGGATGACGCCTACGAGATACAGGCATCCAGCATCGTGATCGCCACCGGCTCGCGTCCGTCCGTGCCGCCGCCGTTCCTTGCGTTGGGAGACCGTTTAGTCGTCAATGACGATGTCTTTAACTGGGAGGATCTGCCCAAGAGCGTCGCGGTGTTTGGTCCCGGCGTCATCGGACTGGAGCTCGGTCAGGCCTTGGCGCGTCTGGGCGTCACGGTCCGCGTATTCGGTGTCAGTGGCAGCCTGGGGGGTTTGAGCGATCCCGCCGTGCGTCAACGCGCGCGCCGCACGTTCCAGGAAGAGTTCTATCTGGACCCGGACGCACGTGTCTTGTCCACGACCCGCGTCGGAGATCAGGTCGAAGTCCGCTACGTTGCCCTCGACAATACCGAACGCACGGAAGTCTTTGACTATGCGCTGGTCGCGACAGGCCGCCGCCCGAATGTCGATCAGCTGGGCTTGGAAAACACCAGCGTGGTTCGTGATGCGCGTGGCGTGCCGGAATTCGACCGCCATACGATGCAGTCGGGCGCGTCGTCGATCTTTATCGCGGGCGACGCCAACGCCGATGTGCCGTTGCTGCATGAGGCCGCCGACGAAGGCCGCATCGCAGGCCGCAATGCCGCGCTGTTTCCGCAAATCGAGCCCGGCCTGCGCCGCGCGCAGTTAGGCGTGGTGTTTTCCGATCCGCAAATCGCGTTGGTTGGCGCTTCGTACGCACGCTTGCCGAAAAACGGCTACGTGACCGGCGAGGTGGACTTTGGCGATCAAGGGCGCTCGCGTGTCATGCTGAAGAATAAGGGCATGCTGCACGTTTACGCCGAGATCGGTACAGGGCGGTTCCTTGGCGCCGAGATGATCGGACCGGCCGCCGAGCATATCGGCCATCTGCTTGCCTGGGCCGTGCAGCAGGACCTGACCATCGCGCAAATGCTCGATATGCCTTTCTATCACCCCGTGGTGGAAGAGGGCCTGCGCACCGCCTTGCGCGACGCCGCGGCGCAACTCGAGCGCCACGCCAGTCAGGCCGCGCTGCGCACGGCCGCCTGACGTTAATCGATCAAGCCGCGCGTTTCTGCGCGGTCTCGCCCGCGAGCGCGTCCAATACGGCGCGCTCGAATTGCATCTGCGTACGCGGATGCTCCAGCGTCGAACCGGTGACAATGAACACGTCCTCGACCCGGTCGCCCAGCGTCATGATCTTGGCCATTAAGACCCCGACTTTATGCCGCGCAAACACACGAGTGAGGGCATACAACAGCCCCGGACGGTCGGTGGCCGTCACCGACAGACGCCACGACTGGCTGCGTTCGTCCGGTTGCAATTCGGCTTGCGGCAATACCGGGAAAGCCTTGGACAGGCGAGACTGGCGGCGCATCGGCGCGACAGCATAGATCTCGTCCAGCGGCACGCCGTCTTGCAGTTGCTTGAGCCGCTGCGTTAGCTCGTGTTCCACCAGCGTTGCCTGCGCACGCAAATCGGACGCGCCTTCCGGCGGCAGCACGATAAAGCTGTCAAGCGCCCAGCCATGACGCGTGGTATGAATCCGCGCATCCTGAATGCCCAAAGATTTGGCATCGAAATACGCGCAGATCGCCACCACGAGGTCAATCACATCACGCGTATAAACCATGATCTGCAGACCTTCGTTGCGATCAGTGGGGCGCGCACGCACGATGGGCTCCTCGGGCGTGACTTGATAGTAAAGATGACGCGTATGCCAGGCGATGTCGGAAGCATCGTGGCGCAGGAAGTACGCCACATCGAGCTGCTTCCAAAACGCTTCGCGCGCATCGTCACGCAAGCCTGCCAGACGGGTCAACCGTGCGGCTTCAGCCTTGCGCTCGGCAAGTACGGTATGCGTATCAACAAACGACCCGCCCAGAGCGGCCAGCGTCAGATGATACAGATCCTCCAGCAGCTTGCCTTTCCATGCATTCCAGACCTTGGGGCTGGTGCCGCGTATATCGGCCACGGTCAGCAAATACAGCGCGGTCAAATGACGCTCGTCGCCCACTTTCTGGGCAAATTCGGCAATGACGGCCGGGTCGGACAGATCGCGCTTTTGCGCTACCGCCGACATGAGCAGATGGTTGCGAACCAGGAATTCAACGAGCTCCGCGTCCTCCCGGTCCAGGCCATGATCGAGCGCGAACTTGCGTACTTCGCGCGCGCCCAACTCGGAATGATCACCGCCGCGGCCCTTGGCGATATCGTGAAACAGCGCGGCGACATACAGTAGCCAGTGCCGGTCCAGCTCCGCGACCAGCTGACTCGCCAACGGATATTCCTGGGCGTGTTCCGGCATCGTGAAACGACGCAGATTGCGCACCACCGCCAGCGTATGCTGATCCACCGTGTAAGCATGGAACAAGTCATGCTGCATCTGGCCCACGATGCGCCGGAATGCCGGCAAATAGCGCGGCAGAATATTCAGCATCGTCATCCGGCGCAGCTCATGAACGATGCCGCGCGGCTGCTGCAGGATTTGCAGAAACAGCTTGCGATTGACCGGATTGCGCCGGAATTGCGCGTCAATACGATGGCGGGAATGCCAGATCGCGCGCAACGTGCGCGGCGTCATCCCGGTCAGCTCGGGATGTTGCTGCATGGTCAAGAACGCGCGTAGCAATAAAGGCGGCTTCCGTTCGAAACCATCGTCGCGCACGATGTCCAGCCGATTGCGGACCTTGCGGAAATCTTCGTCGATTTCCGTGGCTTCTGTCTCCGGGCCGGGGAACAACCGTTCCTCGATGCTCGGAACCAGAATCGCATTGAGCTGCGTCACCAGACGGGCTGCCCAGTAATACCGCTGCATCAACAATTCGCTGCTGCGGCGCGTGGCGGTCGATTGAATGCCGTACACCTCGGCCAGCGCCGGTTGCAGATCGAACAGCACGCGATCCTCGCGACGTCGGCTCAGCAGATGCAGCTCAATACGCAGCCGCTTGAAAGCCTGCTCCGCACGACGCAAATCGCGGGCTTCAGAGGGTGTCAATAACCCGGCCTGCGCAACCTCGCGCCACGTACGGCCGAACCCTGCCGCGCGCGCCATCCACAGAATCACCTGCAAATCGCGCAGGCCGCCCGGCGATTCCTTGCAGTTCGGCTCCAGTGCATATGGCGTCTCGTGATAGCGAGCATGGCGCTGCTGCATTTCCACGCGCTTGGCGAGGAAAAATGCCGGCGCGTCCATCTGTTCGCGCATGGTCGTCTCAAACTGCTTCATCAGCGAGCGGCTGCCTGCGAGCCAGCGCGATTCCAACAGCGCGGTCTGCACGGTGATATCGGCTTCGGCCTCGCGCATGCAGTCATCCAGCGTGCGCACGCTATGGCCGGGCTCCAGGCCCAGATCCCAAAGCGCCGCCACGAGGGCCTGAATCGCCTCTGCTTCCGTGTCGGAGGGCGCCGCCGGCAACAAAATCAGCAGGTCGACATCCGAATGGGGATACAGCTCGCCGCGTCCATAACCCCCCACTGCCGCCAGTGTGGCGCCCGCCGGCAGGGGATAGAGCTTGAGCAAATCCCGCAGCGCCTGATCCACCAGCCTGCGCAAATCGTTGAGGAGAATATCGGGCCGCCGATGTTGGCGAAACTGCTCGATAGCGGCCCCGCGGGCGCGCTTGAGCTCCTCGCGCAGATCCGAGAGCGATGACAAAGTGGCGTTCATGGCGCGTTGGGCGTCAGTGTGGCGAGGGGGTTCAGGCAGCAGCCGGCAACACGAGGCGTTCGGCGACGAACTCAGGCGGCTGGCGCACACCGGGCGACAGCGTCAGCACTTCGTATCCCGTGTCGGTTACGAGCACGGCGTGCTCCCATTGCGCGGACAGGCTATGGTCGCGCGTCACCACCGTCCAGCCATCGGCCAGCTGACGGATTTCGCGGCGGCCGGCGTTGATCATCGGCTCGATGGTGAAAATCATGCCCGTTTGCAGACGCACGCCCGTACCGGGCTTGCCGTAATGCAACACTTGCGGGTCTTGGTGGAACTGACGGCCCACACCGTGGCCGCAGTATTCGCGCACCACTGAATAGCCGTTGGCCTCAGCGTGCTTTTGAATCGCATGCCCGATATCGCCCAGGGTCGCGCCATTGCGCACTTGCTGAATGCCTTTCCACATGCATTCGAAAGTCACCTCGGCCAACCGGCGTGACTGAATGCTCGGCTCACCCACGTGATACATGCGGCTCGTGTCGCCGAACCAGCCATCCTTGATGATGGTCACGTCGATATTGAGCGAATCGCCGTTCTTCAGAACCTTGTCGCCGGGAATGCCGTGGCAGATTTGATGATTGACGGACGTGCAAATAGCGCCAGGGAAGGGCGGATATCCCGGCGGCGCGTAGCCGATGGTGGCGGACTTTACGTGCAGAACGTCCGTCATGTATTCCAGACACAGCCGGTCCAGCTCTCCGGTTGTCACACCGGGTTTGACATAAGGAGTAATGAAATCAAGAATTTGCGCGGCGGCCTGACAAGCAGCACGCATCTTGTCGAGGTCGGCGGGGTCGGTAACGAGGGCCATGAATGAAGGATTCTCTTGGCTTGAGTAAGAAGACGGAAAGATAGTAGAATTATAGGCTTGCCTAAAAAACCGGGGCAATGTCGGTGGTGGTTTGGATCACAAACCCGCGTCACATTGGCTTTGGCTCAGGCTTACTATGTATAAAGCATTGTAGGCCTTTCGCTAGTACGATCGTCTGGGTTTGCTCTTTGTAGTTGGGTTGCCGTAGTGGGTGGCCCGCGGCAAGAGATCGATCGTCCGGTTCTAAGGTCAGACATTTCGGTGGCCATGGTGGTCACACGAAAAATCGCGCGTTACGTCACCCAGGGTGCTAGCCGTGCCATGCACGGGCCGGTACAGACGTAATGCAAGAAACAACCCTCGGAGAATGTTATGTCCCTCATGCGCGAAATGCTCGAAGCTGGCGTCCACTTTGGCCACCAGACCCGTTACTGGAATCCCAAGATGGCTCCGTACATCTTCGGTCACCGTAACAAGATTCACATCATCAACCTCGAACAAACCGTGGCGAAGTACCAAGAAGCCACCAAGTTCGTGAAGCAATTGGCTGCCCGTGGCGGCAACATCCTGTTCGTCGGCACCAAGCGCGCTGCCCGTGAACTGGTCGCAGCCGAAGCCGCCCGTTGCGGCATGCCCTTCGTTGACGCCCGCTGGTTGGGCGGCATGCTGACCAACTTCAAGACGGTCAAGACCTCGGTCAAGCGTCTGAAGGACATGGAAGCTGTCGTCGCCGAAGGCGGCGCTGAGCGCATGATCAAGAAAGAAGGCCTCCTGTTCCAACGCGAACTGGAAAAGCTGAACAAGTCGATCGGCGGCATCAAGGACATGAACGGTCTGCCCGACGCGCTGTTCGTGATCGACGTGGGTTACCACAAAATCGCCATCGCCGAAGCTCGCACCCTGGGTATCCCGGTGGTTGCCGTGGTTGATACCAACCACTCGCCCGACGGCGTGGACTACGTGATCCCCGGTAACGACGACTCGGCCAAGGCCATCGCGCTGTACGCCAAGGGCATCGCCGACGCCGTGCTGGAAGGCCGCGAGCAAAACCTGAACGGTCTGGTCGAAGAAGCCACCGAAGGTTCGGAAGAGTTCGTCGAAGTGCAGGACAACCAGGCCTAATGCCTGACCCGGCCCGGGCCCTGTCGCCGCATGGCGACGCGGCCCGGCCGACCCGTTCGAGACGGGCTCCCGTCTCTGGCCCGCTAAATGCGGGCGTCTTGTCGAATCAAAACATGTGTCCCGCTCAATCGGGGCATATCTAAGCGAAATTGGAGCAATCATGGCTGAAATTACCGCCGCCCTCGTTAAGGAACTGCGCGAGAAAACCGACGCGCCCATGATGGAGTGCAAGAAGGCCCTGACCGAAGCCGAAGGCGATCTGGCTCGCGCCGAGGAAATCCTGCGCGTCAAGTTGGGTAACAAGGCCAGCAAGGCCGCTTCGCGCGTGACCGCCGAAGGCCTGATCGGTCTGTACATCTCGGACGACGCCAAGCAAGGCGCCGTTATCGAAGTCAACTGCGAAACCGACTTCGTCGCCAAGAACGACGACTTCGTTGCTTTCGTCAACGACCTGGCCAAGCTCGTCACCACCCAGAAGCCCGCCGATGTGGCCGCCCTGTCGGCGCTGCCGATGGGCGAAGGCACGGTCGAGACGACCCGTACCGCCCTGGTTGGCAAGATCGGTGAAAACGTGTCCGTGCGCCGCTTCCAGCGCATCGAAACGCCCAACTCGCTGGCCAGCTACGTGCACAGCGGCAAGATCGGCGTGCTGGTTGAATTCGCCGGCGCCGAAGAAGTCGGCAAGGACCTGGCCATGCACATCGCTGCGACCAAGCCCAAGGCCCTGAACGCTGACGGCGTTGCCGCCGAAGACATCGCCGCCGAGCGCTCGGTTGCCGAGCAAAAGGCCGCCGAATCGGGCAAGCCCGCCGAAATCGTCGCCAAGATGGTCGAAGGTTCGGTGCAGAAGTTCCTGAAGGAAGTCACGCTGATGTCTCAGCCCTTCGTCAAGAACGACAAGCAATCCGTTGAGCAAATGCTCAAGGAAAAAGGCGCCTCGATCAGCCAGTTCGCCCTGTTCGTCGTGGGTGAAGGCATCGAGAAAAAGACCACCGACTTCGCCGCTGAAGTCGCCGCCGCCGCCGCGGGTCAAGCTTAAGTTATCGTAGTACTCTGGGCCGGCTAGATTAATATCTAGTCCGGCCCTATTCTCGTCTTACATTTTCGTCGGATTGTTCCTCGGGGACATCACCTATGAGCAGCAGATCATACAAACGGGTTCTTCTCAAACTTTCCGGCGAGGCGCTGATGGGCGACGATGCCTTTGGCATCAATCGCGCGACCATCGTGCGCATGACCGATGAAATTGCAGAAGTGGCGGCGCTGGGCGTCGAGTTGGCCATCGTCATTGGCGGCGGCAACATTTTCCGTGGCGTGGCGCCGGGTGCTCAAGGAATGGACCGCGCGACGGCCGACTATATGGGCATGATGGCCACCATCATGAATGCCCTGGCCCTGCAGGATGCGCTAAAGAACAAAGGCGTGGATGCCCGCGTGCAATCCGCCTTGAATATCGACCAGGTGGTCGAGCCTTACATCCGCCCCAAAGCCTTGCGTTACCTCGAAGAGGGCAAGGTCGTGATTTTCGCGGCGGGTACGGGTAACCCATTTTTCACCACCGATACGGCCGCCGCGCTGCGTGGCGCTGAAATCGGTGCGGAGATCGTGCTGAAGGCCACCAAGGTGGATGGCATCTACAGTGCCGATCCCAACAAAGATCCGACGGCAACGCGCTATACCCGCATCAGCTTCGACGAAGCCATCGTGCGTCGTCTCGAGGTGATGGATGCCACGGCATTCGCGCTCTGCCGCGATCAAAAAATGCCTCTGAAAGTGTTTTCGATCAATAAGTCCGGCGCACTCAAGCGTGTGGTCATGGGCGAAGACGAAGGCACGTTGGTACACGTTTAACAAAGGATATTTCCATGAGCGTCGCAGAAATCCGCAAATCGGCCGAAACTCGCATGGCCAAGTCGCTGGACACGCTGAAAACCAACCTGTCCAAGATCCGGACCGGTCGTGCTCATACGGGTATTCTGGACCACGTCCAGGTCGAGTACTACGGCTCGCCCGTGCCCGTGAGCCAGGTGGCGAACGTCAACCTGGTCGACGCGCGTACGATCAGCGTTCAGCCCTACGAAAAGCCCATGCTTTCCGTCATCGAAAAGGCCATCCGTGAATCGGATCTGGGCCTGAATCCCATCTCCATGGGCGAGACCATCCGCGTTCCCATGCCCGCGCTGACCGAAGAGCGCCGCCGCGACTTGACCAAGGTGGTCAAGAGCGAAGGCGAGGACGCCAAAGTGGCCGTGCGCAACCTGCGTCGTGAAGCCAACGAAGCGTTGAAAAAGCTGGTCAAGGAAAAGGAGATTTCCGAGGACGACGAGCGTCGCGCTTCCGATGAAGTGCAAAAGCTCACCGACCGTCACGTGGCCGAAATCGACAAGATCGTGGCCACCAAAGAAGCGGAGATCATGACCGTATAATCGCGGTCAGGTATTGTTCGCTCGCGCGCCGCTTGCGCCGTACCGTTGCTGTCTCACCGGCGCGGTGTCGGTGTGGCGGCGCAATGTTTTTCAGCCAGCCTTTATGGCCGTTCCCGTTTCCACATGGTAACTAGCTCGACCCAGGCGATCCCCGCCACCCACGCAGTGCCGCAGCACGTGGCCATCATCATGGACGGCAACGGTCGTTGGGCAACGCGCAGGCTTTTGCCGCGTACAGCAGGGCACGCCAAGGGCGTGCAGGCCGTGCGTCGCGTTGTCGAGGCTTGCGGGCGGCGAGGGGTGCGTTACCTCACGTTGTTTGCCTTCAGCTCGGAAAATTGGCGCCGACCCGCCGAAGAGGTCAGCCTGTTGATGCGGCTTTTTGTGCAGGCGCTCGAACGCGAGGTGGATAAGCTCAACGAGCAGGGCGTGCGACTGCGCGTCGTGGGCGATCTGTCGCATTTCGAGCCCAGGCTCCAGGCCTTGATCGCCGATGCCCAGGCTCGCACGGCGCATAACGATCGTCTGCATCTGACCGTGGCGGCCAATTATGGCGGCCGCTGGGATGTGCTGCAGGCCACGCGCGCCATGCTCGCGCAGCGTCCCGAATTGGCACAAGACCCGCAACGCATCGACGAAGCGGATCTCAGCGCGCATTTGTCCATGGCGTGGGCGCCGGAGCCCGATTTGTTCATCCGCACGGGCGGCGAGCAACGCATTTCCAATTTCCTGATCTGGCAGCTTGCATATACCGAGCTGTATTTCACCGACTTGTACTGGCCCGATTTCGGGATGGAAGAGCTCGACGCCGCGTTCGAGTGGTATCGCACGCGCGAACGTCGTTTCGGGCGCACCAGCGCGCAACTGCGCGAAGAGGCGGCACGCTGAGCTTTACGGAGACTTTCTGATGCTCGTTCAACGCGTTATTACTGCCGTGGTGCTGCTCATCGTGCTTGCGATGACGCTGGCCTCGGATAACCCGTGGCCATTCACCGCTTTGCTCGCGTTGGGCGCGGCTTGCGCCTGCTGGGAATGGTTGCGTCTGACCGTGCGTCAGCCGCCCTCGGGCGCAGTTTGCGTCGGCGTGGCGGTGCTCGCGTTTGTGCTGATGCTGGGGTCTGCATGGATGTGGTTGCAAGACGGTGGCGCCTCATGGCGGGATATCGTCGTGCAAATCCTGACGCCTATCGTGGCGCTGGTGTGGGCGTTCGGCGCGACGGGAGCCGTGGTGCAGGGTCGTTCCAGTGCGCCACCGGCCAGCGCCATGTGGTCGCTTTTCAGCGTACCGGCGATCTTTACCGCGTGGTCGCTTCTGGCGTTGGGTTTCATGCAGCGTGGCTGGTGGTTCGTCGTGTCGTTGCTGGCTTTGGTGTGGATCGCGGACATCGCCGCCTACTTTGCCGGCCGGGCTTTCGGCAAGCGCAAACTGGCACCGAAGGTCAGCCCAGGCAAAACCATTGCCGGCGCGGTGGCGGGCGTGCTGGGCGCCGTGGTCTGGGTTTGGGGATCGAGCTTTTGGGCCGGCAGCTTTGGCGAGTCGCTGTTCGCGCGCTTGGGTCTGCCGCTGGGATTGCTTGCCGCCGCCTTGCTTGGCGCGATTTCTATTGTCGGGGATCTGTTCGAGTCCCTGTTGAAACGCCGTGCGGGACGCAAAGATTCGAGCAATCTGTTACCCGGCCACGGTGGTGTGTATGACCGCATTGACGCGATACTGCCCGTCGCGCCGTTTGCCTTTTTGCTGTCTGGAGTGTTGTCTTGAGCCGTTTTCAACGTGTTGCGATCCTGGGAGCCACGGGATCTATCGGTGAAAGCACCCTCGATGTGATTGCCCGTCATCCAGACAGGCTGGGCGTGTATGCGCTGTCGGCGCATAGCCGCATGGATCGGCTGGCCGAGCAGGCTGCCGCGAGTAACGCCGCCGTGGTGGTCGTTCCCGATACCGCGGCGCGACAGCGTTTTCTCGCTGCCTGGCCGACCGGCCGGGCTATGCCGGAGATTCGCGTCGGCGCGCAAGCCTTGGCCGATACCGCTGCCGATCCTGCGTGCGATACCGTGATGGCGGCGATCGTGGGCGCGGCTGGCTTGCCGGGCGCGCTAGCGGCCGCGCAGGCGGGAAAACGGGTGCTGTTGGCCAATAAAGAGGCGCTGGTGGCCGCCGGCGCGCTCTTCATGCAAGCTGTGCGCGACAACGGCGCTGAATTGTTGCCGATCGATAGCGAACATAACGCGATTTTTCAATGCATGCCCCGAGGCGACCGCGCCGGCGCGCCGACCGAGCCCGCTCGAGGCGTGCGGAGGTTGTTGCTGACCGCGTCTGGTGGTCCTTTCCGCCGGCACGATCCGCAGGATCTGCACGACGTCACCCCCGATCAGGCCTGTAAGCATCCGAACTGGAGTATGGGCCGCAAGATCTCCGTCGATTCCGCGACCATGCTCAACAAGGGGCTGGAGGTCATCGAGGCGCACTGGCTGTTCGCCATGCCGGCCGAACGGATCGAGGTACTGATACACCCGCAAAGCGTCGTGCATTCCTTGGTGGAGTACGACGACGGGTCGGTATTGGCGCAGCTCGGTCAACCGGATATGCGTACGCCGATCGCCTATGGACTGGGTTTTCCCGACCGCTTAGCCAGCGGCGTGAGTCCGTTGGATCTGGCCAAAGCCGGCTGTCTCGAATTCGATAAACCGGATTTGAATCGGTTTCCGTGCCTGGCGCTGGCGTTCGACGCGTTGCGTAGCGGGCAGGGCGCTTGTATTGCGCTGAACGCGGCCAATGAAGTGGCGGTGGCGGCATTCCTCGCGGGCCGGCTGCGCTATACCTGGATTCCCCGGGTCATTGCCGCTGCGCTGGAATGGCAGCAGCAACGGTCTTCTGTTACGCTCGACTCTCTCGCCGATGTGCTGGCCCTGGATGCGGAAACGCGGGCCTATACCGGTAACCTCGGCCTGGCCTGACAGAAGAACCCGCTCACCCGACCATGCTTTTCACTCTGCTCGCCTTTGCCGTCGCCCTGGGCATCCTCATCACGTTTCACGAGCTGGGCCACTATTGGGTCGCGCGGCTGTGCGGCGTGCGGGTACTGCGCTTTTCCGTGGGGTTTGGCAAAGTACTTGCGCAACGCACCGATAAACATGGCACAGAGTGGGCGTTGTCGGCCATCCCCTTGGGCGGCTACGTCAAAATGCAGGATGACCCGCCAGCGGGCGCCACGCGCGCCGAGGCCGCACGGCCATTTAATACTCAGCCCGTAGGCCGTCGTATCGCCATTGTGGCGGCTGGCCCGTTATTTAATCTGATTCTGGCTGTCGCCCTTTATACCGGCCTTAACCTCGCGGGCACCGAAGAGCCAGTCGCGCTGATCGGGCCTCCAGCCGCCGAGACCCCCGCGCAATTGGCGGGTTTTCGTGGCGGGGATCAGATTCTGGCAATCGATGATAGTCCCGTGAAGTCGTGGACCGATGCGCGCTGGCGCCTGACGGATGTGCTCTCCACCGGGGGGCGCGTGAACGTTCAGGTGCGCACGGCCGATGGCAAGACCGTCGAACGCGGCTTGCAAGTGCCTCCCAATCAGATGGACCCGCAACGTGGCGATCCGCTGGCCGAGGTCGGTCTGCGGCTGGCTCAGCCCAAGCCCGTCGTGCGCACCGTCATCGAGGGAGGCGAGGGCGCCCGGGCCGGCTTGATCGATGGTGACCGCATCATCCGTGCGGGCGAGCTTATCGATCCTGATTCCGCGCAGCTCGTACAGACCATCCGGGAGCACGCGGGATCGCCATTGTCCTTGACTGTGCTGCGCAATGGCGCCGAAGTCTCGCTGTCCGTGATTCCTCGCGCCGAAACCGTCGACGGCCAGGTTGTGGGCCGTATCGGGGTGCAATTGGGCGGTACCGTTCCCATGGTGACCGTGCGTCATGGCCTGATTGGCAGCGTGACAGACGGCGTCGTGCGTACCTGGGATACGGCCTGGTTGTCGCTACGCATGCTGGGGCGCATGGTCATCGGCGAGGTTTCCTGGCGCAATATCACGGGGCCGGTCACCATCGCGGACTACGCCGGTCAGACCGCCAGAATGGGCTTTGCGGCTTATATCGCGTACCTCGCGCTCATTAGTATCAGTATCGGTGTTTTGAACTTGTTGCCTATTCCCATGTTGGATGGAGGGCATCTGCTGTACTATTTCGTCGAAATCGTTCGCGGCAGTCCGCCGCCTGAGCGTTGGATCGATATGGGACAACGCGCGGGTATCGGAATATTAGCCAGTCTGATGGGCTTAGCTTTATTTAACGACTTCGCTCGCCTGTTCACGTAACAGACGATCGAATAAAATCTCACGCCATTTGCTCGACCTAGGATAGCCAAGCACATGTTTTCTCGGATGTTTCATCACAAAAAAGGCTTGATGCCGGGCTTGCTTGCCGCGCTGCTCTTGCCGGCGATTGCACATGCCTTCGAGCCTTTTGTCGTACGGGATATCCGTGTCGAAGGCATTCAGCGTACGGACGCCGGCACGATTTTCGGCTATCTGCCGGTCAAGGTAGGTGAGCGATTCACCGAATCCGAGGCAACGGAAGCCGTGCGCCGGCTCTATGGCACGGGTTTCTTTAGCGACGTCAAGATCGAAACGAGCAACGACGAAGTCGTCGTCGTCGTGCAAGAACGGCCGACCATCGCGTCCGTCACGTTCAACGGCATGCGCGAATTCGACTCCGCCGCCATCACGAAATCGCTGCTGCAGGTGGGTTTTGGCGAAGGGCGGATCTTCGATCAATCCATGCTGGAACGCGCCGAGTACGAGCTGAAAGAGCAATATCTGGGCAAGGGCAAGTACGGCGTCGAGGTCACCGCCACCGTTACCCCGTTGCCGCGCAACCGCGTGGGCGTGAGCTTTGACGTGTTCGAAGGCGATGTCGCCAAGATCCGTCAGATCAGCGTCGTGGGCAACAAGGCTTTCTCCGAAAGCGAGCTGCTCGATCTGTTTCAGCTGACCACGCCGGGGTGGTTGACGTGGTATACGGGCACAGACAAGTATTCGCGCGAAAAGCTCGAGGGCGATATTGAACGCCTGCGTTCGTTCTACCTGGATCAAGGCTACCTGGAATTCTCGGTCGAGCCGCCGCAGGTCACGATTTCGCCGGATCGCAAAGACATCTACATCACCGTCACCATCCACGAAGGCGAGCCTTACAAGGTACGCAACGTGAAGCTGGCGGGCAACTTGCTCGGCCTGGATTCGGAAATCCAGAAGCTGGTGCAGGTCAAAGAGGGCGAGACGTTCAACGCAGCCGAGGTTAACGATTCCGCCAAGGCCATTACGGACTACCTGGGCGAACTCGGTTACGCATTCGCGAACGTCAACCCGAACCCGACGCTGGATCGTGCCAACCACGAGGCCGATCTGACGTTCTATATCGACCCGAGCCGTCGCGTTTACGTGCGTCGCATTCAGATCGGCGGCAATACTCGCACCCGCGACGAGGTGGTGCGCCGCGAAATGCGTCAGCAAGAAGCCGCCTGGTATGACTCGGGCGATCTGAAGATCTCGCGGGATCGTATTGACCGTCTGGGCTATTTCAACGAGGTCAACGTCTCGACCGATCCGGTGCCGGGTTCGCCCGACCAGGTCGACGTCAACGTCGACGTGAAAGAAAAACCCACCGGGATGATCAACCTGGGCGTGGGTTATGGCTCCACGGAAAAAGCGATCTTCTCGGCCGGGATCAGCGAAGACAACGTTTTCGGCAGCGGCACGAACCTGACCTTGCAGTTCAACACCAGCAAGACCAACCGTGCCGTGGTGTTGTCGCACACCGATCCGTACTTCACCAAGGATGGCATCAGCCGTACGACTTCGGCCTACTATCGCGTGGTTGAACCGTTTAACAATAACGACGGCGACTATCGCGTGAAATCGCTGGGTCTGGGGATGAACTTCGGCGTGCCGATCTCGGAATACGACCGGATCTTCCTGGGTGGTACGTACGAGCGCAACAGCATCGACCTGTACAACAATTCGCCGCAAGCCTACCGTGATTTCGTCAAGCAATATGGCGATACGACGAATGCGTTTATCCTGAATGCTGGCTGGTCGAAAGACACGCGTGACAGCGCACTGGCGCCGACCAAGGGTTCCTACACCCGCCTGAAGGCCGACGTTTCCGCCGGGGATCTGCAGTACTACATGCTGACGGCTCAGCAGCAGTACTACGTTCCGCTTGGCCGTGCCTACACCCTGGCCTTGAATGGCATGGTGGATTACGGCGCGTCCTATAGCAACAAAGACTACCCGGTGATCAAGAACGTTTACGCCGGCGGTATCGGTACGGTGCGCGGCTATGACGGTGCATCATTGGGTCCGCGCGATACGCTGACGAACGACTATCTGGGCGGCGCCCGTCGTATTGTGGCGAATGCGCAGTTGTATCTGCCGTTCCCGGGTGCGTCCAAGGATCGTACGTTGCGGTGGTTCCTGTTCACCGACGCGGGCCAAGTCAGTCCGGGCAACGGGATGAAGTGCACGACGGGTGAACCCGGGCATGGTGTGCAAGATCCTTGCGGCTGGCGCTTCTCGGCGGGTATCGGCCTGTCGTGGCAGTCGCCGCTGGGCCCCTTGCAGCTTTCCTATGCTCGTCCGCTTAACTCCAAATCGGGCGACGACCTGCAAGCATTCCAGTTCCAGATTGGTACCGGGTTCTAATTCCGCGAAAGACCATTCGGTTACGCCTGTACACACCGGCAAGAGGCCGCAACACGGCCTCTTGTTGGATTAGTGGCACAATAACGGCTTTGCTTTACCTCATTCGAAGGTGAGATTTTCATGACGTCTGATTACGCACTCAACACCTCGAGCCCGGCGCGTGCAACACGCGTTGGCAAACTGCGCGGGTCGCTGGCCCTGGCGGGTGCGCTGTTCCTCGGTTCCGCCGTAACGCTGCCGGCCCATGCGCAAGGCACCAAGATCGGTTTTGTGAACACGGAGCGCATCCTGCGTGAGTCCGGCCCGGCCAAGACTGCGCAGAGCAAGATCGAGACAGAATTCAAGAAACGTGACGACGAGCTGCAACGCCTGAGCAACAGCCTGCGCACGCAAGTCGAAAAATTCGACAAGGACGCGCCTGTCCTGTCGGAGACCGACCGCGTCAACCGTCAGCGC
Source organism: Bordetella sp. 15P40C-2 (assembly GCF_009763235.1). Lineage (NCBI taxonomy): Bacteria > Pseudomonadati > Pseudomonadota > Betaproteobacteria > Burkholderiales > Alcaligenaceae > Bordetella > Bordetella sp. 15P40C-2. The sequence goes on from NZ_WSJA01000042.1 coordinate 68,384, forward strand.
GATTTGGCCCGTTTGGATACGGACCTGCAGCGCAAGCGCCGTGAATTCCAGGAAGACTTCAATCGTCGCCGCAACGAGGAATTCTCCGCGATCGTGACCAAGGCCAACCAGGCCATCAAGAACATCGCCGAGAAAGAAAACTATGACCTCATCGTGCAAGACGCCGTGACGGTCAATCCTCGCATTGATATCACCGACAAGGTGATCCAGGCCCTCGGTCGTTAAGCCGAGGTCGCATGCCTGTCCTGCTGGATACCGCCCGCGCCCCGGCCCTGGATGCGCTGCTGGCGTCGGTGAACACCCAAGGGCTTGATCTGCGGATTGAGTCCGGTAAGGCCGGGGATGTGCGAAGTCTGGATCTTGCAGAGGCCGCCGCGACAAGCGCAGCCTCGGCTGGCGTGCCTATGCCCCAAATTCGAGGCATAGGCACGTTGGCGTCTGCCGGTCCGGAAGAAATCACATTCCTGAGCAATCCGCGTTATCAAGCACAGCTTGCCGGTACGCGGGCGGCTGCCGTGATTGTCACGCCCGACGTGGCGCAAGCCATGGCGGCCAACGCCGAGATGCCCGCCGCTTTGCGCGTGGTGTGTGCGCACCCGTACCTGCTTTACGCTCGGCTGGCCCAATGGTTCGACGCCGCGCGTCGCCCAGAACTGCCCGCCAGCGTGCATGCGCTGGCCGTGGTCGCTGCCGACGCCGTGATCGAGGACGATGTGCGCATCGGTCCGCACTGCGTGGTCGAGGCTGGTGCACGGATCTCGCGCGGCACGACGCTCGGCCCGGGCTGCGTCATCGGCGCCGGCTCGACTGTCGGTCCCGATTGCATGCTGCACGCCCGTGTCACGCTCTACGACAATGTGCACATTGGCGCACGCGCCATCGTCCATAGCGGCGCCGTGCTGGGCGCTGACGGCTTCGGTTTTGCGCCCGATCCGACCTTGGGCAAGGGCGCCTGGGGCAAAATCGCGCAACTTGGCGGCGTGCGTGTGGGCGATGATGTCGAGATCGGCGCGAACACCACGATCGACCGTGGCGCGCTGGAAGACACGGTGATTGGCGATGGCGTGAAGCTGGACAACCAGATCATGATCGCTCACAACGTCCGTATCGGGGCACATACCGCGATCGCCGCGTGCGTGGGGATTGCTGGGTCCACCGTTATTGGCTCACGTTGCACGATCGCGGGCGCCGCCATGCTGTCGGGTCATCTGACGCTCGCGGACGATGTGCATGTTTCCGGTGGGACGGCGGTGACGTCGAGCATTACCCAGCCGGGGCGTTACACTGGCGTGTATCCGTATGCGGAGCATGGCCAGTGGCAGCGCAATGCCGCTGTGATACAACAGCTGTCGCAGCTGCGCCGCCGGCTGCGCGCACTCGAGAAAGACTGACACGCCCTCGCGTTCGACGAGGGCGGCGCAACTATCAAATACGCTAGGAATTCTTAGAAATGGAACTCGACATCAAGGCGATCATGGAGCGTTTGCCGCATCGCTATCCGATGCTGCTCATCGACCGCGTTCTGGAGATCGTGCCGGGCAAATCCATCGTCGCCATCAAGAACGTGTCGATCAATGAACCGTTCTTCGAGGGACATTTCCCGCATCATCCGGTCATGCCGGGCGTGCTCATCACCGAAGCCATGGCTCAGGCGGCTGCACTGTTTTCGTTCACGGACGAGGACGGTGGCCTGAAGTGCGACAGCGCCAAGACGGCGTATTACCTGGTGGGTATCGACGAGGCCCGTTTCCGTCGTCCCGTGGTGCCGGGTGACCAGCTCCGGCTGGAAGTGCAAGCCGAGCGGCTTAGCCGCGCGATCTGTAAATATTCCGGGCGCGCCTTAGTGGACGGCCAAGTCGTGGCCGAAGCCAAGCTGATGTGCGCAATCCGTAGCTTGGAAGCTTAAATGTCTGGAAATATCCATCCCACAGCCTTGGTCGACCCGGCCGCCAAGCTCGACAGCAGCGTGCGCGTCGGGCCGTATTCGGTTATCGGCCCAGATGTCACCATCGATGCCGGGACGGAGATCGGGCCGCATTGCGTGATCGATGGTGTGACAACCATCGGGCGCGAGAACCGGATTTACCGTTATTGCTCTGTCGGCGGGATGCCGCAGGACAAGAAGTACGCGGGTGAACCGACGCGTCTGGTGATCGGTGATCGCAACACGATCCGTGAATTCACGACCTTCAATACTGGCACGGTCCAAGACGGCGGTCTGACCACGATCGGCAACGACAACTGGATCATGGCCTACGTCCACGTGGCGCATGATTGTCACGTGGGTAACAACACCATTTTGGCGAATTCGGTGCAGTTGGGCGGGCATGTTCACGTCGGCGACTGGGCGATTGTCGGTGGACTCACCGGTGTGCACCAGTTCAGCAAGATCGGCGCCCACAGCATGACGGGCGGCAACAGCTCGCTCATGCAGGATATGCCACCCTATGTGTTGGGCGCGGGCAACCCCTGCCGTCCGGTCGGCATCAATGTCGAAGGCCTCAAGCGCCGGGGCTTCAGCGCCTCGGTGATCAGCAGCCTGCGCGAGGCGTACAAGATCGTGTTTCGCCGTGGCTTCTCGTTGGATGAGGCGCGCGCCGAGCTGCGTGCCCGCCAGCAATCGCATCCGGATGCCGCCGAAGCGCTGCAGGTTCTGATCGACTTTTTCGACGCCTCTACCCGGGGCATCATCCGTCCATGACCATCACTGTCGGCATGGTCGCGGGCGAGCCCTCGGGCGACCTGCTGGCCAGCCGTGTCATCAATGGCTTGCGCGCCGCGCAGGCCGATCTGCGTTGTCAGGGGATTGGCGGGCCAGCCATGGACTCGGCTGGTTTCGAAGCCTGGCATCCTATGCACGCGCTGACGGTGTTCGGCTATGTAGACGCGTTAAAGCGTCTGCCGAGCTTGCTGCGCACGTATGGCGATGTGAAACGCCGCTGGCTGGCGACGCCACCGTCGGTCTTCGTGGGCGTGGACGCGCCCGACTTCAATCTGAAGCTCGAATTACAGCTGCGGCAAGCCGGTATTCCCACGGTGCACTTCGTGGGGCCCTCTATCTGGGCTTGGCGTTACGAACGCATCCATAAGATTCGCGAAGCGGTCTCGCATATGCTCGTGCTGTTTCCCTTCGAGGAAGAGCTATACCGCAAGGAGCGGATTCCCGTCACGTACGTGGGCCATCCGCTAGCCGATGCCATCCCCATGGAGCCGGACCGCGCAGCGGCACGTCGCCGCCTTGGCTTGGATGACAACGCCCGGGTGCTGGCGATTTTGCCGGGCAGCCGGTCCTCGGAGATCCGAATCCTGGCGCCGCGTTTTCTACAGGCGGCTCAGCAGCTCCGCCAGCGTGATCCGGCGCTGGTATGCGTGGTGCCCATGGTCAACGCGCAACGTCGGCAAGAGTTCGAGGCCATCTTGGCGCAGTATCCCGTGCCAGGACTGCGGTGTATTACGGCCGACGATGTGCCTGCGGCAGACCGGATGCCGGTTGCGTGGACCGCCTTGGAAGCCAGTGACGCGGTGTTGGTGGCGAGCGGAACGGCCACCCTGGAAGCGGCGCTGTTTAAGCGGCCGATGGTGATTTCCTACTATCTGTCGCCTTGGATGCGGCGTATCATGGCCTGGAAATCGGGTCAGCAGCGCCCGTATCTGCCCTGGGTGGGGCTACCAAACGTCCTGTTGCGCGACTTTGCCGTGCCGGAGCTCTTGCAGGATGACGCCACGCCGGACAAACTGGCGGCTGCAACCTGGGAAGCCCTGACCGACGAGGCGCATGCGACGCGCGTGCAGTCGCGCTTTACCCAGATGCATCATGATTTAACGCGCGATACGGCCACATTGGCTGCCCGCGCCATACTCGACGTGGCTCATGGATCAGCATAGCCTTTTCAGCGACATTACCCCGGATTTCACGGGCATCACGATGGCCGGCGTGGACGAAGCCGGCCGCGGCCCGTTGGCCGGTGCGGTCTACGCGGCGGCAGTGATTTTGGACCCGTCACGGCCCGTTTTGGGTCTGGCAGACTCGAAAGTGCTGACCGCAGGTCGCCGGGAAGAGCTGGCCTTCGAGATCCGTGAACGTGCGCTGAGCTGGTGCGTGGCCAGCGCCACGGTCGAGGAAATCGACACGCTCAACATCCTGCGTGCCACCATGTTGGCCATGCAGCGCGCGGTCGAGGGGTTGGCGCATTTTCCGCAGGTAGCAATGGTGGATGGCAATCAAGCGCCTTCTCTGCGTTGCACCGTACAAACGGTGATCAAGGGCGACGCCTTAGTGCCCGCGATATCGGCGGCCTCGATTCTCGCCAAGACGGCGCGCGACGCTGATTTAGTACGCCTGCATGAGCAGTTTCCGCAGTATGGTTTCGATCAGCACAAGGGGTACGGCACGGCTTTGCATTTGACTCGCCTGCGCGAGCACGGCCCGTGTCTGGAGCACCGTCGCAGTTTCGCGCCCGTGCGCCAGTTGCTCGCGGCGGCCGTCTAGGAATCGATCACTGCCAGGTGGAATCGCGGCCTCATCGTCTGAAGTCGCCTAATATCCGCCTTTCGCAGATTTGCGGGGCGCCCTTGGTGCCTCCTTAGTGTCTATCGCCCAAACTTCTCGTCATGAAACACATCGCCTCCCGCGACAACCCTCAGTTCAAACAGTTGCAGCGGCTGGCGCAGCATGCCGGACGACGCGGAGAGCGCGCCATTCTCGAAGGCGTGCATTTGTGCCAGTCGTGGCGGTCGCTTGCCGGGGCGCCCGCATTGGCAGTCTTCGCGGAAGAACGCCTTGATCGGCCGGAACTCGTGGAACTACTGCGAGGCGTGAGCGACACCATGGCTGCGCGGGACATTCTCATCGTGCCTGCGACGCTGCTCAAACATCTGGAAACGGTCGAAACCGGCCAGGGCGTGATTTTTGTTGTCGATCCGCCTGTGCCCACGCTGCCAGAGCAACTCGATGAATCCACGGTTTGGCTGGATCGTGTCCAGGATCCGGGCAATGTCGGCACGATTCTGCGAGTGTGCGCGGCGGCAGGCGTGGGCCGCGTGTTGCTTTCTACGGGATGCGCCGCTGCATGGTCGCCCAAGGTCTTGCGTGGGGGCCAGGGCGCGCATTTCGCGCTGAAGGTTCACGAACATGTGGATCTGCTCGCCAGCGTTGAGCGCCTGGACGTACCTCTGGCCGTCACGACGCTCGATCAGGCCGAGGACCTTTATTCGACTGCCTTGCCTCCCGCCTGCGCCTGGGTGTTTGGCCATGAAGGGCAGGGTGTGAGCGCCGAATTGCAGGCGCGTGCAAAATTGCGCGTGCGTATCGACCACTCGCCCAAGGTCGAGTCTCTGAACGTCGGCATCGCGACCGCACTGTGTCTGTTCGAGCAGCGCCGTCAAAACGGGCTTCGCTAGCCGCGCTTGTCGCTACGCAAGGGCCAGAGCCGCTGCCTGACGGCGGCGCCTATATCCCGGCCCTGGCGAATTCCGATCAGTTCGACCGGTCCAAGCCCACTTCCTGCAGCACCGTCGTCGCGATTTCCTCGATCGACTTCGTGGTCGTCGATAACCAGGAGATCCCTTCCCGCCGCATCATGCGCTCCGCCTCGGCGACTTCGTAGCGGCACTGTTCCAGATTCGCATAACGGCTGTTCGGCCGACGTTCGTTGCGCACCTCAGCCAGACGCTCGGGCTGAATCGACAAGCCAAACAGCTTGGAGCGATGCGGCACAACGGTCGAGGGCAGCGTTCCCCGTTCGAAATCATCCGGCGTGAGCGGAAAGTTCGCGGCTTTAATGGCGTACTGCATCGCCAGATACAGGCTGGTCGGGGTCTTCCCGCAACGTGACACGCCCACGAGAATCACATCCGCCTGATCCAGCTGATTGATGAACTGCCCGTCGTCGTGTGCCAGGCTGAAGTTGATCGCGTCGATCCGGCGCCGATATTCCTCCGAGTTCGCCGCCATGTGCGATCGGCCAATGGAGTGGCTGGATTTAATCCCCAAGGCCTGCTCGATGTGCCCCACGAATGTCGCAAAAAGATCCAAAAAAACGCCGTTCGCGCGGCGCACGACGTCCATACTAGCCGGGTCAACCAATGTGCTGAAGACAATGGGCGGAAAGCCGGTCTCGCGCGCGTTGCGGTTGATGCGCGCGGCGACTTCCTCGGCTTTCTCCAACGTGTCGATAAACGGTAGCCGGATCGCCTTGAACCGGACCTGGTCAAACTGGGACAGGACCGAATTGCTGAACGTTTCGGCGGTGATACCCGTACTGTCGGAGACGATGTAGACAGTGCGTTCGATAGGGGAGGAAGCCATATGTAAAATTTTCCAACCAAGGGGGAGGGTAGGAGTATCCGACCGAGTACAATTTGCCCCCAATCAGTCACCCCAAAGAGCGGTCTCAGGCTGGTTTGGTCAGTGCATCACGGTGTGTTGACCAAACTCGCTTTCTCTATTGTAAAAGGTGACTTAAATGTCGTATGTCGTTTCGTTCGAGCAGCTCCGCATGACGGACGTGGACTCGGTAGGAGGTAAGAACGCATCGTTAGGTGAAATGATCAGTCAGCTGTCCGGCGCGGGTGTCCGCGTCCCGGGCGGCTTTGCCACGACTGCAGAGGCCTTCCGTGATTTCCTGAAGGCTTCTGGCCTGGACGAGCGTATTGCTACGCGCCTGAGCACGTTGAATCCCGAAGACGTGCGTGAACTGGCCGTGGCTGGCGCCGAGATCCGCCAATGGATCATCGATGCGCCGTTTTCCGCCGAATTCGAGCAGCAAATCCGTACCGCTTTCGCCGCGCTGGACGCCGATGGCAAGGGTTCCTTCGCCGTGCGTTCGTCGGCCACCGCCGAAGACTTGCCCGATGCCTCGTTTGCCGGTCAGCAAGAAACCTTTTTGAACGTAGTCGGCATCGAGGATGTGCTGGACAAGATCCGTCACGTCTTCGCCTCGCTGTATAACGACCGCGCGATTTCGTATCGCGTGCATAAGGGCTACGCCCACGCAGAAGTCGCTCTGTCGGCCGGCGTGCAGCGCATGGTGCGCTCGGACAAGGGCAGCGCCGGCGTGATGTTCACGATCGACACCGAATCCGGCTTCCAAGACGTGGTGTTCATCACCTCGTCCTATGGCCTGGGCGAAACCGTGGTGCAAGGCGCGGTCAACCCGGACGAGTTCTACGTCTTCAAGCCGTCGCTGGAATCCGGCCACTATCCCATCGTCAGCCGCCGTATCGGTTCGAAGCTGATCAAGATGGAATTCGACCCCGAGCGTACCGAAGGCCGCGCCGTGCGCACGGTCGACGTGCCCGTGTCCGAACGCAACCGCTACTCGCTGACCGATGACGAAGTCGCCGAGCTGGCCCGTTACGCCGTCATCATCGAAAAACACTACGGCCGCCCGATGGACGTCGAATGGGGCCGTGATGGCATCGATGGCAAGATCTACATCCTGCAAGCGCGTCCGGAAACGGTGAAGTCGCAACAGGGCGCCAACGATGTGCAACAGCGCTATCGCCTCAAGGCCACGGGTCAGGTTCTGATCACCGGCCGCGCCATTGGTCAGAAGATCGGCTCGGGCCCGGTGCGCGTGGTCGGCGATATCTCGGAAATGGACCGCGTCCAGCCGGGCGACATCCTGGTCACCGACATGACGGACCCCAACTGGGAACCCGTCATGAAGCGCGCCTCGGCCATCGTCACCAACCGTGGCGGCCGTACTTGCCACGCCGCGATCATCGCGCGCGAACTGGGTATTCCGGCTGTCGTGGGCTGCGGCGAGGCCACCAGCATCCTGAAAGAAGGCCAATCGGTCACGGTATCGTGCGCCGAAGGCGACGAAGGCCGCATCTATGACGGCTTGATCGAGACCGAAGTCGAGGAAGTTCGCCGTGGCGAAATGCCGCCGATCGATGTCAAGATCATGATGAACGTGGGTAACCCCCAACTGGCGTTTGATTTCGCGCAGATTCCGAACTCGGGCGTGGGTCTGGCCCGCCTGGAATTCATCATCAACAACAACATCGGCATTCACCCCAAGGCCGTGCTCGACTATCCGAATGTCGACGCCGAGCTCAAGAAAGCCGTGGAATCGGCCGCTCGCGGCTACGCCAGCCCGCGTGCGTTCTTCGTCGAGAAGCTTGCCGAAGGCATCGCCACCATTGGCGCTGCGTTCTGGCCGAAGTCCGTCATCGTGCGTATGTCGGACTTCAAGTCGAACGAGTATCGCAAGCTGGTGGGCGGTTCGCGTTACGAGCCCGAGGAAGAGAACCCCATGCTGGGCTTCCGTGGCGCATCGCGCTACATCGCTGAAGACTTCGCGGAATGCTTCCGCATGGAATGCGAGGCCCTGAAGAAGGTCCGCGACGTCATGGGTCTGACTAACGTCGAGATCATGGTGCCGTTTGTTCGCACGGTCAGCCAAGCCAAGCGCGTGGTCGATCTGTTGGCCACCAACGGTCTGAAGCGCGGCGAAAACGGCTTGCGCCTCATCATGATGTGCGAAGTGCCGTCCAACGCGATTCTGGCCGAACAGTTCCTCGAGCATTTCGATGGCTTCTCCATCGGTTCGAACGACATGACGCAGCTCACGCTGGGTCTGGACCGCGATTCGGGGATGGAGCTGCTGGCAGCCGACTTCGACGAGCGCGATGACGCGGTTAAATTCATGCTGCGTCGTGCGATCAAGGCGTGCCTGGCGGCCGACAAGTACGTGGGTATCTGCGGCCAAGGCCCCAGCGACCATCCGGATTTTGCCCAATGGCTCAAGGACGAAGGCATTCTGTCCATGTCCTTGAACCCGGATACCGTGGTCGACACGTGGCAGCGTCTGGCGAAGTAATTCGCTAAGCACGACCGGCGGCGCGGGATAGCCACCGGTTGATCGTCGCGTAAAGAAGTCTGCACGCCTGACTTGATCAGGCGTTGCAATACATAAGCCCGGCCTCTCTCACGAAAGCCGGGCTTTGTCGTATTCGGACGCGTGGTATCGTGATGCGACGCCTGCATCGGCCGCGCGCGTCATCTACATCGATCGGCGCGCAAACCGGCGGCGCGGAAACATCACTGCGCGTATTTGTGGGCGAGCTCCCGGCAGTCGGCGAGGAAGTTCTGCGCCGCGGGCGTGAGCGCTCGTGACTTCAGGTGCATCACACAGATGGATCGATGGATTTCGGGCGAGCCCAGTTCGACCATCTTTAATCCGCTGAAATTCAGCAGCGGTGTCAACGAGGCCGGCAAAATGCCGATGCCCAGTTCGTTCATGATAAAGCCGATCAATGTACTGGCCTGTTCCACTTCGAATGCCGGCTGGAAGGCCGTGCCGTGCTGGGTGTATTCGGCTTCGAGTATGTGACGGACATTACTGGTCGTCGCCAGCGACACCAGCCGGTAGGGCCAGAGCCGGGACCACGTGACCCGATTGAATTGCGCCAGCTCGTGGTCCGCTCGGCAAATCAATACCAGTCGATCCCGAAACAGTGCGTGCTGCACCAGCTCATCGTCGTGGGGCTTCGCGGGTGCGATAGCGATGTCGACTTGGCCCGTTTTTAGCGCTTGAATAGAGGCCTCCGAGAGCGCATCACGGGCTTGCAGCGCAACGTTCGGATATTTTGCCTGGTAGCGGCGCAAGACTTCCGGGAAAAAAGTGGCCGCTAATGACGGCACGGCCGAGACACTGAGGTGGCCCGTTTTGCCTTGGGCCAATGCACTGACGTCTTCTAATGCGTCGTCCAGGTCATGCAGCAAGCGCGTGGTGACTTTCAGCAGCTCTTGACCGACGGAGGTGAGCTTGACAGAGCGCGTGGTGCGATCCACCAGCGGTGCCTCGACGAGCTCTTCCATCTTGCGAATCGCATTGCTCAATGCTGGCTGGGATAGATGAACGGCCTTGGCCGCCTCGCTGAAGTTCAGCGTGTCGGCCAGTGCGCGGAATATCTCCAGCTGGCGCAGCGTAAGTCTTATTTTCACAATGAATAATTATATGGAATAAATAAATTGGACCTATGAGTTCATCGTACTTATAGTTTCCTCGACCAGCAAGACCAACGTGAGGAGACTGAGGATGCAAGTCATAGAGCAAAAAAATGCCGTACACGTCCAACCATCCGGCGCGGCTCTCGGTGCCGATGTGGCCGGAATCGATCTCTCGCAGGATCTGAGCGAAACCGAACAAGAAATCATTAAGCAGGCCTGGGCCGATAACCTCGTGCTGCGATTCCGTCGGCAGCCTAAACTCGAGGTCGAGGATTTGGTGCGCTTTTCCCGCTATTTCGGCGACCTGGATAAAGCTCCGCCGGCCAGTACGCAAATGGGCGAGGATTTCACCTGGCAGCACCCGGAGATCACCGTGATTTCCAATGTGGTGGCCAACGGCAATCCCATCGGCGACCTCGGTTCTTCAGAGGCGGTCTGGCATTCCGATATGACCTATAACCCCAAGCCTCCGAAGGGCAGTGCGTTATATGCCATTGAAATCCCGCCCGCCGGTGGCAACACGCAGTTTGCCAATATGTACCTGGCCTACGAGACGTTGCCGGACCGTCTGAAGAGCAGAGTCGCTGACCTGCGTTGCGTGCATGACGCCAGCCGCAATAGCGCGGGCGGCTTGCGCAAGGGCTATGTCGACAATACCGACCCGCGCGAGACCGTGGGCGCGACGCATCCAATGGTTCGGGTGCATCCCGTGACGGGCAAGAAATGCCTGTTCCTTGGCCGGCGTCGCAAGGCGTATATCGTCGGACTTGCGCTTGAAGACAGCGAAGCCTTGCTCAATGAACTCTGGCAGCACGCTTGCCAGGAGTCGTTTGTCTGGACCCAGGAATGGCAGCTGGGCGATCTGGTGCTGTGGGATAACCGCTGCACGATGCACCGTCGAGATGCTTTTGACCCCAACACGCGCCGTTTGCTGTACCGCACGCAAATCACCGGCGAAGAGGTACTGGCAGCCGCAGAAGCGTGAGTGAGAACCCCATGCCTATTCGCAAAGCGATCGTGCGGCAGGTTTCGTGTCCGCTCACCACACCTTATAAGCTGTCGTCGGGGGATCTGACTTCGTTTGACCCCTTCATCCTTCAACTCATCGACGATGAGGGTCGCATAGGATGGGGGGAATGCCTGATCATCCCCGGCTATACCGACGAGTCCATCGAAGAGTCATGGGCCGCAGCCAATGAAGCGGCGCGGGCCCTGGTGGCATCCCAGAATGCCGACGTGGCGGCCATCATCGCGAAAGCGCAGCCGAAATGCCCCGGCATCGCCAGTACCATCGATACCGCTATCGAGATGCTCAAGGATGACGGTATTTACCGTCATGTTGACGAAGTCGTCATGCCCTTACTCGCGCCTTGCCAGGGGCATGAGCCTGAGGAAATCCGCGACGAAGTGGAGTCGCTTCTGGCGCAGGGTTACCGCACCCTGAAGGTCAAGGTCGGATTCGATTGGCGCGAGGATTTGGCGCGCATCGAGCATATTCAGTCGTGCCTTAATGGCCGTGGCAGCATACGCCTGGACGCGAATCGCGGATTCAATGAAGCGGATGGCCGGGCATTCGCCAGCCGGCTGGCGCCCGCCGGCATCGAGCTATTCGAGCAGCCGTGCGGTTCAGATGATTGGCAGGCCAATGCTCGTGTGGCCGAAGTCTCCACGGTGCCTGTCATGCTCGACGAATCCATCTATGGCCTGCCGGATATCGAACGCGCCGCCGCGATCTCCAACGTGGGATTCGTGAAGTTAAAGCTCAAAAAGCTTGGCGGTGCGAAAACGCTGGAGCAGGGTTTACGCCGCATCACCGCGTTGGGCATGACACCAATACTCGGCGATGGTGTGTCGATGGATCTGGGCTGCTGGTTCGAGACGGTGATCGGCCATCGCTGTGTGCGGACGGTGGGCGAGATGAACGGCTTTCTAAAAACGCAGTTCAGCTTGTTTCGCAATCCGATGCCTTTTCGACAAGGAGCCGTGCATCTACCGGCCGGATACTGGCCGGAGGTGGACGAAGACCGCATCGCGAGTTGTACGTTGCGCGAGCAACGATATTCCCGCCATTCTTAAAAAACAGGGTAGAGAGGGGACAAAAGCATGAGAGCTGATGCAGAGGCTTTAACCTGTCAAACACGTCGGCGCCTGATGGCGCTGGGCGCATTGACGGCATTCGCATTCGGTACGCCTGGCGTGGCCGCGACGTCGGAGAGCGGCGCGTATCCGTCACGGGCGATCACCATCGTAGTGGGAGGACCGCCAGCGGGTGGCACCGACTTTATTGCAAGACTGGTCGCCGATAACTTGGCACGCGATCTTAAACAAAGCGTGGTCGTGGAAAACCGGGCTGGCGCTTCGGGCCTCATCGGCGCCAAGCATGTGCAAAAAGCAGCGCCCGATGGTTATACCTTTTTGATGGGTCAGGCCGCCACGCATGCCATTTTGCCGGCGCTGCAGTCGCAGCCCGCCTATGACGCGGTGAAGGACTTCACGCCCATCAGTCTGATCGCCACCGCGCCAGAAGTCTTGGTGGTGGACAGTGACTCGCCGATTAAAAGCGTGGCTGACTATATCGACTATGCAAAGCAGCACCCCGGCAAGGTGAGCTATGGCACCCCAGGCGTCGGCCAGCCGCAGCATATCCTGGGTGAAAGGTTCGCCAAGGCGACCGGCACGGATCTCCTGCACGTACCCTATAACGGCAGCGGCCCTGCATTGACGGACTTGGTGGGTGGGCGGTTGGTGAGTATGTTCGTCACGCCGGGTGCGGTGATGCCTTTTATCCGAGATGGCAGAGTTCGCGCCTTGGCCGTCAGCTCTAAAGAACGCTCGGCGCTCATGCCCGATGTGCCCACGTTGGCCGAATCAGGGCTGCAGAACGTGGATCAAACGGGTTGGTTCGCACTGTTCGCGCCTGCCGGGCTTGCGGCCGACCGCAAGCTCGCCATGGAAAAGGCGGTGATGAAAGTCCTCGCCAATCCGGAAGTCAAACACAAACTGACCGGTGCGTATGTCGAGCCCGGGACGATCAGCCCCGCGGATTTTGCCGCGTTTCACCAAAGCGAGGTTGCGGCGTTCAGCGATATCGTCGGGGGCTTGAAGCTCCAGCTCAACAATTAAAGCAACAGCCAGGAGACCGCACGTGAAATTTCGTTTTCTGATCTGCGCGCTTGTCGGTGGGCTTGCGTTGACGGGCGGGCACATCACCGCGCAGGCTTCCAACGACTATCCGAATAAACCCATCAGAATGATAGTTGCCTATCCGCCGGGTGGAGGCACCGATGCCCTGGCACGTTTGGTCGGCGCCGAGCTAAGTAAGTCACTGGGTCAAAGTGTGATTGTGGTCAATCGGGCCGGCGCGTCCGGCGCGATCGGTACGCAAGCTGCCGCGCGCGCTGAGCCGGATGGCTACACACTTTTGATGGCGACCTCGAACGTCACCATCACGCCGGCTATTGATGCCACTTCTCTGTTTCAGGTGTCTGACTTCCAACCCGTAACCTTGTTGACTGAGTCGCCTTTTGCGCTCGTGGCGTCCAAGACATTGCCCGTGAAATCGGTATCCGAGCTGATCGCCTATACCAAGCAGCATCCGAAGTCGATCAACTATGCCTCGACCGGCGTGGGATCACCGCAGCACCTGACCACGGAATCGTTCAAGCAACGCGAGGGGCTGGATTGGTTGCACGTGCCTTATCAAGGCGGTGGCCCGGCGCTGACAGCACTGGTGGAAGGACAGGTGCAGGTGATGTTCAGCAATGCGCTGCCCGTCGTGCCGTTCGTGGAGTCAGGCCGGTTGGTGGCGCTGGCGCAGACCACCAAGGAAAGGCTGCCCGTGCTGCCTAACGTGCCTACGATGGAGGAGGCGGGGGTTAAAGACTTCGTAGTGGCGTTCTGGTCGGGCGTACTGGCGCCTAAAGGTACCCCGGACGCCGTTATTAACAAGCTCAACACTGCGCTACTTGAAGTCATACGCACGCCTGCCGTCCGTGACAAACTCGTCTCGCAGGGTACGATCGTCAATCCCGTCAGCGGAGAAGCCTTCGCCGAGTACATTAAGCAAGACGCGGCATACTGGAAGAAAATCGCCGATGCCGCGGCGACTCAATAACAACGTTGTTTGATCATCAACCTAGGGAGTTTGCAGATGAAATTGGTGCGTTATGGCGAAAGGGGAGAGGAGAAGCCCGGCATCCTTGCTGAGGACGGATCCTTGCGAGATTTGTCCGGTGCATTGGCGGACATCACGCCAGATACGCTTAGCATCGAAGGCATCGATCGATTGCGCCAGCTTGACGCGACCACGTTGCCCGAGGTCAAACAACCCGTGCGATTTGGCGTGCCGCTAAACGGCATCTCGAAGATCATCGCGGTTGGGCTGAACTATTCTGATCACGCGAAAGAAGCGGGGATGCCGATTCCTGTAGAGCCGATCCTCTTCACCAAAGCAATCAGCAGCCTCAACGGCCCGGACGATGACGTGATTATTCCGAAGGCGTCCACCAAGGTCGATTGGGAGGTGGAGCTTGGTATCGTCATCGGCAAGCGCGCGAAATCCGTATCCGAGGCGCAGGCGATGGAGTACGTCGCCGGCTATTGCCTGGTCAATGACGTGTCCGAACGCGAGCTGCAATTGGAGCGCGGTGGTGGTCAGTGGGACAAGGGCAAGGGCCTGGACACGTTCTGCCCGGTCGGACCGTGGCTCGTGACGGCCGACGAGGTTGCCGATGTGCAGGCGTTGGATCTCTGGCTGGATGTAAACGGCGTGCATCGTCAGACGGGCAACACGGCGACGATGATTTTCGGGGTGCAGTATCTGGTGCACTACATCAGCCAATATGTGACCCTGATGCCGGGCGATCTCATCATCACCGGTACGCCACCCGGCGTCGGCATGGGCATGAAACCGGCCGTGTTTCTGCAGCACGGCGACATGATGGAGCTCGGTATCGAAGGCCTGGGCGTGCAGCGGCAGAAGGTCGTGCGCGCGGCTTAACGGTCAAGCGCCGCGCAAGATCGCTAGGCGGTTCGCGCGGCGCTTCGACTCGTGACTTTGAGGAAACGGCGCACCAGGTTGCCCGCCGTGGGCGTGGGCCCCAGACCTTGCACCAGTGCCGGGATATCCAGCCCCTCTTTCTTGTAATCCTCGGCATAGCGCTCGAGGTGGTCACGCATGAACTCGCAGCCGAATTCCGGGTGGAACTGCGCGGAATAAATAAATGGCGCCAAGCGCACGAATTGATGCGGATCCATGTCCGAACGAGCCAGTGCCACGGCACCAGGAGGCAGTTGCGTGACGCTCTGCGCATGCAGCAGTTGGGCGGGGAACCGCTCGGGCATACCCGTCATCAACGCATCGCCTACGGCAGCCGGCAAACATTCGACGATTTGCGTTCCCAGTTCCCGCCCGAGCGGGTTGTAGTCCACGCTGCCACCCAGCGCGTGGGCGAGCAGTTGATGACCATAACAAATGCCGAACATGGGCAGTCCAAAGGCAGCGGCCTCGCGGATCCAGTCCGCCGTGAGTTCGCTCCATGGTTCCCGATCCGTCACCATGGCGGGAGACCCGGTGATCAGCGCGGCGCGATAGGAGGAAGCTGGCTGCATCGTTTCCCCGTGATAGACCTTTATCACCTGGACCTCTTGCGGCAATAGGCCTGCGGCATGGCGCAACATTTCGGCGTAGTCGCCGTGCGAGCCGCGCAGCACTTTGTCGGGGTTGCCGGTATGAATAATGAGGACAGGTAGGTCACGGGTGGCTTCGATGTTGCTCATGGCGGTATTCAGGTCAGTCAGGCACGAAAGCTGCGCACATCAAGCGCTGATAGTAAATCGCCTTCGAACAGAAATCCGTACAATCGACTAGAACGCAGGGATACATGCCCCTGATTTGCCCTGCGTTGCACTCGACCGGCTGCGCGTTCGCAGCGGATCAGCGGGGCATTTACCAAAAGGCGCTGTCATGATGTGGATTTGGTTCGGGCTCGCGATAGCCGCGTTGATTGGCGAGCTGGCTAGCGGGACATTCTATCTGTTGTTGGTGGCTTTAGGGCTCGCCGCGGGCGGCGTGGCGGCCTGGATGGATGTAGGGCTGCAATGGCAGTTGATCGTCTGCGCGGCAGTCGGTCTGATCGGTTTGGGCATCTTGCGCGCCACTCGCGTATTGAAAAAGCGCGAAGTCGATGACAGGCGCAATGCCGATGTGCACTTGGACATCGGGCAGACGGTCAATGTGGAAAGTTGGTCGGAGGCCAGGCAAGCTCGCGTCTGGTATCGCGGCGCGCATTGGCAGGCAGAATTAGCCAGTGATCAGGCGCCTGAACCGGGTCTCTACCAAATCGCTGCGATTCGCGGCACACGGCTGATTCTGAGTCGAAAGGTATGACCATGGCGCGCGCGGTTTGCCAGTGCGTTACAGTGCAGGCATAGGCACCGGTCAGGCGTTACGCGCTCGAGCGGCTTTCATCATTCCCAGCAGGAACACCCTCCATGATGTTTGAAACTTCCACCCTAGTGCTCATCGTTCTGGTCGTCCTGGCGCTGCTGATCATCGTCAAGGCAATCGCTATCGTGCCCCAGCAACACGCCTGGGTCGTGGAACGCCTGGGCAAATTCGATCGCGTGCTCTCGCCGGGCGCCGGTTTCGTGATCCCGTTTATCGAGCGCGTGGCTTACAAGCACTCGCTCAAGGAGATTCCGTTAGATGTGCCCAGCCAGGTTTGCATCACGCGGGACAACACGCAGCTGCAAGTCGATGGCGTGCTCTATTTTCAGGTGACCGACCCAATGCGCGCGTCGTATGGGTCATCCAACTATATTTCCGCGATCACGCAGCTGGCGCAGACCACGCTGCGGTCGGTCATCGGCAAGATGGAATTGGACCGCACGTTCGAAGAGCGTGACTTCATCAACGCCACGATCGTCGCGTCTTTGGACGAGGCGGCGTTGAACTGGGGCGTGAAGGTTCTGCGCTATGAAATCAAGGACTTGACGCCGCCGAACGAGATTCTGCGCGCCATGCAGGCTCAGATCACCGCTGAACGGGAAAAGCGGGCGCTGATCGCGGCCTCCGAAGGCCGCCGTCAGGAGCAGATCAACATCGCCACGGGCGAACGGGAGGCCGCCATCGCCCGGTCCGAGGGCGAGAAACAAGCCCAGATCAACCAGGCGCAAGGCGAGGCGGCAGCAGTGCTGGCCATCGCGGAAGCCACCGCTAAGGCGATCACGCAGGTCGGCGATGCGGTACGCCAGCCTGGCGGCATGGAAGCCGTGAACTTGAAGGTCGCCGAGCGCTACGTCGATGCGTTCAGCAATGTGGCCAAGGAAGGCAATACCTTGATTCTGCCGTCGAATCTGGCCGACGTGGGCGGGTTGATCGCCACCGCCATGACGATTGTCAAAAACGATAAATCGGTTTAATCCGAGGCGGATTTCCGGTAAATCCCCTCGGACTCGCGACTTGGGACCTGCGGGATAAGCAGGGCCCAAGTACGGGCGATTAATGGGGTGGGCAAGCCACTTGCTCACCCATCGATGCGCCGGAAAGAAAGGTCAATCGTCGCGACGCGAGTTGCGCGTGTCATGCTTCATCATGCGTTCTTTTTCGCGTGCCCAGTCTTTTTCACGGGCCGTGTCGCGTTTGTCGTACAGTTTTTTACCTCGGCCCAGCGCGAAGTCGAGTTTGATTCGGCCGTTCTTGTAGTGCAGGTTCAAAGGGACGAGGGTATAGCCGCGCTGTTCGACCTTGCCGATCAGCTTGCTGATTTCCTCGGCCTTGAGCAGCAACTTACGGGTGCGCATGGCGTCGGGGTGTATGTGCGTCGACGCGGTGGGCAGGGGGCTGACGTGCATGCCAAGCAGGTAGAGCTCGCCGTCGCGCACGATCACGTAGCTCTCTTTGAGCTGCACGCGACCGTCACGAATGGCTTTGACCTCCCAGCCTTGCAGGACGAGCCCGGCCTCGAAGCGGTCTTCGATGAAGTAGTCGTGAGTGGCCTTGCGGTTGTCAATAATGCTCATAGAGGCTGTTGGGGCAGAATTCCGGCGAAAAAAGCGGCGGTAGCGGCGCTACCGTTAAAATCCAACCATTCTAGCGATTTGCGATAGCCGATGCATAAAGTACAGCGATCTGTCCTGGTTCCTTATAGCGCGCCCCAGATGTTCGAGCTGGTGGCCGACGTCGATAAGTATCCGGAATTCATGCCCTGGTGTGGCGGAACCGAGGTCCACTCGCGTGACGAACATGGGATGGAAGCCTCCGTGATCATCAGTTTCGCGGGGCTGCGCCAGAAGTTCACCACGCGCAATACTCACGAATATCCGAAGCGGATACAGCTGGAATTGGTCGATGGGCCGTTTTCCATGCTGGTGGGGAATTGGGAATTCCAGGCTCTGGCCGAGGACGCCTGCAAGGTGCTGTTCACCTTGGAGTATGCGTTTTCAAATCGCGCCCTGGAGATGGTGGTTGGGCCCGTGTTCAACCGAATCGCCACGAGTTTTATCGATTCGTTCACCAAACGCGCGCAGGCGATCTATGGCGAATGAGCCTGATACCGTGCGCGTGCTGGTGTGTTATCCCACGCCGGATTCCGCGTGGGCTCGCGTGGTCATATTGCCGGCTGGCGCGACGGTGCGGCAAGCGCTGTTAGAGAGCGGGTTTGCCGAGGCGTTTCCAACCCTGGATCCGTGGAAACTGGGCGTCGGCATCTTTGGCAAGCAGTGTCAGGCCAATGCGCCATTGAGCGACGGCGACCGCGTCGAGGTCTATCGCGCACTGACGTTTGACCCCATGGTGTCACGTCGTCGCCGCGCCGAGCATCGTCGCGCGCTGGCCGCTGCGCGCACGGGACGGGAACGACCGGCTGGGTTGTTATAGCGGCGGGCTCGTTCGCGAGCGCCGACCCCTTGCCTGGGTAGACGCGGCGCCGCTCATCAGCGAGCCTCATCTCCACGCGCCTGCAATAAAAATATTCCGTAATTACGGCGTAAGATATTCCCACCGGTTTACGTTTACGTTAACGTCATGAAAATCGACGCGAACGGGGTGGCTGTTCACCAGGCGGCATCCGCGTTCGACGGTTCGAAAAACGGGAGACAACGCTGTGGATCTGGAGCTGACTGACGAGCAACGTGCCTTTGCGCAAGCCGCGCGGGACTATGCCCAGGGGGAGCTCGCCCCGAATGCCGCGCGCTGGGATGCGCAAGCCATATTTCCGCGCGAGGCTTTTGCACGCGCGGGTGAACTCGGTTTTTGCGCGATCTATGCTTCGCCGGACATAGGCGGGCTGGGCCTGCCGCGTCTGGATGCCACGCTCGTGTTCGAGGAAATGGCCGCCGTGGACCCATCGACCACGGCCTTTCTCACGATACATAACATGGCGACCTGGATGGTCGGGCAGTGGGGGCAGGCTGAAATACGCGAGAGCTGGGGGCCACTCTTGGCGTCCGGGGAGAAGCTGGCTTCGTACTGTTTGACCGAGCCCAATGCCGGCTCGGATGCCGGCTCGCTCACCACGAGCGCGCGGCGCGATGGCGACCATTATGTGTTGAATGGCGCAAAGGCCTTTATCTCCGGCGGCGGTGAAACCGATCTGTTGGTCGTGATGGCGCGCACGGGCGGCGATGGCCCAGGCGGCGTCAGTGCCTTTGCGGTTCCGGCCGACACACCGGGCATTTCCTACGGCCGTAAAGAAGAGAAGATGGGCTGGAATAGCCAGTCCACGCGGCCCATTACCTTCGAAGATGTGCGCGTGCCAGGAAACCATCTGCTAGGCGAGGAAGGCGAAGGCTTCAAAATCGCCATGAAGGGCCTGGATGGCGGTCGCATCAACATCGGTACCTGCTCGGTAGGCGCGGCCCAAGGCGCCCTGGATGCGGCCCGGCAATATATGACCGAGCGCCGGCAATTCGGGCGCACGCTCTCGGAATTCCAAGCCTTGCAGTTCAAGCTCGCCGATATGGCCACGCATCTGGTGGCCGCGCGTCAAATGGTGCGTTTGGCCGCGTGCAAGCTCGACGCGGGCGCGCCGGACGCGGGCACCTATTGCGCGATGGCCAAGCGTTTTGCCACGGACATGGGGTTCCAGATTTGTCTGGACGCACAACAGATCCACGGCGGCTACGGGTATTTGCGCGACTATCCGCTCGAGCGCCTGGTGCGCGATACTCGGGTGCATCAGATTCTGGAGGGGACCAACGAGATCATGCGTGTGATCGTGGCCCGACAATTGTTAGAAAAAGGAGCAGATGTTCGATGACCGCGCCCGTGTTGTTTGAAGAAAAACCTTGCGCTAATGGCACCCGGGTGGCGTTTGCCACGCTGAATTCGCCGCAGACCTTGAATGGCGTGTCGCTCGACATGGTGGATTTGCTCGCGGAACGCTTGTCTGCCTGGGCACAGGACGATGAGGTGGCGATGGTGGTGTTGCAGGGCGCGGGCGGCAAGGCGTTTAGCGCCGGCGGCGACTTGCACGGGCTCTATCACAGCATGAAGGCGCATGCGGGGCAGGGCGCGTGGGCCAATCCGTTGGCGCGGGCGTTTTTCGAGCGCGAGTACCGGCTCGATTATCAGATTCATACCTACCCGAAGCCGATTCTCTGCTGGGGCCATGGCATCGTCATGGGCGGTGGCGTGGGCCTCATGATGGGCGCGAGCCACCGGGTCGTGAGCGAAACCACACGCCTGGCCATGCCCGAGATTTCGATTGGGCTGTTCCCGGATGTGGGCGGCACCTGGATGTTGAATCACATGCAAGGGCGGCTCGGGCTATTTCTGGCGCTGACGGGTGCGCAATTGAATGCATCGGACGCGCTGTTCGCGGGCGTCGCTGACTACCGGTTGCAGTCCTCCGACTGGCCGGCCTTTGTCAAGGACCTGCTCCAAACGCCTTGGACGACAGAGACTGGCGAGAACGGGCAGGCCGCAACGGTTGTCAACGAAGCCCTGCTGCGCCGCGTGCTGCTGGCGCATGCGCCAGCCGACGAACTCGCACCCGGGCCCCTGCGCCAGCATGCGGCGCGGGTAGATGCGCTGTGCCGGGGCGAAGATCTGGCACGGATCTATCAAGATATCGCGGAGCTGAAATCGGATCCGGACCCCTGGCTCGCGCGCGCGGCCCATACCATGCTGGCGGGCGCTCCGGGGACGGCGCGTCTGGCGTTCACGCTGCTGCAAAAGACGCGATTGGATTCGCTGGCCGAGGTGTTCCGCACGGAATACATCGCCGCGCTGGTCTGCGCCGCCGAGGGCGATTTCTGCGAAGGCATTCGCGCGCTGCTGATCGATAAGGACAAGCAGCCCCACTGGAAACCCGCCACGCTCGAAGCGGCCTCGCAGGACTGGGTAGAACGCTTCTTCGTGCCGCCCTGGCCGGCTGGCGAGGCGCACCCGCTCGCCGACCTGGGTCGCCAACAGTAATCCGCATTTCCCAAAACAACGAGGAGACACCGACATGAGCCGTATCGCGTTTATTGGTCTGGGCAACATGGGCGCGCCGATGGCGCACAACTTACTCAAGGCCGGGCACGACCTGTCCGTGTACGACCTCGTGCCTGGAGCAGTCAACACGCTGGCCGACGCGGGAGCGCGCCCCGCCACCTCGGCCGACGACGCGGCACAAGGCGCGGAAGTCGTCATCACGATGCTGCCCGCCAGCAAGCATGTCGAGGCGCTTTACCTGGATTGCGACCTGCTGGCGTCCATCGACGGGGCGGCGCTGGTCATCGACTGCAGCACTATCGCCCCGGATTCCGCGCGCAAAGTCGCCGCAGCGGCGCGCGCGCGCGGGTTGACCATGGTGGATGCTCCGGTGTCGGGTGGCACGGCCGGCGCGGCGGCTGGCACGCTGACGTTTATCGTGGGCGGCGAGGCGGCGGCCTTCGAGCGCGCCAAGCCGATTTTGGAAGCCATGGGGAAGAACATCTTTCACGCCGGCCCGGCGGGCGCGGGGCAGGTGGCCAAGATCTGCAACAACATGCTGTTAGGCATTCTGATGGCCGGCACGTCCGAGGCATTGGCCCTGGGCGTGGCCAACGGGCTCGACCCCAAGGTCCTGTCGGACATCATCTCGAAAAGCTCCGGCCGCAACTGGGCGACCGAGCTGTACAACCCCTGGCCCGGCGTCATGGATAACACGCCGGCCGCCAAGGGCTATGCCGGCGGCTTTGGCGTGGATTTAATGCTGAAAGATCTGGGCCTGGCCGCCGAAGCGGCACTGTCAACGCGCAGTTCCATCCCGCTGGGGGAACTGGCGCGCAATCTTTATTCACTGCACAGTGGCGACGGCAACGGCAAGTTGGACTTTTCCAGCATCGTCAATCTGTACACCCACAAGACCCAGGGATGATTTAGCGCTTATGGCCGCCGTCCGCCAAGTCATAGGGCAGGGGAGCCACGCTCAGCTTTGCCCCATCGGCGGCGCCTACGCGCAAATCTCCGCCATCCAGGGCCGCCAGCGCGATTTCGAATAGGGCTCCACCGCGCGCCGCGTTGACGATGCGCCCACGTGGCTCGTCGGGGTGCTGGGCGTCGTAGATGTCCGTGCCGGGCGCGGGTGCTTGCGTCGAGGAATCGAGCTGGCCATACGCGGTGCGGCGTTTGACGGTTCCGCGATAGTGACTGCGCGCCACCACTTCCTGGCCGGGATAGCAGCCTTTGGTAAAGTTCACGCCCTCGATGAGGTCCAGGTTCAGGGTCTGCGGAATGAACAGATCCTGCGTCGCGGCACATACCCAGGGCAGGCCGGCAGCCAGATCGCCGGCTTGCCATGCGTCGGCATCGCCTAGCCGGCATAGGCTCGCCAGAGCCGCGGCCTGCTGCAGTTGTTCATCGGTCGCGATCCACCACCAACGCGGGCCTGTCACAGACGGTGCCGCGATCCAGGTGCCCGTGGGCAGCTCCGCACGTTGCCAAGGTGAGGTGGGCAGCGCACCGCCGGCAGCGGCTTCCAGGCTGGCTTCGTTACCCGCCATGGTCCAGACGCCCGCGACATGCAGGGGCGTCAGCGTGAGCTTTGCCTTGGCCCGGAGCACAAACATCGACAAGCGTTTGACCAAGGCTTCGGACAAGTCACGACGTACCAGCGCGTATAACCGCGGATCAGTGGGCTGCGCCTCGCCGCCCGGCGTGGCTTGCGCCAGCCACATGACCATCGTCGCCAGCAACCGCCCTTTCGCCGTGCAGTATCCCGCGAGGCGGGCGGCGTCTGGGGACAAACCCGTTACATCTTGGGTCAGCTGCCCGTGCAGGAAAGCCAACGCGTCGTCGCCCGACGCGGCGATGACGGCATAGTCCGACAACGGGGCGATGGTGTGCGAACCTTCGGTGTTCGGCGAAATCGAATCAAAAAAAGCAGACATGTTTTCCGATAGCAATGTAGTGCCGCGCCGGATCGGCGCCGGGATAGGTCCATGATACCGCTCCCGCTCCCTTCAGGCACCGATGCCCCCACTGCGGCCAAGGCTGCCTGATCAAATGTCCGCGATCCTTTAAACTGCGCATCCTATGAAAAAGCTTTCTTATTACTTGCTGGCGGCGGTGCTTATCGTCCTGGTGCTGGCCGGGGCCGCGGCCGGTGGCGCGTGGTACTGGATGAACCGCGCCATTGCCTTGCCCGCCGAGCGGGTCGAATTCGTCGTCGCGCCTGGCAGCACGCCGCGCTCGATGGCGCACGCCATGACCGAGGCCGGTATTCCCATCTGGGAGGAAGGCTTCGCGTGGCTGGCGCGCCTGACCGAGCAGGACAAGCGGATCAAGGCAGGCGGCTACGAAGCCCGCCAAGGCGATACGCCGCGCCAGCTGCTCGATCGCCTCGCCCGGGGCGAGATGGTGCAGCGGCAAATCACCCTGTTGGAAGGCTGGACCTATCGCCAGATGCGCGAGGCGCTGCGCGCGAATCCCGATATCAAGCAGACGCTGGGCGACATGAGCGACGAGGCCTTGTTGGAAAAGCTGGGCGCCACACACAAATCGCCAGAGGGGCTGTTCTTTCCGGATACTTACGTCTTCACACCGGGCACGACCGACTTTGACCTGTTGCGCCGTGCCTACCAGCATGGACAGGAGGTGCTGCAAAGCATCTGGGCGCAGCGCCAGCCTGACTTGCCGCTCAAGTCGCCCTACGAAGCGCTGATCTTGGCCTCGATCGTGGAAAAGGAAACCGGGCATGGCCCGGAGCGCAACCGTGTCTCTGGGGTATTCGTCAATCGCCTCAAGCTTGGCATGATGCTGCAAACGGACCCCACGGTGATTTACGGCATGGGCGATCGCTATCAGGGCCGCATCCGCAAGGCGGACTTGCAGGCCGATACGCCATGGAATACCTACACACGCACCGGGCTGCCGCCTACACCGATCGCCGCCGCTGGTCGCGCGGCGCTCTTGGCAGCGGTGCAGCCCGAGCAGCATAACTATCTTTATTTTGTTTCGCGCGGCAACGGCACGAGCGAGTTTTCGGCTAACCTGACCGATCACAACCGTAACGTAGCACGCTATATCCTGGGCAAGACGCAATGACCGCACGTGGCCGTTTTATCACTCTGGAAGGCGTTGATGGCGCGGGCAAGAGCACGCATACCGACTGGATCGCCGACAAGCTCCGCTCGCTGGGGCATCGCGTGGTCACCACACGCGAGCCGGGCGGCACGCCGCTGGGCGAAACCCTGCGCGGCCTGGTGCTGACCGAACCCATGACCTTGGAAACCGAGACGCTGTTGATGTTCGCCGCCCGTTGCGAGCATGTGGCCCAGGTGATCGAACCCGCGCTCGCCGCCGGGGAATGGGTGGTCTGCGATCGCTACACCGACGCGACCTACGCCTATCAGGGCGGCGGGCGCCAGTTGGGTGTGGAACGCGTGGCTGTGCTGGAGCAATGGATGCAGCCGTCTTTACAGCCGGATTTGACCTTGCTTTTCGACGTTCCGCTTGAAATTGCACGTGCACGTTTGGCCGATGCGCGAGAACCCGACCGTTTTGAGCGCGAAGGCGCGGCTTTTTTTGAACGCACTCGCGCCGCCTATCATGCGCGGGTCCAAGCGCAACCCCAGCGCGTGCGCGTGGTGGACTCCAGCCGCAGCATCGATGAGATCCGCGTACAGCTGGAAAACGAACTGCGGTCGCTCGCGGCCATGCAGCCGGCATGAGTACCGCGCAGTTCCTTCCCTGGCAGCATCAAACCGCGCAAGACTGGTTGGCCCAGCGAGATCGCTTCGCTCATGCCTGGCTGATCCATGGCATGCCCGGAATAGGCAAACTGGAATTCGCTTCCGCCGCGGCCGCCAGCCTGCTTTGCGAAGCACCTGTTGATCAACTCGCCTGCGGACATTGCCCGGCTTGTACCTGGGTGGCCAGCGGCAATCACCCGGATTTGCGCCGCGTGCGCCCGGAGGCCGTGGCCGCTCAGGAAAGTGTGGCTTCCGCTGAAGATGACAACGCCGCGGCGGGCGAGGGCGGCAGCGCGAAACGCGCGCCCTCCAAGGAAATCCGAATCGATCAGATCCGAGCGCTGGAATCCTGGTTCAACACCGCCACTCATCGCGGCGGCTGGCGCGTCGCTCTTGTGTATCCCGGCGAGGCGCTGAACGTGATATCCGCCAACGCACTGCTGAAAGTGCTGGAAGAACCGCCACCCAATACGGTTTTTCTGCTCGTCGCCGATGCGCCCGATCGATTACTGCCGACCCTGGTGTCACGCTGTCGCAGACTGCCGTTGCCCGCGCCTGGCCCGGCGCAGTCGCTGCAATGGCTGCAAGAGCAGGGGGTTTCCGCCGCCCCGGACTGGTTAGCGGCGGCCGGTGGCGCGCCGCTTGCGGCACTACGGTTGGCTCAGAGCGGGGGCCAGGCCTGCCCGCCCTGGCTGGCGTCGCTGCTCGAACCCCTGACGCGGGGCCAGGCGCCCGATATCGGTACACTGGCAGAAGGGCTCGAGAAAACCGCGCCAGCCGAGTGGATCGATACGCTGCAGCGCCTCTACACCGATTTAATGTTGGCAGCCGCGGGCGCGCCCGTCAGGTACTTTCCGTCGCTGGCACGCACGGTTGAGCAGGTCGCCTCGCGAGCCAACAGCGTGCGCCTCGCAGAAGGGGCACGCTGGCTGACGCAGCAGCGCAGGTTGGCGACGCATCCGCTCAGTCCCAAATTATTTGCCCACGCCACCCTGCAGCGCGTGGCGCATTCCTGTCTAGGTTGAAGTGTTTGTATGTACGTTGATTCGCATTGCCATCTGAATTTCCCCGATCTCGCCGCCGAGCTGCCCGACATTTTGCAGCGGATGCAGCAGAATCAGGTCACCCACGCGTTGGTGGTTAGCGTCAATATGCCGGATTGGCCGGGGCTGATCGATCTGGTTCAGCCGCATCGCAATCTGTGGGCATCCGTCGGGGTGCACCCGGATTACGAAGACACCCTCGATCCTACGGAAGCCGAGTTGCTGGAACTCGCCCGTCACCCCAAGGTCGTCGCCATCGGTGAGACGGGCCTGGACTACTACCGCCTGAGCGAGCCGCTGGACTGGCAGCGTGACCGTTTCCGCAGGCATATCCGTGTGGCCAAGCAATCGAATCTGCCGCTGATTATTCATACCCGCGAATCGGTGCAGGACACTTTGCGCCTGCTGCGCGAGGAAAATGCGGCCGAGGTGGGCGGCGTCATGCATTGCTTTACCGAATCGTGGGAACACGCCCAGGCCGCGATCGACCTTAATTTCTATATCTCGCTCTCAGGCATTGTCACGTTCAAGAACGCTGGCGTCGTGCACGAGGTAGCGGCCAATATTCCCTTGGATCGACTGCTGATCGAAACGGATTCCCCGTACTTGGCTCCCGTGCCTTACCGTGGCAAACGCAATGACCCTTCGAAGGTGATCCATGTGGCGGAGAAGATCGCGGAGCTAAAAGGGATTCCGGTGGCCGAGGTGGCACGTGCGTCCACGGAAAACTTCTTCAAATTATTCAACAAGATAGAGAGATAAGCTCATTTGAATTCTTTAAAGTAAATTCTCTAAAGCCGCTTCTGCCTTTAGGCAATGCCGTCCGCCCGCTACGGAGTCCAGTATGAATCGAGAGCCCAGCATCACCACCTATCTGCGCGCCTGCGCCGCCGCGCTCGCGATCTCGGTCGCCCCGGTCGGGATGGCCCACGCGGCCCAGTCGGACTCGGTGCCCGGTAATTGGTGGTTCTATATTCACAACGACAAGGCCACGGACTTGCAGGCCCTGTTGCGCAAGGGCGCCAATCCAAATGTGCTCTACAAGAACGGCCAGCCGGCCATTATGCGGGCCGTGGTGGATGGCGCTTGGAATGTATTCGACGTACTGGCGGCGGATCCGCGCACAGACCTCAATGCGGTGAATCCGGCTAACGAAACGGCTTTGATGTACCTCGCTGTCGCGGGCGACACGGAGCGCGCCCGTAAGCTGATCAACCGTGGTGCGCAGGTGAATCGCCTGGGATGGACGCCTTTGCACTACGCGGCGTCCAAGGGCCATATCGAGACGGCAAAGCTGCTACTGGCGCACAAAGCCATGGTCAATGCGCCGTCGCCGGAGGGCACCACCCCCATCATGATGGCGGCATTGTCTGGCAATCGGGAAATGGTGCAGCTGCTGATGGACGCGGGTGCCGACGTCACCACGCGCAACCTGAAAGGCCAGAACGCAGCCGATTGGGCCTACACGGCCAAGCAAGGCAAGCTGGGAGACGAGCTGACCAAGCTGATCGCTCAGGTCGAGCGCGCACGGATGGCGCAACGGGGCGGCGTGCCCGCAGCGAACGAACAAGAAGCCTCGGGCGGGGTTGCCGCGCCGCGCCAAGTCCCGGCAGCGTCGTCGTCGGCTATGAATCCTGCGGCCGAGGCCACTCAGGTGGAGGCGCCCAAACCCTCGTCCAACGCGGTGGGCGGCGTGACCGGCGTGCGATTGGGCACCTACGATTGATCGTCCACCCCTCGTTGTAGGGCTTGATGGCCCGCGGGCCGCAGGCAGCAGGTTTACCTGGCTGCCGTTCAACCGGGCAATGATTGACGTGATTTTCTGAGTGTCACGGCGTCGCACCGCAGCTTGCATCGCGATGCCGGGAGCCTGTGGGCGCCTCGCCATTTGCCCGCCCCGCCAATTGTTTCAAATATCCGCTTTACCGGTTGCTTTCTCATACACCCCGCGAGTAGCCGCGGCGGGAGGCGCACCGTAAGATAAAGGGAAAGGGATGGCCCAATAGCGAACGCGAGCGACCATCCCACAGGCGGCACAGACGAATAAACCGAAATATGTCCCCGTTTATTTTTTTTTAAAAATAATTAGGGACGGCTAATAATTCGTCGCTACAATCCTGTGAACCCTTCCTCGTTCGGAGTTCCTCTATGTCAGATCAGCCCTCCCACACATTGCCGTCATACTTGCAAGCCGAGCATCTCGGGCCATGGGGTATTTACCTGCAGCAGGTAGACCGGGTCACCCCTTACCTGGGTCCCTTGGCACGCTGGGTAGAGACGCTCAAGCGTCCCAAGCGGGCGCTGATCGTGGATGTGCCGATCGAACTGGATAACGGCACGATTGCCCACTTCGAGGGATATCGCGTCCAGCACAATACCTCTCGCGGCCCTGGCAAGGGCGGGGTGCGATTTCACCAAGACGTGACGCTGTCGGAAGTCATGGCGCTGGCGGCCTGGATGTCGATCAAGAACGCAGCGGTCAATCTGCCCTACGGCGGCGCGAAAGGCGGGATCCGCGTCGACCCCCGAATGCTGTCCCAAGCCGAAATCGAGCGTATGACGCGCCGCTACACGTCGGAAATCGGCGTCATCATCGGGCCCTCGAAGGATATCCCCGCGCCGGACGTGAACACGAACGCCCAAACCATGGCGTGGATGATGGATACCTACTCCATGAACGAGGGCGCGACGGCGACGGGCGTGGTAACCGGCAAGCCCATTGCCTTGGGCGGTAGTCTGGGCCGGGTCGAGGCCACGGGCCGGGGCGTGTTCGTGATTGCGTGCGAAGCCGCGCGCGACCGCAATATCGACCTCAACGGCGCTCGCGTGATTGTGCAAGGCTTCGGTAACGTGGGCGGCACCGCCGCGCGCCTGTTCCATGAGGTAGGCGCGAAGGTCATCGCCGTGCAGGACCACACGGGCACCGTGTACAACGCGGCCGGCCTGGATGTGCACAAGCTGCTGAATCATGTGTCGCAAAAAGGCGGCGTGGGCGGCTTTAGCGCGGGCGAGGCGCTCGCCAATGAGCGATTTTGGGAGCTGGAAACCGAATTCCTCGTCCCCGCCGCACTCGAAGGCCAGATCAACGAGAACAACGCCAGCAAGATCCGCGCAAAAATCGTGGTGGAAGGCGCAAACGGCCCGACAACGCCAATTGCCGACGACATCTTGCACGACAACGGCGTATACGTGGTCCCCGACGTACTCGCCAACGCCGGTGGCGTGACGGTCAGCTATTTCGAGTGGGTGCAGGATTTCTCGAGCTTCTTCTGGAGCGAGGACGAAATCAACAGCCGTCTTGAGCGCCTGATGCGCGAGGCCTATGCGGCCGTGGCGCAGGTCGCGAAAGAACACAAGGTGAGCCTGCGTACGGCCGCCTTTATCGTGGCGTGCACGCGGATTCTGCAAGCGCGTCAGGTGCGTGGCTTGTATCCCTGATCCGACGCGCTTGGGCCACGGCGACTAGGATAACTACCACCCGCCCATAAATTCTGGGCGCAGAATGCCATTAAGCTCCCCGTACGGTATGCGCAGTTCAGGTTGCCCATGCGAGTACGGGGCAATGGAGTAGGCGTCGTATTTCACGACCACACCGTCGCGCGTGAGCGCGAAATTGTCGCTTTCTTGGAATGGCCACATCCGGTTGTACGCCTGCGGGTCCTGCTGCGCGTCCGGGTTTTGCGCGAGCCAAGCTTGATGGGCGCGGCGCAACGCCTCGACGAACGCGGGATGTTGGCCCGGCAACAGCGCTTCATCTAGCGCGAGAACGCGTTCGCGGTCGCGCTGCCAGTTCAGGTATTGGGTCGCGGGGATGCCATGCGCCGCGCCGGTCAGGTATTGGCCAGTGTGCAGTTCGATGGCGATGATCTTGTCGCTGACGTCTTTGACCTCGGCTTTGAAGATCGTCACATCGCGCGGTTGTGCTGTCTGCCAGAAATACTGCGTGTATTCCGCCAGTGTCTGGTATGGGCGCGGGCGGTCTGGCTCAAGCCCTGTCATGTAGGCCAGCACATGGTCCACCAGTGGCGTGAGCTTCGGTATCTCCGGAAACGCCACGCTATCAATTTGGATAGTGGGACATTCCCCCTGGCAACCGGGCTTCGTGCCTTTCCACTCGATGCGTTCGACATTCAGGCCACTGACTTGTTGCTCGGCGCGGGCAGGCTCCGGGACGCCGGAAGGCAGGGAAATATTTGCCGGCGGCGAGCTCGCGCAGCCGGCGAGCAGCGCCAGAGCCAATATACCGGCGGGTGCGAGGAGACGATAGCGAAAAGGTGCAGTCATGGGCATAGGTCGTATCAGGGGACCTGAGCGGTCCATTGCTCGGTGGAAAACTTTTCCTCGGCCTGGGCCTGCGCTTTGGCCAGGGTGCTCGGCGATAGCGCAATGGGCGTCAGCGGCGCCAGGCTACGGAACGTCTGCAGCATGCGTTCAATAATTACGCTACGTTCCAATCCTGTCTGACTGCGCAGCGGATCGACGCGTTTTTTCGCGCTGGTGGTGCCTTTATCGGACAGTTTTTCCCGGCCAATACGCAGAACCTGCACCATTTTGTCGGCGTCAATGTCATAAGACATCGTGACATGATGGAGCACGGCGCCGGCACGGCGTGCCTGTGCCGCGCCGCCGATCTTGCCGCTCTCGGAAGCAATGTCGTTCAGCGGCTGATACCAGGCTTTGATCCCCAGGTCCTGCAGGGCCCGGATGACCCAGGCGTCGAGGTATTCATAGGATTCCTGGAACGTCATCCCTTGCACCAGCGCCTGCGGCACGCTCAGGGAATAGGTGATGGTATTACCCGGTTCGACGAACATCGCGCCACCGCCGCTGACCCGGCGTACTACCTTCACGCCATAGCGGGCGGCGCCTTCGGGATCGACTTCGTTCTTCAGTGATTGAAAACGGCCGATGATGACTGCGGGTTGCGACCATTCCCAGATGCGCAGGGTAGGGGGCCGCAATCCGGCGCCGACTTCGTCGGTGATGACCGCGTCCAGCGCCATGTGCAATTCAGGCGCCTGGGGCGCCTCGTGGATCAGTTCCCAGGGGTAATCGTTCCATGCAGTACGTTCGCTCATGCCAGCGCCCTCCGTACGGTGACGGCAACCGCCTCGGGTGAAAAGCCGAAGAGTTCCGCACCGCTGGGCAAGGCCCGCGCCACGGCGGCAGCGATGCTGGTTTCATCGCTTTCAGCGGGCAAGCCGCACAAACTTGCGTTGATATCGTCCAGCGCCTCGGGCGGCTCCAGGAAAAAATCGCCGCTCAAGCGCACATCGGCAAGCAAGCCGTCTTTCACTTCCAGGTCGACAACAACCAATTTGCCGCCGGGGACTTTGTATTCACCATGCATGGCGAGGAGGACTCCAGATTAAAGACTGCCAAGCTCGAGCTTCATACCTTCGTGCGAGGCCGTGAAACCCAAAGATTCGTAAAAGCGACGGGCGTCGCCGCGTTTTTTGTCGGTCGTAAGTTGAACCAGCCCGCAGCCGCGTTCACGGCATTGCGCAATGGCCCACTCGAACATCAAACGGCCGATGCCGCTGCCACGTTCGCCCGAAGCGATGCGCACACTCTCAATCTGGCCACGCCAGAGCCCACGACGTGACAGGCCGGGGATGAAGCTCAGTTGAAGGCAGCCGATGATATGGCCATAGCGCTCGGCCACGGCCAAAAACTGGTTCGGGTCGCGGTCAATCGCTTCGAACGCCAAGACATAGCAGGACACGGCTGGCATCGAGGCATCCTCGCGCTCGCGGCCGAGGACGTCGTCGGCCAATAGGGTGACCAGCGTGTCCAAATCGTCGCGCCGAGCGCGTCGGAAGTGTAGGGGAGCGGTGTCGGGCATATCGGGAGACGTTAAAAAAATCATGACGGGACGCCCGGGATCAGCGCTGCCGAAGCGGGGGGTACGACAGCAAAGGGCGCGGCACGGGCTACTGCACCGGCTTACTCTGCGGCCTTGCAAGCGGCTAGTATGTCGCTTCTAAGCGATGCCGGCTTATCTGTTGGCGCATAGCGCTTGATCACTTGGCCATCCCGACCGACGAGGAATTTCGTGAAATTCCATTTGATCGCCTCGGTGCCGAGCACCCCCGGTTTTTCACCCTTTAACCAACGGTACAGGGGATGCGCGTTCGGCCCGTTCACTTCGATCTTCGCGTGCATGGGAAACGTGACCCCATACTGCGTGGAGCAGAACTGCTGGATTTGCGATTCGTCACCCGGCTCTTGATGACCGAATTGATCGCAGGGGAATCCCAGCACCGAAAATCCGTCAGCTCCCAGCTCGCGCTGCAATTCTTCCAAGCCGGCGTACTGAGGCGTAAACCCGCATTTAGACGCGACGTTCACCACCAGCAGCACCTGGCCACGATACGCCTCAAGCGAGCGTGCATGGCCCCGAATGTCCGTGACGGAAAAGTCATAGATGTTGGTCATGGTGGGCTCCTGTGATGTCGCATACGGGGCGGTGTAAACCTCAAGGAGTGTAACGCTACCTGCATGTTCCCGTGGATGAATACGTGATTGAACGACCGTGCACACCGACGCGTCGCTACACCGCGCCCGATGAAACTAGGTAATCACCAGACACGCGGACATCCTCGTGGAACTAGCATGGCAGTCCACGCGCGAAATAAGGAGGTGGCGCGTTTCACCTATCCTTTGAGAGAATTGCTCATGTGTGCCCTTGGCTTTTGCTAGGGGCCGCCCGTAAAAGGAGACGTCGATGAGCCCGGAAGACCTATCAGGCGCCAACAACGCACAGAGCGTTTTACAGACGCTGTGGCGGGACATGGCACTGCCCGATGAGGCTTTAACGCACATCCAACTGACAGGCAAGGATCCGGTATTTCCTTCGTCTTTCGCGGTGGGGGCAGCTGCCCAGGTCACCATGGCAGCCGCGGCGCTGGCTGCGGCCGAAATCGGTTTTCTGCGCGGCGGCGCCAGACAGCGCGTCGCGGTCGATATGCTGGCTGCGGCGCAGGAGTGCCGCAGTTATTTCCGAATCGGCGGCGTCGAGCAGGAAATTCACGACAAAATTACCGGCGTCTACCGTTGTGGGGATGGCGGCTGGGTGCGTATCCATGCCAACTTTGCGCATCACCGGGACGGGGCGCTGGCTTTGCTGGGCTGTCCCACCGGGCCGGGCACCTCGAAAGAGGCGGTGACGCACGCGCTCGCGCGATGGACTGCCTTGGATTTCGAGCAGGCGGCAGCCGAAGCCGGCCTGGTCGTCGCGGCGATGCGCACGTTTGATGAATGGGACGCGCACCCGCAAGGCATCGCGCTGGCCAGTCAACCGCTGATATCGATCACCAAGATAGCGGATGCCGATCCGTTACCCTGGCCACAAGAAACGCCCGATACGCGCCCGTTGCAAGGCATCCGGGTGCTCGATTTAACGCGGATAATCGCCGGACCCGTCTGCGGGCGGGCGCTCGCGGCCTATGGTGCGGACGTCATGCTCGTCAATTCACCGCATCTGCCAAACATCGACACCATCGCGGAAACAAGCCGGGGCAAACTTTCGGTCCACGTGGATTTGCGTACCGGAACAGGTCAATCGACGTTACGCCAACTGCTCAAGGACGCGCGCGTGTTTGTGCAGGGTTACAGGCCCGGCGGACTCGAGGAGCTGGGTTTTGGCGCGGCCGAGGCGGCAAAACAACGTCCTGGCATTGTTTATGTGACGTTGTCCGCCTATGGCGAGCACGGCCCCTGGTCGGGACGGCGCGGATTCGATTCGCTGGTGCAGACGGCCTCGGGGTTTAACCACGCCGAGGGGCTGGCGGCAGGGATTGATGGTCCTCGCGCGCTGCCCATGCAGATTTTGGATCATGCCTCTGGCTACCTCATGGCTTTCGGGACTCAGGTTGCATTGATGCGCCAGGCGGCGCAGGGCGGTAGCTGGCATGTGCGTGTCTCGCTGGCGCGGACGGCACGCTGGCTGCGTTCGCTTGGTAGGGTCGAGGGCGGGCTCGCCTGCGCCATGCCCAGTGTGGACGACTATCTCGAAACGACGCCCTCAGGTTTCGGTGATTTGACTGCCGTGCGCCACGCGGCCCGGTTCGCGGACACGCCTGCCGCTTGGACGCGACCGTCGATGCCACCGGGGTCGCACCCGCCCGTGTGGCCAGAATCCTGAGGATGGGACGAGCAGGTGTCACGCAAGGGCGCCGGTTGGTAGACTCTGGCTTTTGGTCTAGGAAGAAATTCGTATGTCAGCGACGATTTATCACAATCCGCGGTGCAGCACCTCTCGCAACGCGCTGCAGATGATCCGCGATGCCGGGATCGAGCCCACCGTGATCGAGTACCTGAAAGATCCGCCGTCGCGCGACACGCTCGCGGGCATGATCAAGCAGGCGGGCCTGAGCGTGCGTGAAGCGGTGCGTACGAAGGAATCGCTCTATCAGGAACTCGGGCTGGACGCGCCGGGCGTAACCGACGATCAGTTGCTGGATGCGATGATTGAAAACCCGATCCTGATCAACCGGCCTTTTGTGGTCACGGAGAAGGGCACGCGCCTCGGCAGGCCGGTGGAGGTGGTGAAAGACATTCTGCCCTGAACGACGACGGCCGCGTTCTGCGTGCCGTCGCGACGATGAGCGGGCCTGGCCCGCTACGTCCATTAATTCCAGCGACCGCTGGCACCGCCCAGACTAAAGCGGCCCGCGCCCATAAAGAGCACCGCCAGCGCGCTGAACAGGAACATGCCCTGTAGCTCCAGCGCCCAGCCCCCCTGGCCCGTCAGGCTGGTCAGTTGCCCCATATGCGCAAGCAGGATGGCAAAAATCATATTGACCACGATGATTAGCGCACCCAGGCGACTGAACAGCCCCAATATAACGAGCAGCGGGCCCACAATTTCGCCGACGTAGGCGCCATAAGCCAGTACTGATGGCAGACCGTGCGAGCTCAACATGCCGGCGATGCCACCGACGCCGCTCGATAATTTGAACAGCCCGTGCATGAGCACCAGAATACCCACGCTAAGGCGCACAATCAGCTTGCCGGTGTCGTCAGATTTCATGTTGTCGGGCTCGGTGGAATTGTTGGAATGATCGCCCCGAAATCATCTAGGAGAGAGGCGACGAGTGCGGCCATTATTGCAAATTTTTCTCGTTTGACAATACAGGTTTCACCGCACGGCGGTCGCGAGGGCGTTGTGCGTGCTTGGCTCGGGGGCTGATCATGCCGCTTTAACACGGCTACCCAGCGAATCAGCACATCATGAGGTCGCCGGGAACATCAATATCCCGCAGAATGCCCGGATCGTCGCATTCGACTTCCTTGACGCCGTAGCGCTGCAGTAGGGCTTTGGCGCCCGCGTCGCCCTGCAGTTCAGCCAAATCAGAGAAGTAGCTCGCGCCAAACACGACGGGATGTCCGCGACGCCCCTGGTAGACCGGCACAACGATACGGGTTGCCTCGGCATGGTCTAGCAGCGTGCGAATGGTGTCAGTCCGCACCCAGGGCATATCTGCCAGCGCGACCACGCACGCCGAGATTTCGAGGCCATCCTTGTGCCGCGCTATCCAATGCGCGGCCGCCGCGGCGAGCGAAATGCCCATCCCGCGTGGCGAGTCGGCGACATGCACGAGCTCGCAGCCCAGTTCAGCGAGTAAGTCGGCCAGGCCAGCAGGCCGTCCAGCCACTACCGCGACGCTCTGCGGCACGGCACGCAGTAAAGACTGCGCGCTAGCCTGAGCGACACGCCGCCCGTCGGGCATAGCTGCCAGAAGCTTATGCGTCGTGGTGGGCAGCCGTCCTGTCGATGCCGCCGTAAATCGTTCGCCCAATCCGGCGGCAAGCAGGATTCCAACGAACATCGATTTAGCAGGCGCGGCGGTGAGTGTCATATCGGCAGCACTGAGCATGGGGCGCAAAGCTTAGGCGGCGGACCCAAACGCGTCAAGCACGCGCCGGGCAGCTTCTATCCGGCATGCGACTTGCTGAATGTCGGGAACGTCGCCAGCCGGCGCCGTCGCAACGGCAATAGCGCCACAGAACATCAGGAGATCGAAATCATGAACCGAATCGTACACAGTGGGTTGAGTGTGTTGTTGGCATTTGGCTTGGTCGGCGCTGCCAGTGCACAAACCACGCAAAGCGAAGCACCCGCCGGTGGCAAGACAGAGACGCCCACCGGTGCACAAACGGGTACGCTACCAGGTGGCCAGACGGGCGCTCAGCCCACCGGCGCGGCCGGCGCACAGACCCCGACGACCCCGCAGCCGAGCGAATCGGTGAGCAAATTGGACAGCGCCGACCGGCAATTTCTGAATGACGCCGCGCAATCCGGTGCGCTAGAGATCGAGGGCAGCAAGCTCGCCCTCGAAAAGAGCCAGAACGCCCAGGTCAAAGAGTTCGCGCAAAAGATGATCGACGACCATACCAAGGTTTCGCAAAAACTCGCGGAACTGGCTAAGAGCAAGGGCTATGAGCCGCCCAACGAGCCTTCGCTAATGCAGAAGGCTAAGCTCAAGGCGTTGAGCATGCGCGATGAAGGATTTGACGAAGCTTACGCCAATGAGATCGGCGTGGACGCGCATGAGGATGCGGTCAAACTGTTCGAAAAATCCGCGCAGGATGTCAAAGATCCCGAGGTCAAGCAATTTGCCACGGAGACGCTGCCTAGCCTGAAGATGCACTTGGAGGCGGCTCAAGCGCTGCAGAAAAGCGTAGTGCCGGCCAAGAAGCAGTAACGCTTAGGCGCCTGACGCACCCGCGGCTGATCTTACCGTGCTCGCTGACGCCAAGGGCTTAGTTGCCGTCATCTCTCCGCATCTGGACGACGCCGTGTTCAGTTGCGGAGATTTGCTCGCGCATACTGCGAACGCCACTGTCGTGACGGTATGCACGGGGCTACCCGACGATCCAATGCGCCTGACGGACTGGGATCGCGATTGTGGGTTTGCATCGGCCAGCGAGGCCATGGCAGAACGCTTGCAAGAGAACCGACGAGCGCTGGCGATTCTCGGGTGCGATGGGCAAGAGTTGGGGTTGCCAGACAGCCAGTATGTCAGCGATTGGCAGCCCCATATGGAACCATTGCGGCAGACGCTGATAGATGTGCTGCAAGCGCTGCAGCCCCAGCGCGTGGTCATGCCGCTAGGGTTATTTCATGACGATCATGTGCGGGTCTCCAATACCCTGTTGTCATTGATCGAAGCGTTTCCCGCCAGAGAGTGGCTGGCATATGAGGACATCCCGTATCGCGCGAGAGCCCGACTGGTCGAAGAGCGATTGTTCGAGATCCGGGCTCGCGGTGTGTACGTTCATCGTGGACCCGCGCCCGCGCGGTCCCAACAGAAGGTTGAAGCCGTCTTGGCTTATCGCAGCCAGCTCGCCGGATTTGGCCGACGACCCGACGACTTGGCGCGCCCTGAGGGCTATTGGGCACTGGCACTAAATGAGGAGGCCAAGTGATGCTTGCCGACGAAGCCTACGCGACCCGCGTGACCATAGTGGTACTGACCTATAACCGCAAGGAAGATCTCTGCGCCACGCTCGCGCGCCTGACACGGCTGCGTGATGGCGCATCGCTCCCTTATCGGATCATTGTGGTGGACAACGCCAGCACGGACGGAACCGGCGAGCGCGTCCATGCCGAATATCCTCATGTCGAAGTCGTGCGTGCGCCGAGCAACTTGGGCGCCGCCGGGCGAAACATGGGAGTGGCGCGCGTGCGCACTCCCTACGTCGCATTCTGCGACGACGACACGGCGTGGCAAGGCAGCTCGCTCAGCATTGCCGCACATATTCTGGACGCGCATCCCGTCATCACCGTATTGAACGCACGTATCGTGGTCGGAGAGGACGCGCGTAGCGACCCTGCTTGCGACATGATGGCCGCGAGTCCGCTGCGCTCTTTTGAAGGCGTCGGTCCTGAGCTGATCGGCTTTATGGCGGGTGCATGCGTGATGCGTACCGAGGCATTTCGGCAGGCGGGAGGCTATTGGCCGCCGTTTTTTATCGGTGGCGAGGAAGCGCTGTTGGCATTGGACATCATGGAGCAGGGCGGTCGCATCGTGTTCGCGCCAAACGTGGTGACGCACCATCGTCCATCGCGTCTGCGCGATGAGCGTCAACGGCGTAGCCTCACGGCGAGAAACGATATCTGGACAGCATGGTTGAGATTTCCAGCGCGCATGGCGCTGCGCCGAAGTCTTCAAGTGTTCGCCAAGTGCGCGTCTTGGTTAGACCGTCTGCGGCTGGCGCGTGATGTCTTGGCGGGAGCGTGGCTGGTGGCGCGTTACCGGCGAGTCCTCAGCCAGCCGGTCTGCCGCAGTGTAGAAGAGGTGTGGAACGAAGAATCCGCGCCCACGCTGCGGCACACCGTGTACACGCGATGAATAGCCCGACGGATCCCGATGCAGGCGCCAAGAGCGCCGATGTCGGGTCTACCGGCTTTGCACGTAAAGAGGTGACGCGCACCATCTTGCGGGCGCTGTGGGAGTACCGGGCGCGCACTGGCGCGGCGGTGGCGCTCCTCGTGGTGGCCAAGCTGCTGATGGTGCTGGTGCCATTCCTGCTGAAGTCCATTGTCGATCAACTCAGTGAACCCGGCTTGCTGGTGCTGCCGGTGTTTTTGCTCTTGGGCTACGCGGTCATTCGCTTTGGCGGCACCCTGTTTACCGAATTGCGCGACGTTGTGTTTGCGCGCGTCGTACAACGCGCGGTGGCCGACTTTACGCTGCGCGTCTTCGAGCAGCTGCAACGGCTGGGTGCACGATTTCATGGCACGCGGCAAACGGGCAAGCTCGCCCGGGATGTGGAGCGCGGGACAGCAGGGATAGGCTTCTTGTTGGGCACTGCGCTTTTTACGTTGTTGCCCACGCTGGTCGAGATGGTGTCCGTGGTGGTCATACTGGTGCTGAGCTATAGCGCCTGGTTTGCCGCGGTGATGGCCGCGACCTTTGCCGGTTATTTCGCGTACACCGTCATCATGGTGCGCAAGCGCATCGTGTTTCAGCGGCAGATGAACGATCTGGACTCGCGAGCGAGCGGGCGCATCGTTGATAGCTTATTGAATTACGAGGCCGTCAAGCTCAATGCGAATGAAGCCCTCGAGACGCGCAGACTGAGTGGGGTACTGGGTCAGTGGGTAGACGTAGGCATTCGCAATCAGCTGGCCCTGTCGCGTCTGCATGTTGGCCAGAGCGCCGTGATCGCCTGCGGCGTTGCGACGGTCATGTTGCTAGCCGGGCAGCATGTGGTCGATGCGCGCATGACGGTAGGCGATTTGGTACTGGTAAATGCCTACATCATCCAAGTGTGCTTGCCGCTAAACACCCTGGGCTTGATTTTCCGCCAGGCAAAGGAGGCGTTCGTCAACGCGGAGCGGGTTTGCGATCTACTGCGCATGCCCCCCGAAACCGGCGACGACGAGGCCTTGCCTGGCTTAGATCCAGGCGCAGGCGAGATCCGTTTCGAGGGCGTGAACTTTGGCTATGAGCCCGGGCGACAAGTGTTATGGGATATAGACTTGACCGTGCCAGCGGGTTCCACCGTCGCGGTGGTGGGCGGCAGCGGTTCGGGCAAGTCCACACTGGCCCGACTACTGTTTCGCTTCTATGACCCCACGGCGGGTTCCATCCGAATCAATGGTCAGGACCTGCGGCAGGTGAATGTGCGCAGCATTCGCAAGTCTCTGGGCATCGTGCCGCAGGACACGGTCCTTTTTAACGAGACGATTGCGTACAACATCGCGTATAGCGCACCGGGCGCCACACGCGAACAAATTATTCAGGCCGCTCGCGGTGCGCGCATGGACGATTTCATCGAGAGTCTGCCGGCGGGCTACGAGACGCCGGTCGGCGAACGCGGGATCATGCTGTCTGGCGGCGAGCGGCAACGCATCGCCATCGCGCGTGCGATTCTCAAGAACCCCGCGATCATGGTGTTTGACGAAGCGACCTCGGCGCTGGACACCCGCACCGAGCGCGCGATACAGGCGGAATTGGAACGTCTTTCGCGTGGCCGCACGACCTTGATTATTGCGCACCGGCTTTCGACCATTGTTCATGCCGACAATATCGTCGTGATGGATCGCGGCCGCATCGTCGAACAAGGACGCCACGAGGATCTGCTCGAGCGCGACGGTATGTATGCGCAAATGTGGACCCTGCAGCGACGCCAATCCGAGCTGGAAGAGCGACAGGATCGTTATACCCGTCAACCGGTCAATCTGGTCACGCTCGTGGCAGGCGTGCTCGATGCCATTCGCGAGCTGGCAGCAGAGTGCGGGGTTAATCTATATACGACGGTGGGCGCGGAGGCAGCGCGCATCACCGGCGACCCGAGCCGTTTACAACAGCTCGTCTGGGATTTATGCGCGCATGCCATCGCCGTCACGCCAGCGGGCGGCCGAATCGAAATCCGGTTACAGCGTCATGGACCGATGGCACATCTGGCGGTCACGGACGGCCGTAGTGACATGGCGTCAAGCCCGCCGTTACACGCGCCCGACGCGATCCAGCAGGCCGCTAACTTGGATCCCGCGCAACTCGCCGCGCAGGTCCAGCGTCAAGGGGGGACCTTCAATCTCGCCCCGGCCTCCGCGGGGGGAATGGTGCTGTCTGCGGACTTTCCGATCCGTGCGATCGAACCCCATCCCAAACGGCAGGATAGCCTCAGATCCGATTTGCAGGGTGTCAAAGTGATGTTGATCGACGACCAAGACGAAGCGCGCGAGGTCGTCGCGGAGGTGCTGCGCGATAGCGGCGCGACGATCGCAGCGTACGGCGGCGGCGCGAAGGCGCTGGCGGCGTTTCAGGCGATGCCCACGGATCAATGGCCGGATGTGTTGGTGTGCGATTTGTCGATGGCCGATATGGATGGCTACGAAGTCGTCGCAAGGTTGCGTGCGCTGGAAGCCGAACGCGGCGCGACGCTGGCCCACCGATTGCCCGCCATTGCGCTATCGGGCTTCGCAGAGCCGGAATTCCGACTTCGTACCTTGCTGGCGGGCTTTCAGGTGCACCTGGCCAAACCCGTGAACGCGCCCGAATTACTGGCCACCATCAGCGCGCTCTTGCCGGCCGGATCGGCGGCGCGCTCGGATGTAACTAAGCATTAGAGCGGGGGATTGTTCATCCCGTCGTACTTACCGGAGAAGTAAGAAGTGCCGCATCACCTTTGAAAACGCGATGCGTCGCCCACGGCCGGCGCGGCACGCGACTTGCTTTGCATCAGGGCACCGGCGCATGTCACTTGCCACGCGCTAGGTCTAAACGGAGCTTTCTTATGAGAAAAATCGCCCTGATCAGCGAGCACGCGTCCCCGCTTGCTTGCGCCGGCAGCGTCGATAGCGGTGGACAAAACGTTTATGTGGCCCAAGTCGCGCGCCAATTGGCGCGCGCGGGCGTTCAGGTCGACGTCTTCACGCGCAAAGACAATCCTCTATTGCCCGAGGAGCAGCCTTGGGGCGATGGCATCAAGATCGTCCACGTTCCCGCCGGCCCGGCGTCTTTCCTTCCCAAAGAGCAGATGCTGCCCTATATGGAAGACTTCAGCACTTACATGCAGCGTTACTTTGCGCGGCAAGTGCGCTCTTACGACGTCATTCACGCGAACTTCTTTATGTCAGGGCTGGCCGCGCTGCCCGTGGCCCAGCGACATGGCGTCCCGCTGGTGGTGACGTTCCACGCCCTGGGCAAGGTCCGCCGCCAATACCAGCAAGAAGCGGATCAATTCCCAGACAGCCGTTTCGCCATCGAAGAGGAAATCGTCCGTCATGCGGACTGCATCATCGCCGAATGTCCGCAAGATCGTCGCGACCTGATTGAACTGTATGCCGCCGACCCGCGTCGCATCGAGATAGTGCCTTGTGGCTATGATGCCAGCGAAATGAAGCCCTTGCCCAAGCAAGCGATGCGCGCGCAGCTGGGATTGGACGACGATGTGTTTACCATGCTGCAGCTCGGCCGCATGGTGCCCCGCAAAGGCGTCGATAACGTCATCCGATCGCTGGCCCGTCTGCGCCACGTGCATGGGATCAACGCCCGTCTGCTGGTCGTGGGTGGAAACTCCGAAGAGCCATGCGAGCGAGCCACACCGGAGATCGGCCGTTTGCGCCAGATCGCCGAAGCAGAAGGCGTGACGCCGTGGGTACAGTTCGTCGGGCGCCGCAATCGCACCGATCTCTCGAAGTACTACAGCGCGAGCGATGTCTTCGTGACCACCCCGTGGTATGAGCCCTTTGGGATCACCCCCGTGGAAGCCATGGCGTGCGGACTGCCGGTCATCGGATCCGATACGGGCGGCATTCGTA
Organism: Bordetella sp. 15P40C-2; assembly: GCF_009763235.1. Taxonomy (NCBI): domain Bacteria; kingdom Pseudomonadati; phylum Pseudomonadota; class Betaproteobacteria; order Burkholderiales; family Alcaligenaceae; genus Bordetella; species Bordetella sp. 15P40C-2. Next base: position 110,829 of record NZ_WSJA01000042.1, read on the forward strand.
CGACGGTGGTCGACGGCAAGACGGGCTTCCTCGTCCCCGCGCAGGACCCTGATCGCCTTGGAGAAAAACTCGCACAGCTGGCATCGAACCACGTCCTGCGTGAGCGCATGGGCAGAGCAGGGCGCTTGCGCGCAAAACGCCTCTACACCTGGCAGCGTGTGGGGCAGGATCTTCTGTCTGTCTATCAACGCATGGGGGTCGGCGTCACCAATGTGGCTCGCCCCTCCGCGCAAATCGCAGCTTAAAGGAGTCTCAACATGCACGATTTCGAAACGCTGGAAGGCCGGGTGGTGCTGGTGACGGGAGGCGGCAGCGGCCTGGGCGCGGCGATATGTGAAATGTTGGCAAAAGAGGGCGCCAAAGTCGCACTTGCCGACATTCATGAACAACGTGCACAAACCGCGGCGCAGCGTCTGCGCGACGAAGGCGCGAACATCATGCCTTGCAGTATGGACGTGGGCGTGGCCGACGATGTGCGCCGCACGATGGAAGCGGTCGTCGCGCAATTCGGCAAGCTCGATGCGATCGTCAACAATGCGGGCATCGATGTGACCGCGCCGATTGATGAACTCGACACCGACGTGTGGGAGCGTGTGCTGCGCACCAATCTCACGGGTCCGTTTCTGATGGCCAAGCTGGGTAAGGACCACCTCAGTCCCGGAGGCCATATCGTCAACATCGCCTCGACGGCTGCCCGTCGTGCGTGGCCCAACGCTAGCGCCTATCACGCCAGCAAGTGGGGATTGATGGGTCTGTCGCACGCGTTGCACGCGGAGCTACGGGGCAAGGGCCTGAAAGTCAGCGCCGTTGTGGCTGGGGGTATGCGCACGCCGTTTCTGCTCGATCGCTTCCCGGACATTGACGCCAGCACCCTGCAGGATCCGGCCAACGTAGCGCGCGCCGTGCGCTTTGTGCTGACGCAACCGCCCGAAACTGTCGTGCCGGAAGTCATGGTCTTACCCATGAAGGAGACATCATGGCCTTGAGGCCGGCCGTGTTTCTGGATAAGGACGGCACGATCTTGCGTGATGTTCCTTATAACGTGGACCCGGCGCGTATGGAGTATGCGCCCCATGCCCGTGACGCGTTGGCGTGCCTGGGCGCCGCGAACATCCCGCTCGTGGTGATCAGCAATCAAGCGGGCGTGGCACGCGGGTACTTCTCCGCTGATGCCTTAGGGCCAGTCCACGAGCGGCTGGGAGAGATGTTCACGCAAGCGGGCGCAAAGCTACACGGGTTTTATTGGTGCCCGCATGACCCCGCTGGCGTCGTGACCGAGTACGCCTTGAATTGTGATTGCCGCAAGCCGCAACCCGGTTTGGTCCTGCGCGCCGCTCGCGAATTGAACATCGATCTGGACGCGTCCTGGTTCATCGGTGACATCTTGGACGATGTGCAAGCCGGTCATCTGGCTGGTTGCCGCAGCGTGCTGCTGGACGTTGGCAACGAGACAGAGTGGCGCATGGGTCCGGGGCGCGAGCCAGACCGCTGTGCGGGCGATCTGCACACAGCGGCTCGAATGGTGCTCGCCGCGATGGCCGCCACGATAGCGGCGGAGGAAGCCTGAAGATGTCCTGGGACTGGAGCGAAGTTGAACATGTGCTTTGCATCCGGCTAGACAATATGGGGGATGTTTTGATGTGCACCCCCGCCATGCGTGCCTTGCGCGTGGCTGGCGCGAAACACTTGACGCTATTGACATCAGAGGCCGGCGCCCGCCTAGCGCCTCATATCCCCGAGGCCGATACCGCCATCGCCTACGACCCGGCATGGGTAAAAAACACTTCGATCGGGAATCACGCCGACTTGGAAATCATCGAGCGCCTGCGCCGCGCACGTCCCGATGCCGCAGTCATTTTCACAACCTATAGTCAAAGTCCCTTGCCTGCGGCGCTGATGTGCCATCTAGCCGGCATACCGCGTGTGCTCGCGCACTGCCGCGAAAACCCTTATCGCCTTATCTCCGATTGGGTAAAGGAAACCGAACCTGCCACCGAGATCCGCCACGAAGTTCAGCGCCAACTAGACCTCGTGAATCATGTTGGGGCGCAGTGCGACGATACCCGGATGTCGTTCCATGTTGACGACGCGGATCGGATTTCCTTGCGGCGCAAATTGATATCGCGCGGCATCCACGAAACAGGCGGCTGGATTTGTGTGCATGCAGGCGCAACGGCCGCATCGCGCCGATATCCGGCCGAAATGCTGATGCAAGCGTTGATTGGCCTGCGTGGGGAAGGGCGCCGCATTCTGTTGCTGGGCGGGCACGAGGATCCTGCGCTGAGCCAGGCGTTAGAGCGCAGTCGTGCGATGCTGCCTGGGCTTACCGATTTATCCGGCCAACTCACTCTGGGTGAACTGGGTGCTGTGTTAGAAGCCGCCGGAGTCATGATCTGCAACAACAGCGGCCCGGCCCATCTGTCGGCTGCGCTCGGGGTGCCCGTGGTGGATATGTACGCGCTGACTAACCCGCAACACACGCCATGGCGAACGCAGGCGCGAGTTCTATATCAGGACGTCCCGTGCAAATACTGCTATCGCAGCGTATGCGAGCAAGGGCATCACGCATGCCTCACCGGCGTTGCGCCGCAACAAGTCACCGCTGCGGCACGGGAGTTGCTTAACTTGGACGGGCATTCGCCTGCCCAAGCACCCTGCCCACAGGAGATTTCATGCTTACCCTAGGAATCAATGCCGCCTATCATGATTGCGCGGCCGCGCTGGTGCGGGACGGGCACGTCATCGCTGCCGCCGAGGAAGAGCGATTTACCCGTATCAAACACGGTAAGCGTCCGGTTCCCTTCACGACCTGGCAGTTGCCGTACCATGCCATTGATTACTGTCTCGCTGAGGCGGGTGTGCGCATGCGCGATGTAGACCATATCGTCTACTCGTATAACCCCAAACTCCTCATGCCGGCGGGCAATATGGAGCCGGAGGTCGTACTGCCACTCGAGCCCTCCAAGGCCGGTTTCGGCCCGAACGGGGAGTCGCCTTGGGACGCGTTATTTTTATCCTACCTGGTGAATGCGCCGCGGCAGCTGCTGGATGGCTTGCCGCATCATTTGACCTCTGCCAGATGGGAGGGGTTGTCGCTGCAACACATCACGGACCGATGGGTCAATCTCGATCACCATCTGTCGCACGAGGCCAGCGCATTCCTCGCCGCTCCTTTCGAAGACACGGCGGTGCTCACGCTCGATGGACGCGGTGAACGGACTACCACCAGCTACGGCCACTTTCACGAGGGCCGGTATCAACGCATCAAGCAGATCGATCTGCCGCATTCACTCGGGTTGCTTTACGAGGAGGTCACGCGGTATCTGGGCTTTCTGCATTCTTCGGACGAATACAAGGTCATGGCGTTGGCCTCCTATGGCAAGCCGATCTATCGCGATCAGTTCCGCGAGATTTTGACCTTGGATGAAGAAGGCGGGTACGCGTTGCATCCCGCAAAGCTGATAGAACGTTTCGGTCCAGCGCGTCGGCGGGGCGAACCCTTTACCGAGCAACATCAAAACATCGCAAGCTCGTTGCAGTATGTGCTGGAAGAGACCGCCTTGCATATGGCCCAATGGCTGCATCGTGAAACCGGCTCGTCCAACCTGTCGATGGCGGGCGGGGTAGCGTTGAACTGCGTAATGAACGCCAGAATCGCGCGCGATGGGCCGTTCGAAAAAGTCTGGGTGCAGCCGGCGGCCGGCGATGCAGGCACCGCGCTAGGCGCGGCGCTCTATGTCGACTATCAACGCCGTGCGGGCCCACGCAACTGGACGATGGAACATGCTTATCTGGGCCCCGCATTCTCTGACGAGGAAATCGAACGCTTCCTCGATCAATCGCACCTGAACTATCGCAAACTCGAGAACGTGGCCGACGAGGCGGCGGAGTTATTGGCCGATAACAAGGTCCTGGGGTGGTTCCAAGGACGTATGGAGTTTGGACCGCGTGCGCTGGGCGCGCGCTCGATCTTGGCCTCCCCCATCGACAGCTCCATGCAAGCGCGGCTGAACGGCCTGAAAGACCGCGAAGATTTCCGCCCGGTCGCGCCGGTGGTGATGGAGGAGCGCGCGGTGCAATGGTTCGATGGACGCGGGGCGGCCTCGATCTGTGCGCCGTTCATGCTGTTTGTCTACGACGTATTGCCGCATCGCGCGCAGCAGATCCCGGCCGTGCGTCATATCGACGGCACCGCTCGCGTGCAAACGATCCGCCGCGATCAGAACGAACGCTATTACGACCTGCTCGCCGCGTTCGAGCAGCGTACTGGCGTACCCGTCTTGGTGAACACCTCGTTCAACACGCGTGGCGAACCGGTCGTATGTACGCCCCGCGATGCGGTCGAGAGTTTCTGGAGTTCGCCGTTAGACGCGCTCGTGATTGGCTCTTATTTGGTTGAAAAGCCGCGATGAACGCTGTGCCCGTGCCTCTCGTTTCCGTGGTGGTGCCGACCTATCGGCGCATGGATCTCCTGACGCGCTGTCTGGAGGCACTTTCTGCGCAGCACTTTCCACGCGACAGTTTCGAGATCATCGTCTGTGACGACGGCTGCCACGACACCACGCGGCGGCTCGTCGATGAGTGGCCCCGGCACCACCCGAGTGCACCACGCATGCGCTACATTGCGGTAGCGGATACACAGGGGCCCGCGGGTGCGCGAAACCGCGGCTGGCAGGCCGCACACGGCGAGATCATCGCGTTCACTGACGACGACACCATCCCGGCTCCCGACTGGCTTGGACAGGGGCTGCAGGCCATGACCGCCGGCGTGGCCGCTGTGACGGGCGTCACCGAGATGCCGTTGCCGAATCCGCCCACCGATTATGAGCGTGACGCGGCTGGCCTGACGCGATCGGAATTCATCACCGCCAACCTGTTCGTGCGCCGCTCCGCGTTAGTCGATGTGGGCGGCTTCGACACGCGCTACACGATGGCGTGGCGCGAGGATTCGGACCTGCACTTCGCCTTGCTGAAGCACGGCTATCGCATCGAGCGAGCACCGGCGGCGCGCGTGCTGCATCCCGTGCGGCCGTTCGGCTTTGCAGCAGGGCTCGGCATGCAGAAGAAGGTGATGTTCGACATGTTGCTGCGTCGCAAATATCCGGATTTGTACCACGCGCATATTCGCAAACACTTGCCGCGCTTTTACTTGTGCGTGACGGCAGCCTTTGTCTCGGCAGTATTGCTGGCGCTGCTAGGGCATCTGCGTATCGCCAGCATTGCGGGAGGAATCTGGGCGGTACTGACCGGATGGTTTTTCTATAAACGGCTGCAGGGCACCCGGCATACCCTGCGCGACGTGGCGGACTTGCTCATTACTTCGGTGTGCATACCGGTGCTATCGATCACCTGGCGCGTCGTCGGCCTCATTCGATTCCAGCGAGGCACAGTATGACCGCCGTGCTCGATCCGGCTCGTCCGCCCGAGCGCATCGCGGTGTTTCGGGCATTACAACTTGGCGACATGCTTTGCTCGGTGCCGGCGTTTCGTGCCTTGCGTCGGGCGTTTCCCCAAGCTCGTATCGCTTTAGTGGGGCTAGCGGGAGCGAGGGAATTCGTTCAACGGTTTAGCGCCTATATCGATGAGCTGCTGGAATTCCCTGGCATCTCTGCCTTTCCAGAGCAGGCGGCGAATGAGGCCGCCTTGCCCGAGTTCTACCGACGCATGCGCGATTGGCGGGCGGATGTCGCCATCCAACTGCATGGGAGCGGCCAGCAATCGAACCCGATCGTGGAGCAGTTCGGTGCGGATCGTTGGGTGGGTTTCGTGCCGCGGGCGTCTGATGAGATGCCCGGCGCACGTATGCTTTGGCCGGACACGCTGCCAGAGATCGAACGCTATCTCGCTCTATTGCGATACGCAGGTTTGGACGATGCGAACGAGTCGGGCTTGGAGTTTCCGTGCAGCGAGGCCGACCAAGCCGAAGCGACGCGTCTGCTAGACGAACACAGCCTCGATCCAGATAAGATCGTGTTGATTCACGCAGGGGCGCGGCTCGCATCCCGCCGTTGGCCCATCAGCCGGTTTTCCGCCGTCGCACGAGGTCTTTATCAAGAAGGTTGGCGCGTGGCTTTGACCGGCACAGCCGGCGAGCGAGATATGGTACATGCGCTGCGGCAGCAGGCCGCGGTACCGGTCGCGGACTTGTCGGGTCGCACCCACTTGGGCAGCATGGCCGCGCTGGTGCGAACCAGCCGTCTTCTTGTCTGCAATGACACAGGCGTCTCTCACATCGCCGCCGCCATGAAAACCCCCAGCGTGGTCGTGGCCTGCGGGAGTGATACGCGACGTTGGGCCCCGCTCGATCGCCGCCGTCATCGGGTGTTGGCCGCCGAGGTTCCCTGTCGGCCCTGCGCCTACGAGACCTGCCCGTTTGGCCATCCTTGTGCACTCGCCGTGTCGGCCGCAGAAGTCCACGCAGCCGCGCGCGCCCAGTTGCAATTCATCGAGAGGACAGCATGAATGCGCAACCCGATGTCCCTCAGCCCGCGCGCCGGCTACGCGTTCTGACTTGGCATGTCCACGGCAACTATTTATATGCCCTGCATCATGTGCCTCACGACTTCATCGTCCCGGGCCTATCCCATTCGGCTCCCGGATACGGTGCGCTGGGCCGGCGCATTCCATGGGCCCCTAATCTGACCCAGGTGCCGGCCAGCTCACTGGCCGAGATGGAGTTCGACTGCGTCCTGTATCAGCACAAACAAAACCTCGCGGACGCCCAATTACTGCTGACAGATCGTCAACGCGCGCTGCCCAGCATTTACCTCGAACACAATCCCCCCGAGCCGCACCCCACCGATACTCGGCATCCGTTCACGCATGCGCGTGGCATGCTCGTGCATGTGACGCCATTCAATGCAGTGATGTGGGACAGTGGTGATATGCCCTTGCGTGTGGTCGAACATGGCGTGCCCGTTCCGCAAGCGCGTTACGACGGAAGCCTGCAGCGCGGCATCGTGGTGGCCAATCATCTTGCCCGACGCGGGCGCCGCATCGGACGCGATATTTTCGAGCAGGTCAGGCTCAAGACGCCACTGGACTTGATCGGCATGGATGCGGAAAGCCTGGGCGGCATCGGCGAGATCTCGAACATGGAAGTCGCCGCCTTTATCTCGCGTTACCGATACTTCTTCAGCCCTATCCGGTACGCGAGCCTGAGCTTGTCCTTAATCGAGGCCATGCTGTGCGGCCTGCCTATCGTCGGCTTTGCTACCACTGAGCTGCCCACGGTCATCACCAATGGAAAGGAAGGGTACGTAGATACCCGAGTAGAGCGCCTGATCGAAGTCGCACGCCAGCTTAATGAAGACCCCGCGCTGGCACGCACATGGGGTGAGGCTGCGCGCGAAACGGCGCTGCGACGTTTTGGAATGGACCGGTTCGTCAGAGACTGGATCAATGTGTTCGACACACTAATGGAGCAGGCATGATGGACAGCATACATAGCGATGACAAGGCAGGGCGCGCGCTGGTTGCGGGCGGGGCTGGCTTTTTAGGTTCCCACCTCTGCGCGCGCTTACTCCGGGACGGATGGGAAGTCATTTGCCTCGACAACTTTCAGACAGGCCGCGCCAGCAATCTCGCTACGCTGGCATCGCACCCGATGCTTACCGTCATGCGTCATGACGTGGTGGACCCGATCCCAGACCTTCAGGTATCACGCATCTATCATCTGGCTTGCCCGGCATCGCCCGTACATTATCAAGCCGACCCGCTGCGTACGCTGCGAACCTGCGTGCTGGGCACCATCCAAATGCTGGAACTGGCAAAACGCGTCGGCGCGCGTCTGCTGCAGGCATCCACCAGCGAAGTCTACGGTGATCCTCTGCAGCATCCGCAACAAGAACAGTACTGGGGTCATGTGAACCCTGTCGGCCCACGAGCCTGCTACGACGAAGGCAAGCGCTGTGCGGAAACGATCTGCACCGAGTACGCGCACACCGAGGGCGTAGAGGTGAAAATCGCGCGCATCTTTAACACCTATGGTCCAAACATGTCGCCCAACGACGGGCGGGTCGTATCGAACTTTATTGTCCAAGCGCTGGCGGGTCAGCCACTGACCGTCTACGGCGACGGCACACAGACCCGTTCGTTCTGTTATGTCGATGACCTGATTGACGGCCTGGTGCGGCTCATGGAAAGCCCTTCGGCCATGGCGCAGCCCATTAACCTTGGCAATCCGGCCGAGCTATCAATGTTGGAGATTGCCGATCTGGTGCGGGCTTGCACCGGGGCGCAAGTTCCCATAGTTTTCCGTGATCTGCCCGTGGACGATCCCGCCCATCGCTGCCCCGATATTTCGTTGGCCCAACAATACCTGGACTGGACGCCGAAGGTGCCGCCAAGAGAGGGCATTGCTCGTACGGCGGAATATTTCGCACAGGAATCCCAGGCCAGTCCCGAGCGCGAGTCACAGGCAATGGCCGCGTTCATGCAGACAAAGAGGGGCGGAAGAAGGCAGGGCAGGGCGCGGGTGGTCTAGCGCCTCGATAGGCTGCACCACTGCACGCAAGGCACCGGTTGCGGCTCGATCCGCAAACTACGCATGTCTGCGGTGATTGGAGCGAGACGCCCGCTATGCCCAGTGCGTTTGCCAGGATTAACGAAAGCGCAGATTCTCTCGCGACAGCTCGGACACAGACCTGCAGCCCATAAGCTTCATCGCCCGCTCGATTTCATTGCGCAGTTGGCCCAGGGCGCGCTCCACGCCCGGCTGGCCCGCGGCGGCAAGGGGGAATAGATAGTATCGGCCAACACCCACCGCCTTCGCGCCAAGCGATAACGCTTTCAGGACATGCGTGCCGCGCTGAATGCCTCCGTCCATCATGACGTCGATACGGTCACCGACCGCGTCGACAATTTCCGCGAGTTGGTCGAACCCGGATCGGGAACCATCGAGCTGCCGGCCGCCATGGTTGGACAGAATGATCCCGGTACATCCGATATCCACCGCCCGGCGTGCATCTTCAACAGACATGATGCCTTTTAAGCAGAACTGTCCGTCCCATTCTCGAACCATTTGCGCGACATCGTCCCAGGTCATCGCGGGGTCGAGCATTTCCGTGAAATAGCGGCCGATGGACATCGCGCTGCCGCTCATATCCACATGCTCCTCCAGTTGCGGCAGACGGAAGCGCTCGTGCGTCACGTAGTTCCATGCCCACGATGGCTTCATCGCGAACTGCGTCAACCCCGCCACGTTCAGCCGGAACGGGATCGAAAAGCCCGTGCGTAAATCGCGCTCACGGTTGCCGCCTGTGATGCTGTCTACGGTCAGCATCATGACATTCACGCCAGCCGTCTTGGCGCGTTGCATCATCGCGCGGTTCAGGCCCCGATCCTTATGGAAATAAAACTGATAGACCTGCGGCCCGGAATATTGCTTGCGGATCGCTTCCAGGCTGACCGTACCCAGCGAGGACACACCGAACATCGTCCCGAACTTCGTAGCCGCCGCGGCGACAGCATGCTCGCCCTGATGGTGAAACAGTCGCTGCAGCGCCGTGGGCGAGCAGTACACCGGCATGGCGAGTTTCTGCCCCATGACGGTGACCGACAAATCTACATCCTGCACACCGCGCAACACGTTGGGCACAAGGTCGCAACGCTCGAAACTTTCCGCATTGCGCCTCAACGTGACTTCGTCATCGGCGGCGCCGTCTATGTAGTTGAAAATCGGCCCCGGCAGCCGGCGTTTTGCCAGCGTGCGGAAGTCATGAAAATTCAGGCAGTTTTTCAGACGCATGTTGGGGGATGTCTCCAGCGGCCGGCTTACGGGCTCACACTTTGTCTTTACGCATCCGCGCGAGGAATCGATCCAAACGCCCGATGGCATCGGTCAGATCGTCGGCATTTGGCAAAAATACCATACGGAAGTGGTCATGATGGGGCCAATTAAAGCCCGTTCCTTGCACGATAAGCACGCGTTCCTGGTCCAGCAGTGTATACGCGAACTGCTGGTCGTCGGTAATGGGATACACCGCCGGGTCCAGGCGCGGGAACAAATACAGCGCGCCCTTGGGCTTCATGACACTCACGCCGGGAATCTGGGTCAGCAGATCGTAAGCCAGATCGCGTTGACGGCGCAGCCGCCCGTTAGGGCCGACGAGTTCGTTAATACTCTGGTACCCACCCAGCGCGGTCTGGATCGCCAATTGGCCAGGCGTGTTCGAACACAGACGCAACGACGCGAGCATGTTCAGCCCTTCGATATAACCCTGTGCCAGCCGTTTGTCGCCCGACACCACCATCCAGCCCGCGCGGTATCCGCACGAGCGATAGTTCTTCGAAAGGCCATTGAACGTCAAAATCAGCACATCGTCAGCCAGCGAGGCCATGCTGACGTGGACATGATCGTCATAAATCGTCTTGTCGTAAATCTCATCCGACAAAATGACGAGATTATGTTCACGCGCTACCTGGATGATGTCTAGCAGCACCTCGCGCGGATAGAGCGCGCCGGTCGGATTATTCGGGTTGATCACGACGATACCGCGCGTGCGCGGCGTGATCTTGGCACGAATATCCTCGATGTCCGGCATCCAGTCCGAGCCTTCGTCGCACAGGTAATGTACCGGACGCCCGCCAGACAGCCCGGTGACGGCCGTGTACAGCGGGAAATCAGGGGAGGGGATCAACAGCTCGTCGCCGTCGTTGAGCAGGGCGTTGATGCTCATCGAAATGAGCTCGGACGCGCCATTGCCCAGATAGACGTCATTGACATCGACGCCCATGACACCTTTGCTCTGCATGTAATGCACGACGGCCTTGCGCGGTGCGAACAGGCCCTTGCTATCCGTATAGCCCGCCACGTCGGCAACATTACGAATGATGTCCTGAATAATCTCGTCGGGCGGTTGAATTCCGAAGGCCGCCACGTTACCGATATTGAGCTTGATGATGCGCTGGCCGGCTTCCTCCATCTCGCGCGCTCGGTCCAGGACGGGACCACGAATGTCGTATGCAACATTATTGAGCTTGGAGGATTTGTCGATGGTTTTCACGCGGATGATTCCAGAGAGAGACTCGCGCGAAATCATACACCTTTGGCTGGCGAGACCGAATTCGCAGAGGCGAACTTGGAGAGACGCTCGTCAGTGCCTGAATACCAAAGAAGAGGGGACAAATCAGAAGGTAAAAAACCCCAACCCCGGCGGTCAGCCAGGGTTGGGGCGGAGTCATAACGGCCCGTGAGACAACCGGGTCCGCCGGTGCTTATGCTTAGAAGCCGACTTTCATAAACACCGATCCGTAGTTGTCGGTCAGACCCTTGGCGAACTGGCCGTTATAGCTCAGTCCTACCGTGGTGTTCTTCCCGACTTCCGCACCCAGCTCCAGGTTGAGCGTGGCGACATCCCGAGCGATAGAGGCACCGGTAACGCTGAACGAAGCGCCATTGCCGTTCACGAACGCCAACGAGCGGCTGGGGTTAACGTCACCGTTGGTATGGCGCCAGCCCAGACCACCGCGCACGAACGCATGTGCGGCTCCAATATCAAAGTCGGTTTTACCCCGGATACCGAGCGTCGTCGCGAGGGTGTGATCATGACCCGCTTTGCCGCGCAAAGCAGCCGAACCACCGGTTTCCTTGAAACCGGAAGACTTAAGGTCCGTCCAGGCCAGGCCGACATAGGGCCCCACCACTGTCTTGGCGCCAACTTGGGCTCCGTAACCGGCTTCTGCGAAGAGTTGCGTGCTCTTGGCATCGTACGAACTCTTCAAGTTCTGATCACTGCCGAGCGTTACCCGACGACGCGTATCGATATTGTGATGGGTGTAAGCGGCACCGGCTAGCAGATCGTACTGGCCATTGGCGGTCTGCAGGCTTTTAGCACCATACAGCGCAGCGGTGTAGCTATTGACGTCGGCCTTTGATCCGCCACGATTCTCTAACTTGATCGCGCTATCGTTGTAGCCTAAGGCCGCGCCCAAGCGCCAATCCCCGCCCACGCTGCCTTCGCCGCCGACGAAGATGCCACCGCCTTGTGAACTGGTCTTGGTGGCGTTGCCGTCGCCCTTCAAACTGAATTTGCCACCCGTCACTTGCACCCATACCGGCACATCGGATTGGGGCGTCGAAGCGTTGCCGCCATTGCGGCGAGGGCCGCTCACGCGGTCTGAAATCACTGCGCGCACCTGGTTGCCTGAATAGAGCAGGGCGGACTGCGTCCCGGCGTGTACTTCACCCAATAGTTGATCGAGTGCCACTTGCGTGTTGGTGGAAAGCAGCGCTGCATCCGCCCACGCCTGCGCACCGGCCTGCGCCGCCACTGCGTACAAAGCACCGGCTTGGTTCTTGGGCAGCTCCTTCGTTTTTTGGACGACCTTTTTCTCATCCGGTGCCAGACGAATCTGCACGTCCTGCGCGTGGTAGGCGACGGGCTCCAAGTGCACCAGAGTGCCTTGGAAGGTATCGTCAAGTTTGGAACTGGCGAATTCGCCCACGATTTTGCCCGTCTCCGCACTCAAGATCGTGTAGTCATGGTTAAGACGGAATCCGCCATCGCCATTTTCTTGCGAAACGGTCAAATGTGTTTTTGACACGTCGATCTCACCAGCTCGCGCGACGACGAGATCCGCGCGACCTGCAGCATTGATGTCGACAATATAGGACGGACCCATTTGACGGATCGAACCGAAGGTTTGCTTACCAATGGAGTTACCCGGGCTCAAAACCCCACCGACGGATTCCAAGGTGCCCTCAACGTCGAGATTGCCGCCAAGGACAGAATTTTCATAGACCCTTACATCACCGGAGATCTTAATGGGGTTTTCCATCGATCCACCCGAGAGGCGGCTGCCGTCGGTCAACGTAACCGAGCCACCGATGCTGGCGTCCTTCGCACGATTAAACTCGAATAGAGTCGCGCCGCCGGAGAGGTGGCCCCCGATCTTGGTCGACCCGTCAAATCGCACCGTCGTATTTCGAGCATGTAAATCCTTGGCGATACGCGTGTCGTCCAGGAATTCGGCCCCTGCGGTCGACAGCAACCTGACGGATCCTCCGATGTTGGCGCCCCGATTAAAGGTCAACGACGCGCCCCTTGCACCCGTGACGTCGCCCGCGATGGGTTTACCACCGTGCTCGACGATCGTTCCGTTCCTGCCTACGTGAAGCTGCTGGAGGCCATGGTGGGAACCTTCCCAGCGCGCCCCGTCACTGACCTCAAAGCGGACCTGACCCGCTGCGTGTCGTTTGCCATTGGCGTCCAAGCCATCCGTATCGAGAATATCGCCTTTGGCCGATACGGCACCCCGCAAGGCAAAATGGACGACACCCCCCATGCCGTCGCCGGTACGGTTTACGCTCAGCAGAACGCCATTGTTCTGCTCAATGACAGTATTGCCGGTAAGCTGAATCAGTTGCTTGTCGCTCGATCTGGTCAGACTCGAAACGAACGAAGGTCCTCCAGACGTTAAGTTGATGTTATCAAGTGATGCCTGGCCGTCAGCATGCACAACGAAGCCGGGTTGGTCGCCAGTTGCTTGAACCTTTCCGTTTTGGAGTTCAAGCGTGCCGCTACGATGGATCTCAGAGATCGGACCATTCGGGATGATCCAATCCACACCGGTGTGCTTTTGCAGATCGCGCCCACCCGGAATATCCGGTGTGTTCGAACCCCAGCCGACGCTGAGCGTGTGCGTACGCTGTGAAGACACCTTCACATCCTTAGGACGAGGCGACTCTACTGTGTCAGAGAATACTTGGTCAGTGCCGTTCAAAAGAATACTTGTCGCGCGTGTTGTAGGTACATCGACTTTCTTGCCCGCGGCGCCTGCCTCCACTGCCTCCACTGCCTCGACACTCTCGACACTCTCGACACTCTCGACACTCTCGTCGCCCTCTGTGAACTCGTCGCCCGGGAGGTACTCCACTTCCTCTCCATCCTCTCCGACAAGGACGTACTCCACTTCCTCTCCATCCTCTTCGACAAGGACGTACTCCACTTCCTCTCCATCCTCCTCGCCAAATTCGTACTCTATGTCCTCGTAGAGGCCGTCAGACTCAACGTCCTCACCATCCACGAACTCGGCATCCTCTGTCTCGTCATCTTCCCGGTCGATCACCAATAAGTCGGTCACAGGCTCCCCGCCGATTGTCTTGAAGTACACAGGACTTGGCGTATCTTCGCCGGGTAGCGTGATGAAATCTCCGACGTATTCCTGAAAATACAAAGGCTCACCATTCTGTTCTATGTCGATGGCGTGCAAAAGATAGAGTTTTTCGTCGTCCAACAGGACGGAAAAAGGCTCCGGAGTGTTGTCCACATTCAAAAGACGGAGGTCATCCCATTTTTCGCCGCGCCTTACACTAACCGATTCGATTTCGGCGCCTTCGCCGTTGTCTGGTCCGTAAACCACCCTATAGTCGGTCTTAACGCCATCGCGGCCTATGACAGACCTTACGACCTCACGCGCATTGCGTTCGGTATAGCTCGTGCCTTCGGTGCCGGCATCTTTATTTAAATTGGTCTCGTTGTGGTGGCCGGCAGCGTAGACTAGGGCGCCTTGACTACACGCGGCCATAATGGCAATCGCAAGAGCGGTTTTTCGAATCTCGTTTCTCCGAGTGCGGTTATTCACGGAAACATCTCCAAGTAGGTTTGGTTGCGCGCATAAGCAAAGGCGACGGCATGCGCGTCGCATTAACTGATGCGTTGGATAAAGCGTGGGGCTCGTACCGAGCAGACGAACAATCAGGACGGCTCCCACTGTTGAGCGAGCAATTCCGTCATTCGCGGACATAAAGTGCTGAAGCCAATCTAAGGAGAAGACGGCATCCAGATGTGCATGCGCAGGTCGTGGACTGCTCGGGCGTAGTCAAACCCGGGCTTCGTCGGAAATAGTAATTACGCGTGTGACCATGGATATCGACCAAGCTCGGAAATCGGACATGGAGAAACGATCCAGTTCGTTGGCCGCTCGCCACATTCAAAGCTGGATTTACCCATGCCATCGAATCCGCTAATGTGTATTATGTAAAGTAATGAAGATGAGTGTCGAGCCCACTGCCGCCATGGACGCCGACCGCCTAAGGACCCGGGAATCAAATTGTGGGCTCTTACGCGTCGGCCGTATCACCGCACGCGCCCTCTTCACTGTAATTTGCAGGTACACCCCTTGCGGCGGTATTCCTTCTTTTTAACGGGAGACCGCTATGCAAAAACTGCACTTGAAACCGCTGGCTCAGCAAGTCATCGTCATTACGGGAGGCAGCAGCGGCATCGGCGCGGCGACGGCGCGGGCGGCGGCCCGTGCTGGTGCTCGGGTGGTGATCGCCGCGCGCGATGCCGGTGAACTGGAAAAAGTTGCCGGCTCCATTCGCGAGTCCGGTGGCGCGGTGACGACTTGCGCGATGGACGTGGGTCACGAGGAAGATCATCAAAAACTGCTTCAGACGGCGCTGGATACGTATGGCCGCGTTGATACCTGGGTGAACAACGCGGGCGTGACAATTTTTGGCTCCTTATCGACCGTGCCTGTCGCTGATCAGCGTCAACTGTTCGAAACGGATTACTGGGGCGTGGTCTACGGTTCGCTCACCGCAACTGCGTACCTGCGCGAGCGTGGCGGCGCGCTGATCAACGTGGGCAGCGAGGTGTCGGATCGCGCGATACCTTTGCAAGGCGCTTATTCTGCTGCGAAGCATGCCGTGAAAGGGTTTACCGACGCATTGCGCATGGAGCTAATGCAGGATGGCGCGCCCATCAGCGTGACGCTGATCAAGCCGGCGTCCATTGATACCGATTACACCCGCCGTGCCCGCAACTATATGGAGGTTGAGCCCACGCTGCCGCCGCCCATTTATGCGGCAGACCTGGTCGCCGACGCGATTCTTCAGGCCGCGCAATCTCCGCATCGTGATCTGTATGTCGGGTCCGTATCCAAGCTGATTTCCACCATGGGTCAACGGGCGCCTGGGCTCTCGGACAAGATGGCGGGATGGCTGACGCGTAATCAGCGCAGTGACGTGCCAGCGTCCGAGGATATCGACGGACTGTACGATCCCGGTGTGCGTCAACGTACGCCCTCGCCTAAAAATGTACGTCGTCACAGCCTCTATAAGCACGTGAATACGAATGCCAAAGGTCTGCTATGGCTGGGCACCGGGATGTTGTTCGTGATGGGCGCTGCCCTTACCCGGCGTCGCTGATGTTTAACGGGCGCTAGTCTGGACGCTCAATGTTTGCTTTTGCGAGATCCAGAGAGCTTAGGATAATCTCAAGACACAAAAAAGGGCGCGCTATAAGCGCGCCCTACTCTTCGTTCCGCTAAGCGTGCCAACCGCTCTAGCCCGAAAGATTAGTGCGCCAGTGCCGCATTGCTTTCGACCGGCGCGTCCACGCCTAACGCGGATTCGAGCAACTGCGCCAGGTCTCGCAGGCCGGTGGCAACGCTGCCCGTGAACCACACTGCCGCGCAATGGCGACCACGGGCGCGCAATTCCGCGATGTCGGCTTGCGCCTGGGCGGACTGGCAACGGCCCAGTTCGTTGCCATGGCAATCATGACGGCCGATAAACAGATATGAACCCCCTGCCGGGCCGCCCTTATGCAATTGACCGCTCGCGTGCAGGTATCGCGGACCATAGCCCGACGTCGCCGCCGCGCCATACATATTCCGCAACCGCCCTTGCCAGTGCGTCAGCCAAGCGCGAGTGTCGTCATTAGACGGCAAATAGGCCAGCAGCGAGAAATAATCGGCCGGATGCGCCCGCAACCAGTCGCCCAAATCGGCGTGTTCGCCGATATCGACGACCAGACTTCCTAGACTGACACCCGCTGGCTGGACAATGGGCGCGGCCAAAACCTGGCGAGTGCGGACTTTACTGGCTTCGACGTCGGGCTGGTCAAAGGGGTTGATCTCGAGGATCGAACCTGCCACGGCGGTCGCAAACTGCCATCGATAAAATTCCTGAGCTAGCAAGGCGCCCTCACCTACCTCGATATCAATCACGGCATGACCCGCCGCGCGCAACTGTTCGGTCTGGCGCTTCATAGCCGGGCCGCGCCGCAGAATCACGAACAGGCGGTCAGAGGGATAGCGATGAACTTCGGTTTCCGGTTCCTGAGTGACGGGGATCAAGCCACGGCCGTGTTTTCCGGTAGACTCCGCAATCAGCTGCTCTAGCCAGTCGCCAAAACAGGCCAATTTCGGGTCCGTCCAGATGGTGACTTTGTCGCGCCCGCTTAACGCTGCCTCGCCCAACACCGCACCGAGAATTGCACCGGGGTTCTTATCCATCGGCGCGCGCGGGCCACATTGGTTGCGCGCCACGCTGGCCTGATTGAGGTAGGCCATCGGGTCGTGCCCCATGAGCGCGAGCGGTACCAAGCCGAACGGCGACAACACAGAATAGCGACCACCGATTTGACTGTCGCCAGTGAACACCGCTGCGTAGCCCAGTTCCTCGGCCATCTTTTGCAAGGGCGTGTCCAGATCGGTGATGGCACAGAAATGACGACCGGCGCTTTCGCCTAGCGCTGCGCGGGCGCGCTGATAAAAGTGGCGAGCCAGCAACGTGGATTCCATGGTTGTGCCCGATTTGCTCGCCACGATATACAGGCATTTGTCCAGAGGCAGGCGGCGCTCCAGCGCTTGCACTTGGTCGGGATCGATGGAATCGAGCACATGCAGCTTCAGGCCGCCGGGACTAGAACCCAGCGCGCTTTGGAGTACCTGCGCGCCCAAGCTCGCGCCACCCATGCCAATTAGCACAGCATGTTCATAGAGACCATCGCGCAGTCTGGCGCACATGCCGAGATAGCGTCGCATGATGGCTTGCTGCTGAGCGGGATTGACCCAGCCGGTCCACTGGTCCTCGTCGGTGCCTGTCCAGAGGGTTGCGTCGCCCGCCCAGAGTCTCGACACCCAGCGTTGTTCCCTCATGGCTTTTAGACGGCTGATCACACGGTCTTTCAGCTCTACCGGGAGATGGACTTGCTGCCGGTGAATCGCCGTGTTGGCAGCGCTGCGGCGCAAGACAGGCCCGAACGGTTGTACTGACGGCTGAACTGAGGTCTGGGCGAGGGATTCGAGCATTTGGTTTTTCTCCACTGCAGTTGGATTTGAACGACCCGGTGCCTACCGCAAGAACTGTTCCCGCGTAGCCAGTGGGAACGGCCCTTGCTGCGCCCTGAGTCCCGCTGCCTATTTGGCGCGCTCACGCGTTATCCCAACCTTCTGATCTATAGACAGGACGCTCCATGACTGAAATCGAGAACGTGGCCACGTATATGCGCTGGCACAGCCTGATGTTGGCCACTGCGGAGAGTTGTACGGCCGGACTCATCGCATCGCAGATGGCGGACTTACCCGGCGCCGGTAGCTTGTTGGAATGCGCGTTCGTGGTGTATTCGCCTTCGGCCAAGCAGCGTTGTCTGGGGATCTCCGACGAAATATTGGCTCGCTACAACCTCACCAGCGAGGAAGTGGCAAGCGCCATGGTGCAGGGCGCAGCGCAGCGCTGCGGCGCGCCCGTGGTCATTGCGAATACGGGTGTCGCCGATGATGGTGGTGACGGCGTAGCCGCGGGCACGCAGTGTTTTGCGTGGCTATTACGCGCGCCGGGATGCAAGGACGGTCTCTATACGGAAACGCGCCAGTTTTCCGGGGACAGAAACACCGTACGTGAGGCGGCGGCGCAATATGCATTGGAACGCGTGCCGCACTATCACGCGCTATGGACGCGTTAATAGTTTCGTTGATTCGCCCCTTAACATGGAGATGACCTGATGAGTAGTTTGCCCGAGCTATATTCGCGCTATGGCGCATTGTGGGGCGCCTGGCTTGGCACCATCATCCTGGCCATCGTGCTTTATATCGGGATTGTTTCCGCGTTGAATCTGTTCCGCAGGCAGGCCACGGCGCGCGTGGCCGCCGGAACGCATCCCTATGCGTCGGTGGTGTTGGCCGTCGTGGCTCGCAGCAGTCGCGTCATCATCGCCATACTGGCGCTGTTGCTGGGGCTGCGTCTGACGCAGGCCGTCTTTCCTTGGCAGAGTTGGATTTCCGATCACTTATGGTTCGTGCTGCTCGCCATGCAACTGGCGCTGTGGCTCGATGTGGCTTGCGTCAGCATATTGTCTCTGGTGGCGGCCCGGGCACGTGCGAGCGTGGTGACGACGACACTGCTCGCGTACTTATTGCGCACTGTCATTTGGGTGGTAACCCTGCTGGCCATCCTGGACAATTTGGGGGTAAACATCACCGCGCTGGTGACCAGCCTGGGCATAGGCGGTGTGGCCGTTGCGCTGGCTGTCCAGACGGTGTTAAGCGATCTGTTCGCCTCGATCTCGATTGGATTGGACAAGCCATTTGAAGTCGGCGACTTCGTGGTGTTTGGTTCCGTGGCCGGCTCGATCGAGCATATTGGGCTAAAGACAACGCGCATCCGCAGCCTGGGCGGTGAACAAATTGTCTGCTCCAACACGGAATTGCTGAAACAAACCATCCAAAATTACAAAAGGATGGAACAACGTCGCGTCGTTTTTACACTCCGGGTGCCCTATGACACGCCCGTCGCCACTTTGTCGGAGTTGCCCGGCGACGTGAAGGCACAGATCGAGGGGCAAGCGGCGACCCGATTCGACCGCGCCCACATCGCTACCTTCGGGGATCACGGCTTGGAAATCGAAGCTGTCTACTATGTGATGAGCGCCGATTACAACCGCTATATGGATACGCAGCAGGCAATCAACCTCGGTATTTTGCGGGCGTTCGCGGCGCGAAACGTAACGTTGAGACCGCAAGAAAGAATGCTGCATTTACGGGAAGATCCCGCCGCGGAATCGGTCGAATGATCAGGCACGCCGCTTGCTCTGCTCCAAGAAGACCGGACAAATCGTCCACAATCGGGGAGCTAATATGTCGAGCACGGTTTTGCTTGTTGCGGGTGAGGCCTATCCACTGGTGAAGACTGGAGGCCTGGCGGATGCCGTTACGGGTCTAGTCCAGGCGCTGGAGCAGGCGGGGGTGCAGGTACGCTTGTTGGTGCCTGCTTATCGTGGTGTGCTGGAAAAGGTACGCGTCGATACGACGTGGCCCCTACCCGACTTGCCTCAAGGGCCGGCGCGGCTGGTCGCTGGCCGGTGTCGGACGACCGGGATGTCCTGTCTCCTCCTCGACCACCCTGCTCTCTTTGACCGCCCCGGTTGTTATGTGGACGAGAACGGGCAAGATTATGCCGATAACGCCAGCAGGTTCGCGGCACTCGCCCATGCCGCGGCGGAAGTCGCGCGCGGTTTGCCCGGCTTGGAACGTCCGACGATCGTGCACGCCCATGATTGGCATGCCGGCCTGGTACCGCTGCTGATCAAGGCCGCCGAACTGCCTTCGGTAAAAACCGTACTCACTATCCACAACTTGGCCTTTCAAGGCGTATTTGACCTGGCATGTATTGATCAACTTGGGTTACCCGAGAGCGCGCGCCATGCGGAGGGTTTGTACGCCTGGGACCGCTTGAACTTCCTGCAGGCGGGGATTCTCCATGCGGATCGGGTCACCACGGTCAGCCATACCTATGCACGTGAAATTCTGACGCCAGAATTTGGATGTGGCTTGGAAGGCGCGCTGCGTTATCGCGGCGAGGCGCTGGTGGCGTTGCCTAATGGGATCGACGATGAGCTGTGGAACCCGGCGACGAACGTGCACTTGCAACCAAACGGTTTCAGCGCCAGCAACCTGGGCAATAAGGCCCGGTGGAAAGAGCATATTCAACGGGCCTTTGGGCTGACAGTCGATCCAGGCGCACTGCTGGTGGTCTCGTGCTGCCGCTTGACCGAGCAAAAGATGACCGATCTCACGGTGGAGGCGTTGCCGCGTGCACTCGCCGAGCATCCACGCCTGCAGTTTGCGTTGTTGGGCAAAGGGGATCGCCGGTTTGAGGAAGCCTTTACACGTATCGCGGCCGAACATCCGGGACGTTGCGGGGTACGGATAGGCTATGACGAACCGACCGCGCATCGCCTTCAGGCCGGCGCAGATATGCTGTGGCATCCCAGCCGGTTTGAGCCGTTTGGCCTGACCCCGTTGTATTCCATGCGGTACGGCACCCTACCTATTGTCACAGCCGTCGGTGGGTTGGCGGATTCTATTAAGGATCCGGGCTCGCATGCCGGCGAAGCGGCCATGATGCGCGCCAATGGCCTGTTCCTCGAACATCATGATGTCGATGGTGTGGTGGCAGTGCTGGCGCGGGCGCTTCAGCTGCGCTCGCGAGAAGCGGTGTGGCGCGCGATGCGTCGTAATGCCATGAACGGCGCGTATGGATGGAATCAGCGCGTGACGTCTTACTTGGATTTGTTCGAAACGCTTTCCGGCGATGGCGTGTTGCGCGATCCAAGCGGTACGCGCTCGCGCACGCAGGTGCCGCCGTCGGCTGCTTCGGCATAAGGAGGACGCGGTGACCCCCTCCCCCGCTTTGCGGCTCTTGCGAGCCGGCGCCGTTGTGCGCGAAGCCTTGGTGCCATGGGTCCGCGCTGGGATTAACGGTGTTCTGCTTCCCGTGCCTTGGCGAACTGCGGGCGACCCGGCCGTGCCGCTGGATGCGGACATCGCCGCTGATGAGAACACGCCCGTCGTGGAAATGGTGCGCTCACAGGCGCAGCAGCTGCGTGGCCTGGGTGTGCGATGCTTCTTCGACATCGCGCTTGATCGCGTGGCACGCGATGCGGCGCCCACTACATGCCGCGTGGAATGGCTACAGACGGAAGGTGATTTGCCGGAACTGGATCCCCGCCTGCCGGTCGAGGCGCTACAAACGCGCACGGTGCGCGGAGATACCGATGCATTCGTGGATAGTTGGGTCCAGCGTTTGACCGCGTGGGTAGACGCAGGCGTTGATGGGTTTTACCTGCAACGCCCGCAAGGGTTGCCAGCTAAGACTTTGCGCGAGCTGTTCACGCGTTTACGCCAACAGGCCCCGGAGGTCGCATTTATCGCGGCGACCCAAGGCATGCGGCCGGAGGAGATACGGCAGCGCGCATCGGTAGGCTTTGACTGGTCCGTCAACTCCCTGCCTTGGTGGGACGGTCGCGCGGACTGGCTTGCGGACGAGGATTGGCGCTTGCGCGAGATGGCGCCCGTGTTGGCACCGGTCGCGGTTGACGCGGATGCCCGTGCGGCGTGGTTGGCCGCTTTTTGCGGCGACGGCCTTTTGATTGAAGGCGACCCCGCCTCGGGTCCGTCCGAGAGCGTCGCTCAGGCAGTGGAATGGCACACGCGGGCAAGGCATCATGGACCACTGACCGTGGTAGGCGGACAGGCGGGTCGCGCGACGGTGCTGTTGCGCAGGAGCGCACAAGACGAAACGGTGGCGTTGGCCATCAGCCCCGCGGGAAAAAGTAGCTGCAAGATTGATATCCCCCCTCTCGCTGGATTGCTGACGCCTGGACCGCTTTCTCATTTGGATGGCCCTGAGGCTCTGCGACCGCGAGCGGGAAGCCTGGGCGACAGTCAATGCGCCCTATTGATTTGGCGCGGGCCGATGGAGGTCAAGCCCGGCGAGCGGCTGCCCCGCGACGAACGCTCGCCCCAGGCGCCGCGCCTGGCGATAGAGAACGTTGAACCCACGCTCGAAGTGGAAGGGTTGCCCGTCAAATGCATTGCGCATGAGCCATTGACCGTTCGCGCCACCATCATCATGGATGGACACGATAAGTTGGCGGCCGATCTATGCTGGCGGCCTTGCGATGGCAATTCGTGGCAGCGTGTGCCGATGCGCTGGCTAGGCAATGATCGGTGGGAAGCGGCGTTTGTCCCAGAACGCATCGGCGCGCACGAGTATCGTGTCCAGGCCTGGCAGGATATATGGGCCGGATATTGTCATGAATGGCATAGTAAGCACGACGCCGGCCAATCCATTATCACGCCATTGCATGAAGGTCTGGCCTGGCTGGAGCGAACCGTGGCGCAGGCCGAACGGCTGGGTGCCAAAGCCGAGCATCTGGGACGCCTGAAACGCGCGGTCAAAGCGGTACGTCAGGTACTGGATGGCAAGGCGGATGTGGGTGAAGTCCTGAAACAGCTGTGCGAACCATCGCTGTTGCAAATTATCCGTGACACCGCCGAACGCCCACACGCGCGGTCGAGCAATATTTATGCATTACGCGTCGATCGCAATCGCGCGCGTTACGCGAATTGGTACGAGCTCTTTCCTCGTTCGCAGGCCCAAGATCGCCATGGTCGTTTCGATGATGTGGTCGAACGCTTGCCGGATATCCGAGCGATGGGCTTCGACGTGCTGTACCTGACTCCCATCCACCCGATAGGCGAGCGTAACCGTAAGGGCCGCAACAATAGTTTGAAAGCGGAACCTGGCGACGTGGGCAGCCCCTACGCGATAGGCTCGGCGCACGGCGGGCATGACGCGGTGGCGCCCGAGTTGGGAACCCTGGAGGACTTCGAAAGACTGGTGCATGCCGCGCAGGCGCATGGCATGGAGGTGGCCTTGGATTTTGCGATCCAGTGTTCGCCCGATCACCCGTGGCTCAAGCGCCATCCAAACTGGTTTTCGTGGCAGGCCGATGGCAGCCTGCGTTATGCCGAGAATCCGCCCAAGCGCTATGAAGACATCGTCAATGTGGCGTTCTATGAGGGCCCGCCTCAGTGGCGGCGCAAGACGGCATTGTGGCGCGCACTGCGTGACATCGTGCTGTTTTGGGCCGAACGAGGCGTGCGGATCTTCCGCGTCGACAATCCTCATACCAAACCTTTGCCGTTCTGGCAGTGGTTGATTGCCGAGGTGCATCTGCAGTATCCCGACACCGTGTTTCTGGCGGAGGCCTTCACGCGTCCTGCCATGATGTACCGGCTGGCCAAGGTGGGCTTCACGCAGTCGTATACCTACTTCACATGGCGCAATCATCGACAGGAACTGGTGGACTATTTCACGGAGTTGTCCAGCGAGCCCGTCGCGAGCTTTTACCGGCCGCATTTCTTTGTAAATACGCCGGACATTAACCCCTATTACCTGCAATCGCATGGCCGGCCGGGTTTCCTGGCGCGAGCTGCACTGGCGGCGACGGGATCTGGGCTATGGGGGATTTATAGCGGGTTTGAATTATGTGAGTCGGCGGCGTTGACGGGGCGCGAGGAGTATCTCGATTCCGAGAAGTACGAGTTACGGCCGCGCGACTGGCATCAGCCGGGCAACATCCGCTCGGAAATCACCAAACTGAACGCGATTCGTCGCGCCAATCCTGCCCTGCAATCGCATCGCGGCTTCGCGCCACTGACCGCCTGGCCTGAATCCGTCATCGCTTACATCAAGCGCGCCCCGGGCGGCGCGAATGTCGTCCTGATCGTCATCAATCTGGACCCGCAGCAAGCGCTGGAGGCCGTAGTGCGCATGCCCTCGTCCCATGGCGAAGCCGAGGATCTCCTCACGGGCACGCCCACTGGCTGGGGTGATGGGATGGCTCGTTTTCGGCTGACGCCTGAAGCGCCCTACGCGATCTGGCGGCTGCCGGCCGACCCAATCGGAGCATAAGGAATGACCCAGACATTTAATGATGATCCGCTCTGGTTCAAAGATGCTGTGGTGTACCAGCTGCACGTAAAGTCGTTCTTCGATGCGAATAACGATGGAATCGGCGACCTGCCAGGCTTGCTGGCGAAGTTGGACTACATCGCCAGCCTAGGCGTGACGGCGATATGGTTATTGCCGTTTTACCCTTCACCGCGTCGTGACGATGGCTACGACATCGCCGACTATCGCAGCGTGCACACCGACTATGGCACGGTGAGCGATTTGCGACGGCTCATCCGCGCCGCCCACGCGCGCGGTCTGCGTGTCATCACGGAACTAGTGGTGAACCACACCTCGGATCAGCATCCGTGGTTCCAACGCGCGCGGCGCGCCAAGCCGGGTTCCGTGGCGCGTAACTATTACGTGTGGTCGGATACCGACCGCGCCTATGACGGCACCCGCATCATTTTCTGCGATACCGAGACGTCAAATTGGACGTGGGATCCTGTGGCCAATGCCTACTACTGGCATCGCTTCTATAGCCACCAGCCCGATTTGAATTACGACAATCCCCATGTGCTGCGCGAAGTGCTGGGGGTGATGCGCTATTGGCTGGATATGGGGGTCGATGGTTTGCGTCTGGACGCTGTGCCGTATCTGGTGGAGCGCGAGGGCACAAATAACGAGAACCTGCCTGAAACGCACGCGGTATTGAAGAAAATCCGCGCGGTGGTGGAACGCGAATATCCAGGCCGCATGTTGCTGGCCGAGGCGAATCAATGGCCGGAAGATGCCCAGGAATATTTCGGGCAAGGCGACGAGTGCCATATGTCGTTCCATTTCCCGCTGATGCCGCGTATGTATATGGCCATCGCGCAAGAGGATCGCTTTCCCATCCTGGACATCATGCGGCAAACGCCGGATATCCCGGAGAACTGCCAATGGGCGATCTTTCTGCGCAACCATGATGAGTTGACGCTTGAAATGGTCACCAGCCGCGAACGCGACTACCTCTGGAAGGTGTATGCGGCGGACACCCGCGCGCGCATTAACCTGGGGATCCGCAGACGCCTGGGCCCGCTGTTAGAGCGCGACCGCCGTCGGGTGGAGTTGATGAACAGTCTGCTCCTGTCAATGCCAGGCACGCCGGTGCTGTATTACGGTGATGAAATCGGCATGGGCGACAACATTCATCTCGGCGACCGCGATGGCGTGCGCACACCCATGCAGTGGTCGGCCGATCGCAACGGTGGGTTCTCGCGTGCCGATCCGGAGCGGCTCCAGCTGCCGCCCATCATGAGTCCGTTGTATGGCTACGAAGCCATCAACGTCGAGGCGCAACAGCGCGATCCACATTCCTTGCTTAATTGGACACGCCGCATGCTGGCGCAGCGTCGCCAGACGCAAGCGTTTGGCCGTGGCACGCTGAAGTTTCTGTCCCCCGGCAACCGCAAGATCCTGGCGTATCTGCGGCAGTGGCAGGACACGACGATTCTATGCGTGGCGAATCTGTCGGCATCCGCTCAGCCCGTGGAGCTGCCGCTGCAGCAGTATGCCGGGGCGGTGCCCGTGGAAATGTTGGGCGGATCGGTATTCCCGGCCATTGGCGAGTTGCCCTATCTGCTGACACTACCGCCTTATGGTTTTTATTGGTTCACATTAAGCCGCGAGGCCAGCGCGCCTTCGTGGCATACCCAAACGCCGGAACAAATGCCTGAACTTGTTACGCTTGTATTGAAGCCGCGCGGCGATTTGGCGCTGACCGAAGGCGCTCGTCGTGTGCTCGAGAACGAAGTGCTGCCCGAGTACCTGGCGCGTCAGCGTTGGTATCCCGGCAGCGCGCCACAGGATCTGAAATTAGGAGAAGTAATTCCCCTGCCCGGTCATGTGGGTCGCTACTACTGGGTGTCCATTCAGCATGCGGCTGACAAGCCGCCGCTACAGATGCCGGTCGCGCTGGTCTGGGGCGAGCAAGCCGAGGTGCACTATCCCGCGGCGCGGCTGCGTCGGGGTGCGGAACTGGGCTTCCTCGCTGATGGGTGCCTACAAGAATCGTTTATCCGTGCGTTGGTCGATGGGCTACGTCAGGGTGCCAGCGATGCGCGGTTGGTGTTCCGACCCGAGCCGGGTGCGCGGGAGATCACCGAGGTCGAGTCGCCATCGGTGCGGTGGCTCGGTGCAGAGCAGAGCAACAGCTCGGCCATTGTCGATGATCATGTGATGGTGAAGGTGCTGCGTTCGCCATCGCCCGGGCCATCTTGGGAAGCCGAAATGGGCCGGCGCTTGACGGCGGCCGGGTTTACCAACACCCCTGCATTGCTCGGCACGCTGGAACGCAAGCACGATAACGGCAGCACCACGCTCGCGCTGTTCCATCAGTTCGTCGCTAACGAGGGAGACGCCTGGGGTTGGACCCTGGATTATCTGCGTCGGGTACTGGACCCGGCGCTGGTTGCCGACGAAGAGGCCGAAGCGTTCGAAGAACGCCTCGCGGGATACATGGCGTTTGTACGGATCGTGGGGCAACGTTTGGCCCAGATGCATGCAGCGCTCTTCGATGTGGACGCCGAACCCGGCGACCCCGAAGAGACTGTCAATCGAATCAATGGACAGCTGCGTGATGCCTTGGCCGCGTTGAAAAAACACCGGGCGGATCTGCCACCAGCCCTGCAAGCCAGCGCGCAATGGCTGGAAGAACACGCCCCGCGTCTGGAAACCCGAATCCGCGACATCGCGGCGCTTGAACAGAACGTGCCGCGTCAGCCGGTGCATGGAGATTTCCATTTGGGACAAGTTTTGGTCGTACAAACCGATGCGTATCTGATCGATTTCGAAGGCGAGCCCTTGCGCGATGCGGATGCTCGCCAAGCGCCGGATACGGTCTATAAAGACCTGGCCGGCCTGTTGCGCTCGTTCGACTATGCGGCCAGTGTCGGGGCCCGCACGACCGCGCTCGCGCCCGCAGCGCCCGAGACCACGGGCGCACCGCCGGCCGATGCGCTGGCGGGAACCATGACGAGTCGGCACGATGCCTTGTTGTGCCGGTTCCGCACGTTGGCATCCGAGGCCTTTCTGCAAGGCTATCGCGAAGCCCGTACGCCTACGGCCGAGATCTCGGCTCAAGACGAGGCCGCCTTGTTATCGTTGGCCCAGCTCGAGAAAGCCGCCTACGAGGTTTGCTACGAGGCCGCGCATCGGCCGACCTGGATTCCCGTACCGCTGGCTGCATTGGCTGAGCTGGGTCGAGAGCTCCTGCTTTCGGCAGCTGTGCGTGACGACAGCGCCGCCGGAGGTCAAGTATGAGTTTCGCGCGCTTGTCGGATGCGGAACGCCGCGCGTTGGTAGACGGTTCACATGGCGACCCATTTTCCGTGCTGGGTCCGCATGGCGAAGATCTGCGTGTGCTGATGCCTGGCGCGCTCGAAGTACGCGCGCGGCTAGCGGATGGGACAGAGGTCATGCTGGACGGCCAGGATGGCTTATT
This sequence comes from Bordetella sp. 15P40C-2, assembly GCF_009763235.1. Classification (NCBI taxonomy): domain Bacteria; kingdom Pseudomonadati; phylum Pseudomonadota; class Betaproteobacteria; order Burkholderiales; family Alcaligenaceae; genus Bordetella; species Bordetella sp. 15P40C-2. Next base: position 138,785 of record NZ_WSJA01000042.1, read on the forward strand.
TCACGCAGTGATTCCAGACCTGCGTGGCAAAGGCCCGCAAGCCTATACCCTCGTGGTGCGATGGGCTGACGGTGAGCAGGAACTCGCCGACCCGTATGCCTTTGATTCGTGGTTGTCGGACGAGACCCTGACCGCATTTTCCAATAGCGATTGGCAAGCGGTGCTGCAAATGCTGCCTCGTCTGGAGGACCACCAGGGCGTGCCCGGCCTGCGCTGCACGGTCTGGGCCCCGAATGCGCGCCGGGTGTCGATCGCCGGGGACTTTAACGGTTGGGACGCGCGCCGCCACGGGATGCGCTTGCGTCATCGCGCGGGGGTGTGGGAGTTTTTCCTGCCGCACGCCGTGGCGGGTCAGCGCTATAAGTTCGCGATTCTGGATCATGAGGGCCAGTTGCGCTGGAAAGCCGATCCCTTGGCGCAGCAAGCCGAACTGCCGCCGAACACGGCCTCCATCATTGCCGATACGCAGCCTTATGCGTGGCAGGACGACGCGTGGATGCGGGATCGCGATGCATCGGTGGACCGGCCGATTTCGGTCTATGAGGTGCATGCGGGATCTTGGAGCAGCGCGAACGATTGGGAGGAGCTTTCCCAGCGTTTGCCCGAGTACGCCAGGGCAATGGGCTTTACCCACATCGAGCTGATGCCGGTCGCGGAGTATCCGTTTGGCGGGTCGTGGGGCTACCAGCCGCTGGGCCAGTTCGCGCCTACCTCGCGTTACGGCTCGCCCGAGGCATTCGCGCGATTCGTGGATCGCTGCCATGCCGCGGGAATCGGTGTGATCATGGACTGGGTCCCCGCGCACTTCCCGGATGACCCGCACGGTCTCGCACTGTTCGATGGCACGGCGTTGTATGAGTATGCCGATCCCCGCGAAGGCTATCACCCTGACTGGCATAGCTGCGTGTATAACCTGGGCCGCAACGAAGTCCGCGCGATGCTGCTGGCCAGCGCGCATCAGTGGCTAAATCGTTTTCACGTCGATGGGCTGCGCGTCGACGCGGTGGCATCGATGTTGTATCGGGATTACAGCCGCAAAGCTGGCGAATGGATACCCAATCGCTACGGCGGCCGGGAGAATCTCGAAGCGATCGAATTTCTGCGCGCGTTGAACGACAGCGTGCATGAACGCGAGGACGGTGCAATCACCATCGCCGAGGAATCGACCTCATGGCCGGGGGTAACGCGGGCCACGACCAGTGGAGGCTTGGGCTTCGACTACAAGTGGAACATGGGGTGGATGAATGACACCCTGCGTTATATGAAGGAAGACCCGGTGCATCGGCGTTATCACCACCGGGATATGACGTTCGGGATGGTGTATGCGCATTCTGAACACTTCATTTTGCCGCTTTCCCACGACGAGGTCGTGCACGGCAAGGGTTCCTTATATGGCCGCATGCCAGGTGACCAAGAAACCCGCATCGCCAATCTGCGCGCGTACTTCGGGTTCATGTGGATGCATCCAGGTAAGAAACTGCTCTTCATGGGCGGCGAAATCGCGCAGCCGCATGAGTGGCATCACGACCATGTCCTCGCCTGGGATCTGCTCGATGATCCTGCCCATCGCGGTGTGCAACGACTGGTTCGCGCCCTTAACCAACTTTATTGCAACGAGCCTCTGCTGTATCAGGGCGACAGCGACCCCGCGGGCTTTGCCTGGACCATAGGCGACGATGCGAACAACAGCGTGCTCGCGTTTGAACGTCGTCATGGCGATGCGCCACCTTTGCTGGTGGTTTGCAATCTGACGCCCGTGACGCGTTCGGGCTATCGAATCGGCGTATCGCGCGGAGGCGAATGGCGCTTGCGTTTGAACACCAGCGATGCGAGCTACGGCGGCCACGCGCAACCGATCGATCAAACCTGCGCGGCCGAGGTTATCGCGGCCCATGGTCACGAACAGAGTTTGAGTCTCACACTACCGGGCTTGACCACATTAGTGCTTCAGCCTGCCGATCCTTCCCATCCTTGAGAACCCTCCAACATGGACGCAACTTTATCGGCACCCCTGGAACCTGGTCTGCCTTATCCGCTAGGAGCGACCAGCGACGGGCTCGGCGTAAACTTCGCGGTGTTTTCGGCCAATGCCACCCGCATCGATCTTTGTCTGTTCGATCCCAAGGGACGCAAGGAACTGCGGCGCGTGCCCTTGCCTGAATGCACGGATGAAATCTGGCACGGGTATCTGCCGGATGCCGAGCCTGGGCTGCTTTATGGCTATCGGGCATACGGCCCATTCGACCCGGTTCATGGCCACCGATTCAATCCAAACAAGCTGCTGCTCGACCCGTATGCGCGCCAGCTGCATGCGCCACTGCGTTGGGGCGATGGATTGTTCGGTTATCGCCTTGGCCATTCGAGAGGCGATCTGACGCTGGATCGTCGCGATAGCGCGCCCTTGATGCCCAAGGGTATCGTAACGGCGGACGCGCCATTTAACTGGGGTAACTCACGCGCGCCCAGCGTGAGCTGGGAAGACACGGTGGTCTACGAAGTCCACGTGCGCGGGGCCTCGATGCAGCGTGAAGACCTGCGAGCCCCCTTGCGCGGCACCGCCTCCGCTTTAGGCGATCCTAAGTTCATCGACCACCTCATGCGCCTGGGCGTGACGACAGTGGAAATCATGCCGGTCCATGCCTTCTTACAAGACCGGTTCCTGATTGAGCGCGATCTGCGCAATTATTGGGGCTACAGCTCCCTTTCCTTTTTCGCGCCGGAACCCGCGTATACGCCTCAAGGCCCCAACGAGTTGCGTCAAGCTATCCGCCGCCTGCATGCGGCGGGCATACAAGTCTGGCTTGACGTGGTCTATAACCATACTTGCGAGGGTAACGAGTGGGGCCCGACCTTGTCATGGCGGGGCCTGGATAACGCGAGCTACTACAGACTGATCCCGGGCGAGGAGCGTTACTACATCAACGATACGGGTTGCGGTAATACGCTCAATATGTCGCATCCACGGGTGCTGCAAATGGTCATGGACTCGCTGCGCTATTGGGCGCAGTCCTATGGGGTGGATGGGTTCCGCTTCGATTTGGGCGTGACCCTGGGTCGCGAGGGCACGGGCTTTGATCAGGGCTCGGGCTTTTTCGATGCCATTTTGCAAGATCCGGTGCTGGCGAAATGCAAGCTCATCTCCGAGCCCTGGGATATCGGCCCGGATGGATATCAGCTGGGCAATCACCCGCCCGGATTCGCGGAATGGAATGGTGCATTCCGCGATAACGCGCGGCGGTACTGGCGCGGCGATGAAGGTCAGCGCGGCGCGATCATGGATGCACTGACGGGGTCTCGATCGCTATTCGATCGACGCCACCGTCGGCCATGGGCGAGCGTCAACTTCATCACCGCTCATGACGGATTCACCCTGGCCGACCTGGTCAGCTACAACGAGCGCCATAACGAGGCCAACGGCGAAGACGGGCAAGATGGTCATTCGGATAACCTGAGCAATAACTGGGGCGTAGAAGGCCCAACCGATGACGCCGCGATCCTTGAAACACGCACACGTGTTGCACGCGCATTGCTAGCGACGCTTTATTTCTCCGACGGCACGCCGATGATGTTGGCCGGCGACGAATTCGGCAACACGCAATCGGGCAACAACAATGCCTATTGCCAAGATAACGCCTTGTCATGGCTGGATTGGAACCAGGCGAACAGTCCGGAGGGTCGGGAGCTAAGCGCCTATGTCGGCCGTTTAACCGAACTGCGACGCGCGCATCCCAGCCTGCATGCGCAGCGTTATCTGGATCCCGCCCAGGAACTGGCGCCAGGCGTGCGGCGTGTCGAATGGTTCGAGCCAGACGGCCAGCCGTTGATGCAGCCGGAAACGGGCGCGGCGCTGGGCCTGCGACGCGCGACACATGGCCGAAACAACGAACTCGACGTCACGCTATTGCTGTTGAATCCCACGGGAGATCCGGTGACGTTCAGCGTGCCCGGACCAGAACTGTCGTGGCAACGCGCCCTCGATTCGGCCGACCTGTCCGTCTCCGACGCATTGCAGGCGTCCACGGTCGAGGTTCAAGCACATAGCGTGGTTTTACTCGCCACGACCTTTTCGGCCGGAGATGCACAATGAGCCCCTTTTTTGGCGCCACGCCCAATCCTGACGGCAGCGCGCTTTTCCGCCTATGGGCCCCCTCGGCGCAACCGGGCCTGCGCCTGGAAATCGCCGGCCGTGCGCCCTTGGAACTGACTCCCGGGCCGGATGGGCTGGTCGAGATCGAGGTACCCCAATGCCCACCCGGGACACGTTATGCCTATCGCTTGGGCGATGGCACACGCATTCCAGATCCTGCATCGCGCCTGCAGGATGGCGACGTGCATGATGAAAGCGTGGTGGTCGGTGACGAGTACGTCTGGCGCAACACGCGCTGGCAGGCCCCGCCTTGGGAACAGGCCGTGATCTACGAGGTGCACGCCGGCGCGGCGGGCGGATTCGACGGACTGCGCGAACGCTTGCCTGAGTTGGCCGCGCTTGGCGTCAATGTCGTGGAGCTAATGCCCATCGCCGATTTCCCGGGTCCGCGCAATTGGGGCTACGACGGCGTGCTGCCCTATGCGCCGGACACCGCCTATGGCACGCCGGACGCGTTGAAACACTTGATCGATTGCGCGCATGGGCTGGGCATTGCCGTGATGCTCGACGTGGTCTACAACCACTTTGGGCCAGATGGCAACTACCTGCCGCAGATAGCCAAGCCGTTCTTTCGCGAGGATATTGCGACGCCCTGGGGCGCGGCGATCGACTTCCGGCGACCGGAGGTGCGACGCTATTTCGAGGACAACGCCTGCTATTGGCTGGACGAATATCGCTTCGACGGCCTGCGACTGGATGCCGTGCACGCGATCGAGGCCGATGACTGGCTACGTGAATTTCCCCAACGCGTGCGCGAGCGCCTGGGGTCGCGTCGCGTGTATCTCGTCATCGAAGACGATAAAAATCGCGCCAGCCTTCTGCGTGCTGGTTTCGACGCACAATGGAATGATGACGGCCACCATGTGCTGCATCATCTACTGACCGGAGAAAAGATCAGCTACTACAGCGACTATGCCGAGGAACCCGCGCATGTTCTGAGTCGCTGCCTTCAGCAGGGTTGGCATTACCAAGGGCAGGCGTCGGCATTTCGCGGCGGCGAATGCCGGGGCGAGCCGAGCGATGACTTGCCTCCCTCTTCCTTCATCTGGTTTTTGCAGAACCATGATCAGACCGGCAATCGCGCGCTGGGCGAGCGGCTGCGTCAGCTGTGCGATGAACGTGCGCTGTGCGCGGCTATCGCCATGCATTTGCTCTCGCCCGGTATCCCCATGATTTTCATGGGCGAGGAAGTCGGTTCCACCGCGCCCTTCCTCTACTTCACCAGCCATACCGACGAAGCATTGGCCGAGGCGGTGCGTCAGGGACGCGCACGCGAGTTCTCTGAACTGGCCAAGCACGCCGATCTGCCGGACCCCAACGCGCCGGAAACGTTCGAGCGCAGCCTGCCGTGGGGTGGCAACGGCGTGCGACGCGCTTGGATTTCCTACTACACGTTCCTCCTGGATCTGCGTCAGCGTTACCTCAAACACCGTCTGGCGGGCGCCCGTAGCGAACCAGGTCGCGTGTTGGGCCCGGCCGCGGTGCAAGCCCATTGGCGCTTGGGCGATGGCAGCCGCCTGATCATTTTGTCCAACCTTGGTCCGGACCCGGTGGAGGTACCCGAACCGATCCCGGTCACGCCCTACCAGTCACTGCAGTATGAAAGCCAAAGTGGGGGCCTGGCCCAACTGGTGGGTGGCGTGTTGCTCCCGTTTTGTACGCTGTGCTTGATAGAGGAACGGCCATGACGACTCGCGCCCGGGATCTTTCTGCACTGGCGCAGCGCGCGGGTCTGCAGGAGCATTGGATCGATGCGCACAAAACCACGCAGCGCATGGAGGCTGCATCGTTACGGGTTCTATTGAAAGCGTTGGGACTGCCTGCCGATAACGACGACGACGTTGCCGCCAGCCATGCGGCGCTGGACGCCGAAGCTCGCGCACAGGATCCGCTGCAGGTGCAGCGCGCGGGCAGCGTGGCGGTGTTGTCCGGCTGGCGAGAGGGCGCGGCGGAGCTGATCGCCGAAGATGGCGGCGAGATGTACGCCGTCACGCTTGAATCCCATGAAGGCGGCGCGTGCTTGCGTCTAAGCGCGCCACCCGGCTATTACACCCTACGGCAAGCGGGCCGGGAACCTCAGCGATTGGCGATCACCCCGCGTGCGCCAGACATGGCCGCCCTGCTCGGACGCGACGCGCCGCGTAGCTGGGGGCTGATGGCACAGGTGTATAGCCTGCGTCGCTGCGACCCGGACCCGGTGCGAGGTACCTGGGGCTATGGCGATCTGGGCACGGTAGCCGAACTTTCGCAGCGTCTGGGCGCAGCCGGCGCGGATGTATTGGCGTTGAATCCCCTGCACGCGATGTTCAGCGCGCAGCCGGGTTCATGCAGCCCCTACTCGCCTTCGAATCGCTTTTTCCTGAACGTGCTGTATGCCGCGCCCGCCATGGTGCTGGGCGAAGCCGCCGTGCGTCAGTCGCTTAGCGCGATGCCTCAAACGGACTTGGCCACCTTGGACCGCGCGTCCGTCATTGACTGGCCTCGTGCTGCGGCGACCAGAATGCAGGTAATGCGCGAACTGCACAGTCGTTTTGGTGAGATGGACGCCAAGCATCAACGGGACTATCGCGCTTATTGTGAACGCCACGGCCAACGCCTGCGCGATCACGCGGTATTCGAAGCCTTGCACGGTAGCCAAGGCGACCCCTCGACGCTCTGGACAGGCTGGCAAACCGGATGGCAAAACCCCCGCTCGCCGTCGGTACGCGAGTTCGCGAGACAGCATGCGCGCGAGATCGACTTCCATTGTTTCGCTCAGTGGCTGACGGCGGCCAGCCTCGCGCGCGCCCAGGCAGCGGCCATCGACTCCGGGATGTGTATCGGGTTGCTTAGCGACTTGGCCGTAGGAGTCAGCCCAGGAGGCAGCCAGGTCTGGAGCGATCCCGAGAGCTTTCTACAAGGCGTGTCGGTCGGCGCTCCGCCGGACCTCTATCAGCCGCGCGGGCAGTCCTGGGGCTTGGCGGCATTGTCGCCTCGCGCGCTGCAGCAGCGTGGCTACGAGCCGTTCATTGGCGTGTTGCGCGCAGCGCTGGCCCAGACGGGTGGCACGCGCATTGACCATATCCTCGGAATGGAGCGTCTATGGCTAGTCCCCGAAGGCGGGACGCCCGCCGAGGGCGCGTATTTGAATCTGCCGGGCGAGGCCTTGATGGGACTCATCGCCCTGGAGGCATGGCGTCATCGCGGTCTGGTGATCGGTGAAAACCTGGGGACGGTGCCGCCGGGCTTTGACGAAAGAATGGCCGAACACGGCATCGCGGGCATGAATGTCTTATGGTTCATGCGCGAGCCGACCTCGACGCGTCCCGTTTTCCTGGGCACCGAAGATTGGCCGGTCGAAGCGGCGGCGCTGACGACCACCCACGATCTGCCGACCTTGTCGGGTTGGTGGAAAGGCACGGATATCTTGCAACGTGAGCAAGCCGGGCGTCTGCGCGACGATGAATCGGCGGCTTCGCTGCTCCAAGAGAGACAATCCGAGAAGCAGGCGCTTTGGGACACGATGCAGGAAGAGACCGCTCTGCCAGACGATGCGCCTGCCGAGGCGCTCCTGGCTTTCGTGGCGAGCACGCCTTGCGAGCTCGTGCTGGCGGGCATGGAGGACATTGCCGGCATCGACGAGGCACCCAATGTTCCGGGCACGGTGACTGAGTTTCCAAACTGGCAGCGACGATTACCCGGGGACACGCTTGCGCAATTTGATTCCGCAGAATGGCAATCACGCCTGGAAGCCTTGCGCCGGGGACGGAGAACCCTATGACGCTACACCTCGCGACCCGGCTCGTCGATACATCGCCCACGCCGCGCGCCAAGCCCCGCGCGACCGCGCAAAAACGGCGCCCGAACGCGACTAAGCGCACGACTACGCCGGCTGCCAAAGCCACTGCTGCCCCCGCATGCGATTCCATCAAGGGCCTGGTGTATTGCGACGATCGCGGCCCTGGCCTGCGACGCGTGCGCGGCAAGGATGGCGAATTCCACTATGTCGATGCCGACGGACGACGCGTGCGTGATGAAGCCACGTTGGCCCGCATACGCGCATTAGCCATCCCGCCCGCGTACGAAGACGTCTGGATATGTCCCATGGAGAACGGACACATTCAGGCGACGGCGCGGGATGCTCGCGGACGCAAACAGTATCGCTATCACCCGGAATGGACCGCGAACCGCAACGCCAACAAATTTCAACAGCTGGCGCTATTCGGCGCGTCGCTGCCCCGCATCCGTCGCCGGGTACAGCAGGATCTCGCCCGGCCCGGGTTACCGCCCGAGCGGGTCCTGGCATTAGTGGTCACGCTATTGGAGCGCACGCTCATCCGTATTGGATCTGACGAATATGCGCGACAGAATCGATCTTATGGCTTGACGACGCTATCGCGCCGCCACACCAAGGTGGATGGCAGCCAAATCCGTCTCACCTTTACCGGCAAGAGCGGCGTCGCGCACGACATTACCGTGCGCGACCGACGCTTGGCGCGGCTGGTGCGGCAGTGCATGGAAATCCCGGGCCAACGTCTCTTTCAGTATCGGGACGAATCGGGACAACGCCGGGCGGTCGATTCCAGTATGGTCAATGATTATCTGCGCGCTGCCTGCGCGCAGGATTTCACGGCCAAACATTATCGAACCTGGGCAGCATCGGTGTATGCGTTCGATTTGCTGCGCAGCAACCCCCAGGCCTCGGTGCCAGAGGTGATTAAAACGGTTGCCAGTCGCTTGGCGAACACACCCAGCGTCTGCCGCAACTGTTATGTCCACCCCTCGGTGCTAGAGGCCCATGCCGCCGCCGCGCTGCCCTGCAAAGGCGCAGCCCCTCGGTCTCCCAAGGGGCTGAGCGTGGCCGAGCGCCGGTTTTTGGCGTTTCTGGCAAATCAGACTTTTTCCGGCTCCGGATCCGGCATGACCACGTAGCCTTCGGCGGCGTAGGCCATCAAGCGGTTGTACAAGGTTTTGGGACTCACGCCCAGCAAGGTAGCCGCCTGCTTTTTCACCCCGGCGCACCGTTCTAACGTGGCCAGAATCAGCTTGCGCTCTGCGTCCGCCAGCGTGGTATCCACCGGTACATCAATGCAATCCCCACTGGCCGGCTTTTTACCGATCTGCATCCGGCGCTTGACCGGCGCGTTCAGCGTGTCGCCATCGGCCATGACGTAGGCCCGTTGCACATAGTTTCGCAACTCGCGGACGTTGCCAGGCCAGTTATGGGTCAGCAGTTGTTCGTACACCTCGGGGGAAAACACCCGTTGAGTACCATGCATTTCATTAAGATCCGCGAGGAATCGATCCGCCAGCAATTGAGGGTCGGATTCGCGTGCGCGCAAGGGCGGCAACTCTAGCGGGAACACGGCCAGGCGGTAATACAGATCCTCGCGCAGGCGCCCATCGCGTACGGCTTGCTCCGGATTACGGTTAGTCGCCGCGACGACCCGCACGTCACATTTTTGGATCTTGTGACTGCCCACGCGCATGAACTCGTGGCTTTCCAAGACGCGCAGCAGCTTGACCTGCAGCTCCAACGGCATTTCCGTCACTTCGTCGAGGAATAAGGTCCCGCCATCGGCCTGCTCGAAATAGCCCTTATGTTGCCGGTCCGCCCCGGTGAAGCTGCCGCGCTCGTGGCCGAACAGCTCGCTTTCCATCAGGTTGGGCGAGATCGCGCCGCAGTTGACGGCGATATAGGGCTTGTCCGCGCGCTTGCTGGCCTTGTGAATGGCTTCCGCGGCGAGCTCTTTGCCCGTGCCGCTCTCGCCAATCAGCATGACCGTGGTGTTGGTGGGTCCCACCCGGGCAATGCTGCGGTAGACCTCTTGTATCCCGGCGGACTCGCCGACCATGCGGCCGCGAAAACCCTCTGCCGGGATGTGTTCGGCCGTACTGGCAATCCGATCCAGAATGCTTTGCAGGCGATCCATGCAGATGGGTTTGCGCAGGAAATCGCGCACCCCTAGACGCATGGCTTCGACGGCATAATCGACCGAGCTATAGCCCGTCATCACGACGACTTCGCTGCCCAGCGCGCTGGCGTTGCGGCACACTTCCAGGCCATCGCCGCCCTTGACGCGGATGTCCGCCAACAGCAGTTGGGGCGGACGCAAAGTAAGTTGTTCTAGCGCTTCGCTGACCGAAGCAGCTTCCCCGACGGAAAAACCGCTATCGCGCGCGACTTCTGATAGCGTGTCGCGTATCAGATCGTCGTCGTCGAGGATCAATAAGTGAGGCATAGCATCATCTCCTAGCGCCTATCTTGAATTTGGGGTAGACCTTTCGTGACACTTGCCTCCCGACTTCAATTACGGGAGAGCCGACACTATGCCTGAAACATGATGACCAGACTGTTACTTTGTGCGGTCGTTTGCTCTTTCTTGCAATTACATACGAATTGCGCGGAACCCTGACCGTTTCAGGCATGAGTATTGCGGGAAAAGGTTGAAATTTAAGGAGTCCTTTTCATGAACGCAAGCGTCTCAAACAACCCTGATCCTTTTGGTCCTAGCGATTCCTCGGACAGCGCGAGCGACCGGCCAGGACATCCCGCCGATAGCGATGCCGCCGGCACTGGCGAGCGTGCGTCTGCGGACCTCCCGACAGCTCAGCCCGAGGACGCTCAGGATATCGATATCGATCAAGAAGTCAATGCCGACGAAGCGGGTCTGGCCCGCACGCCGGCTGACCCGGAACGTAATGGTGGGTTGCCTCCCGCATCCGGCCATTCTTTGGGTGGAGAAATCGAGGATTAATACCTCTACGACGTCCGGTTTGGCGATGGTCGGGCCCCGCTAAGTCGGGGCCCATTTCGTGGCGCGCGGTACGCTCATACATCGCCCCGGTTGTAGGGGCGCGGCTATGCAACGCCGGATCCGCTACCAGAAGCACGTTCTTGTGCGAGCGTCACCAACAAGCGCTCTAACGCGTCGAAGTTCATCGGCTTGACTAAGTGATGGTCAAACCCTGCCTCTTTGGAACGGCGACGGTCGTCCTCCTGCCCCCATCCGGTCATGGCCACGAGCGTCGCGGTACAACCGGCTTCGCGCACGCGGCGCGCAACCTCGTACCCGTTCATCCCTGGCATGCCGATATCCAGCATGATCACTTCCGGCTGGAAAGCATCCAACATCGCCAACGCGCTCGGCCCATCGGCGGCAACCTGAACCTGTGCCCCGAAGGATTCCAGCACGAGCGACGTGGTCTCGGCAGAATCGCGATTGTCATCGACGACAAGAATCCGCCCCAGACCCTGCGCCGCTTGCATAGGCGCGGCTGGAGCAACCGACACGGGTGGCGCGGGCGGCATAGGCAGGCGAAGGACAAACTCGCTGCCTTGATTCAGCCCACCACTATGAACATCGACACGCCCGCCATGCAGCTCAACCAGCGTACGGACGAGCGTCAGGCCGATACCCAGGCCCCCCTGCCCTCGAGCGCCATCCAACTGTGTAAACAGATCGAATACGTGCGATATCTGTTCGGCGGGGATCCCTACTCCGTTGTCGGTGACTGAAATCACGGCCTCGTCGGCCTCGCACCGTACGCGTAGCCGAATGCGCCCGCCATTGTTCGTGTATTTCGCCGCGTTCGTCAGCACATTCGAAATGACCTGAGCGAGCCGCACCGGATCGGCCTCCAAGACTATTGGGGATTCCGGTAAATCGAGGGTCAGAGTATGTTCCCCGGCTTCAATGGCCGAGCGGCAAGTTTCCAAGGCGTTGCGCACCACATCGGCGATCTCGACGGGTTCCTTACGCAGCGAAATCCGACCGTTATTGATCCGGGCGATCTCCAGCAAATCGTCCACCAGTCGGTGCATATGCGCGACTTGTCGCTGCAGCATGTCGTGAATACGAGCCGTCTCCTCGGAGCTCGCCCCCTGCTTGAGCAGGTAGAGTCCGTTGTGCATCGGCGATAAGGGATTACGCAGCTCGTGCGCCAGCGTGGCAAGAAACTCGTCCTTGCGGCGATGGGCTTCTAACAGTTCTTGCTCGACACGTTTGAGCTCGGTGATGTCTTGCAGCACCAGGCAGGCACCGATGAGGCTACGATCGTCGGTGCGCAAGGGCGTAGCGGTCGAGCGCAACCAGTACTCGCGCCCGTCCGGCGCCGTGTATTGCATTTCCATGCCTTGGGTGACGACTTCACCACGCAACGCACGCTGGCCGGGCCAGTCTTCCATAGGCACCGCTTTCTCGTTCTCGTCCCAGGCACGCCATCGGCTACGCTCAGAAGGGACGGTTGTCGGCATGGCCGTGGGCGCATAACCGCTCATCATGGCATTGGTCAGAATCCATCGCCCGGTCACGTCCGCGACCCCCAGGCCCACGGGGAGCTGTTCGATGATCGTGCGTAGCCGAACCTCGTTGGCGCGCAGGGTGCGTAAGGTCTCCTGCCGCAATCGCGATAAGCGCAGATGGGCACTGACGCGCGCCACGAGTTCGCGGGCGGAAAAGGGTTTGACCAGATAGTCGTCGGCGCCAGCCTCCATGCCCTCCACGCGGTCTTCCTCGCCCGCTTTCGCCGACAACAGAATGACCGGCAAGGCCCGCGTGACTGCGTCGCTGCGCACCGCGCGCAAAAGCGACAGCCCGTCGAAGCCCGGCATCATCACGTCGGCAATCACTAAATCCGGCGGGGATTTGCGTATGCTGGCCAGCGCCGAGGGGCCATCGTTCGCGGCGCGCACCTCATACCGGGTTGCCAATAAACGGCCCATGTAGTCGCGCATGTCCGCGTTATCGTCTACGTAGAGGACCACTGGGCGCGAGCGAGTGGCCTCGTGCACGGCGATGGGCGCCGAATCTTCGGTGAGCCATTGCGCCGCTTCCAACGTATAAGGCGCGCTGAGGCTACGCGTGAGGGGCTGTGGCGCGGCGCGGTTGATATCCTCGGCTCTCAAATGTGCCGTGCCCTTGGGCAGCCTCACGATAAACGTGCTCCCCGCGCCTGGTCGGCTGTCGACGCTGATGTCGCCCCCGTGCAGTTTGACAAGTTCGCGCACCAAAGTCAGCCCAATTCCCGTGCCCTCGTGCGTGCGCGACGGGACGCCCTCGACGCGATGGAATCGCTCGAAAATAGCCTGGTGCTCGGCATCGGCAATACCGATCCCGGTGTCGGACACGCAAAGCTCGACTTGCGTACCGAGATCGCGCAGGGTTACCGCGATTTCGCCTCTCGGGGTGTACTTGAACGCATTGGATAGCAAATTGAGGAGGATTTTCTCGTACAGATCGCGCGCGACATAAACCTCGACGCTATCGCAGTCGACCCGCAGGCGCAGCCCCGCCGCCTCGATAGCCGAGCGGAATGCGCTGGCATGCTCGGCCGTGACACGGCCCAGATTGACGGGCTCGAAGCAGGCCTGCAATTGTCCCGCTTCGATACGCGAGAAATCGAGCAGCGTGTTAACCAGCTTTTGCAGCCGCAGTGCGTTGCGATGCAACATATGCAGTTGCTTGCGGTCCAGCGGGTTACTCGGGTTCTCCAGTGCTTCTTCCACTGGCCCAAGTATCAGGGTCAGGGGTGTGCGGAATTCATGGCTGACATTAGAGAAAAACGCCGTCTTTGCGCGATCCAGTTCAGCCAACGCCTGAGCGCGACGGCTTTCCAGCTCAAAGGTAGCGGCACTGTTCAACGCACTGGCGCTATGGCTTGCCACCAACGCGAGAAAATCGCGGTAGGGTTCATCGAGCGGCCGGCGCGGGCTGACCCCCAGCACCATCACGCCGTTGACGGCCCCATCAGGCAACCAGTCCAGCGGAACCAGCCGGGCGAATCGCGCGGGCTCCGGCCAAGCGCCCTGCTCCATCTGCACGTCCAGGGCGCTCAACTCCACGGTCATTGACTGGCCACTAGATGCGACCTCCTGTAGTGGCCACGAAATCGCTTCAGCGTCGGACACCACCAAGCCCGTGCTGGCCAACATCTTGGCGTGCTCGCCCTCAATGCTATAAATCGCGGCGAAGGGCACGTCCTCCTTGCTAGTGCTCAGTTCGGCACAGATATTGACCGCGGCGGCGGGGATACCGCCGTCAGGCAGACGGCGCGTGCTGAGCTGGCGCAGTACGTTCAGCCGGCGCGTACTCAGAATTTTTTCCGTGGTCTCGGTACACGGACAGAATATCCCTTCGACCGTCACCCCGTCCGACGCCAGAATCGGCCCATAGGTGAACGTGAAGTACACCTCTTCACGCGGCAACGCACGTTCAAAGAAAAACTGATGGTCGCTGCGCCAAGTGGCCTCTCCCATGGCATAAACACTTGAGAGCATCGGGCCAATCTCGTCCCAGATCTCTGGCCAAGCCTCGGAAGCCCGCTTCCATAGCGCCCCGGGATGCTTGTGGGGCCCGAGGAAGGGAATGTACGCGTCGTTATAGAACATTCGCATATCCGGGCCCCACCACAGCACGATGGGGAAGCGCGAACTCAAGCACAGGCTTAATGCGCTACGCAAACGCTCGGGCCAAGTATCCGGAGGACCGATAGATGTATCGGCCCAGGAAAATGCCCGTATCTGTTGGGCCATTTCACCCTGTGCGGGCAGGAATCCAAAGGATGATTGCGCTGTCGATGCCACGTCGCGGATCTATCTAAATTTATAAGCGGCTAGAACTACACAGTCGCGTGCCCCGCCGCGTGAGCTACATTACCCAACTTCCCCCCAGCTACACCGACGAGGAAGCAACAATTTATCATTTCGAGTAACGAAATATTATTAAAGTTCAAAGTGCACGGTGATAGATCAAGCGAGCTCATCTCCCCCAGCACTCTCGCACTACGTCCTCACCAAGGCACAACAGAAATCAGCACCGCGAAGATAACGGCAACGGCCGCGATAGTGAGAAGTCGTGTTGTCTTGGGGCTCATAGCTGTCCTTTCGCTGTGGATATTTAAAGGCGGTCCGTGTGATACAGACAGGCGGGCCGCCCGATTACTGTCATTTCCTGCTACCAAGCAAATTTCATGCCCGAGATTGGCCGTTGCCGAGCCGGCCGCCTTGACGATCTCAGGAAAAGTCTCCGGCTCCCAATTGAATTGACCCCTCGGCAGGCACTGATCGAACACGCTGCGCGGCATCTCGGACGGAATCGGCTCCGGATTCGAAGGCTTTGAGCAGTTCTACAGCGGTATCGTCCGCCGCCCCGAACCGGCGGCGCAGCACATCCCCTGAAATCTCAAACTGTCTCACCACCCCGTTGAGCTCCATGTTGAACACAATTGCGTCGCCCTGCGTTTTGGCTTCCGTCGCTTTAGTGAACTTCATCTCAGTTACTCCTAGGTAAGCGGTCCGTCATATTGACTAAAGCCGTGGCGCTTTAGCCATCTCTCAGCACCCCTCCCGCAAGTCATATGCCCCGATGGCGCGTCAGCCCAGAGCCGAGGGATCGAACTTCATTTTCTTCATTGCCTGCGTCAGGCCTTGGGGTGTGTAGTCATCCCAGGGCGAATTGCCCACCTCCAGGCGCTCCTCGATATTGGCGATCGTCCACTGTGACGAACTGGTCAGCGCTTCCAACTCATCCCAGGTCACCGGCACGGAAACCCCCATGCCAGGTCGCGCACGCGCCGACCAGGCAGCCACCGTGGTCGCTCCAAACCCATTTCGCAGATAATCCGCGAATATCTTCTCTACCCGATTACGTGGGCCGCTTTTCGCGACAAACAGCTGTGGCAGGGTGCGCGCTAGATGGCGCACGATCGCGGCGGAAAACGCCTTTACCGTATCCCAGTCGTATTGACGGCGCACCGGCACCACCACGTGCAGCCCTTTTCCGCCGCTGGTTTTGAGCCAGCTTTGCAGGCCGATCTCTTCGAGCAATACCCGCACCAGGCTCGCGCCGCGTTGCAACTCGGGCCAGTCCACCCCTTCGCCGGGATCGAGGTCGAAAATCATCCTATCGGGCTTGGCGATGGCGGTCTTGACACCGTTCCACGTATGAAACTCCACCACATTCAGCTGCGCGGCGGCCAGCAAGCCTTCAGCACTGGCCACCTCCATCAACGACGCGTGGCCGGGATCCAGCCGCTTGGGCAAGGCCGTCACACCGGGAATGTCGGTTTCGGAGTGCTTCTGGAAAAAGTGCTCGCCGGTGATCCCCGCCGGCGCGCGCACGAATGACACCGGACGCCCCTTCAAATGCTCCAGCATCAGAGGCGCTACCTGCGCGTAGTAACGCGCCAGGTCGAGCTTGGTGAACCCGCTCGATGGGTCAATGACTCTGCCTGGATTCGAGAGCTTCAGACTCGCCTTGCCACGCCCTCGCCCCTCGGTGGAAACTGTGGCGCGTTTCTTCGAGGACGACTTGCTGTCGGGATTCGTGCCGGATTGCGACTTCCGAGTTTTCGACTTGGTATTTTTGGCGGATTCCAGCTCGTCGGCAGGGACGGCGTCCTCCCGCGTAATGGCTGTAGCGCTCTTGTCGGTACGCAATCCCTTGAACGTGGCATGGCGAACATGGCCGCCATTGGTCCATTCCGCGAAGGACACTTCAGCGACCAAATCGGGTTTTACCCACTGAATGTCGCGTGCCCTGGGCACCTGCCCCGCCGTCACTGCGCTGTTTTCCTGCACCCGGGCGCTTAATTGCGCGTGCAGGGACTGGAGCAGCTGATCGTTGAACCCCGTGCCCACTTTGCCTGCATAGCGCAAATTGCCGTCTTGCTCGTGCACCGCCAACAGCAGCGCGCCAAAGCCTACGCGTTCCCCCTTGGGCGCGGTGAACCCGACGATCACGAACTCTTGCCGACGGCCGCATTTGAGCTTGACCCAGTCGTCCGAGCGGCGCTGGACATACGGCGCGGAAGGCCGTTTGCCAATAAAGCCTTCGAGCCCCAGCTTGCACGCAGAGCTAACGAGGTCGGCTATCGGCTGGTCGAAGGCTTCGCTTAGTCGCAAGTGCGAACAATCGTAGCGTTCCAGCACCTGCTTGAGCAGATCGCGGCGTACGGTCAGCGGTTCGTCGCGGATATCCCGCCCGGCGATGTAGGGCAGATCGAAAAGGTAGTAGACAATGTCCTTCGTGCGGCGAACGTCGAACGCGTTTTGCAGCGCCTGAAAGCTGGGAATGCCTTCGCTGGAGAGCACCACAATCTCGCCATCCAGCCACGCGTTTTCGATATCGAAGGTCTTTAACTGCTCGACTAGATGCGGCAGCTTGTCGCTCCAGTCGTGGCCGTTAC
The DNA here is from genome assembly GCF_009763235.1 of Bordetella sp. 15P40C-2. Classification (NCBI taxonomy): domain Bacteria; kingdom Pseudomonadati; phylum Pseudomonadota; class Betaproteobacteria; order Burkholderiales; family Alcaligenaceae; genus Bordetella; species Bordetella sp. 15P40C-2. The sequence goes on from NZ_WSJA01000042.1 coordinate 156,099, forward strand.
GGGTGTATAGCTTGACGTCTCCTTGATCCAGCCGCGCCAGGATGCGGTAGCCGTCATACTTCATCTCGTAGACCCAGTCATGAACGCCCGGCGGAATACCTTCCACCAAGGTCGCCAACTGAGGTTTCATTTGCTCAGGTAACGGCGCCTCTTTACCAGGCAAGCGACGCGGTGCGGCCTCGGTGGATTTCTTCTTACGTAATGGCACGACGCTATCCGGCAGCTCGTCCACCACACTGAAATCGGCTGCATCCCGCGCAAACTCATCCCGGTCCTTGATCAGCAGCCAGGGCGGTTGACGCTCATCGCGCTTGGTCTTCATCCGTACGAGCGCCCAGCGGCCTTGCATCTTGGACCCGTGCATGTCGAACTTCAGATGGCCGTCCCGATAGCCCTGGTGGGGATCGCCCACGGGCACCCAGGAACCCTCATCCCAAATGATGACCTCGCCCGCCCCGTACTCCCCTTTCGGGATAGTGCCTTCGAATTTGTTGTAGGCGATGGGGTGGTCTTCGACCTGTACGGCCATGCGCTTGACCGACGGGTCATAGGACGGGCCTTTGGGCACGGCCCAGCTCTTCATCGCGCCGTCGAGTTCGAGCCGGAAATCGTAGTGCAGGCGCCGCGCCCAATGCTTTTGGATCACAAAGGCGCGTTGATCTTCGTTGGCTTCGCCGCCTTCGGCCGGCTCCGGCGTGACATTGAAATTTCGCTTCTCGCGATATTTTTTCAGGCTGTCCACCATGGTCAGGCCGCCTTACGTGCGCGTGCCGCCGTTTTCGTCGCCTTCTTCGTAGCGGTTTTCTTGCTGGCGGTCTTGCGAGCAGCGGTTTTCTTGGCGGCCTTGGCGGTTTTGGTCGATTTCGAGCTCGATTTCGATTCAGACTTGCCGCCATCCGACTTCTTGGACCCGCCTCGCAGACTGCGTTGCAGCAACTCCGTCAGATCGATCACATTATCCGTATAGGCGGGGGATTCTTCCTGAGGCTCGATCACCACCTCGGTCTTGCCCGCCTTGACCTTTTGCTCGACTAGATCCATGACCGCGGCCTTGAACTCGTCCTGATACTGCATCGGATCCCAGTCCGCCGACATCTCTTTAACCAGCATCTTGGCCATTTTCAGTTCGGACGCGTTGGGCGACATATTCTTGGCGCCGACCTTGGGCAGATCCAGGCCATCCATGGATTTCACCTCGTCACCCCAGCGCATCAAGTTCAGCACCAGAGCGTCGCCCATGGGAATCAGGGCGGCCAAATGTTGTTTCGTCTGAATCACCACCTTGGCAATCCCGATCTTTCCCGAATCGGTGAGGGTGTCCCGCAATAGCGCGTAGACCTTATGTCCCTTGTTAATGGGCGCCACATAATAGGGTCGTTCCAAATACACGAACGACACTTCGCTGGCTTCGACAAACTGTTGAATTTCAATGGTTTGCGTTGTCCGGGGGTAGGCCTCGGCAATTTCCTCTGGCGACACCACCACATATTGGCCGTCCTCGACCTCGACGCCTTTGACGATATTTTTCGAGTCGATTTCCTTTCCCGTGCGTTTATTGATCCGCTTATAGCCGACAGGGTCCATCGAACGCTTGTCCAGCCAGTCAAAATCAACACCGGATTCGGTGGTCGCGGTATGCAACCCGACGGGGATGTGGACCAGACCGAATGTGATAGCCCCCTTCCAGATGGTGCGCATGGCCATGAGCGTTCCTCCCAGGCAGTTTATTGTTAAGCCTCTTATGGACCCGAGGGAGGTCCCCCGGGGCAAGACAGGCTGCGAGCAAGTCTCATGCCGCGCAACCATGCATTCATGTCTTATATAAGACTCCAATCAAAAAATTGCTCAGTCTTCTATAAGAGTTCCCCATTTTCTCCGGCAGCAAGATACAATGGTCGCACCATGACGGTGACACCGGCCCGGTGCGAATACAGAGGCAGGGTCGCCGACGTGATGGTCAGGCACGCGTGCCGGCCAACTCACCCACCCTACGTTGACATCGGCGACGATGTCCGGCTAAGCAAGTCCGGATTTGCGCTAGCGCCCGGGCAACTACGAAGACTATGGCTCAAACTCCGAAGATTATCTATACCCTCACCGACGAAGCCCCGGCACTGGCTACTCGTTCGCTGCTGCCGATCATTCAGTCGTTTACCAAATCGGCTGGCATCACGGTCGAGACCCGCGATATTTCGCTGGCCGGACGCATCATCGCCGTCTTCCCCGACTACCTGGACGAAAGCCAGCGCATTGGCGACGCCCTCGCCGAGCTGGGCGCCATGTGCGTGACGCCCGATGCCAACATCATCAAGCTGCCGAACATCAGCGCCTCGATGCCGCAGCTCAAGGCCGCTATCAAGGAACTGCAAGCCAAGGGCTACAAGCTGCCCGACTATCCGGACGAGCCCAAGACCGACGCCGAGCGCGACATCAAGGCCCGTTACGACAAGGTCAAGGGTAGCGCCGTGAACCCGGTTCTGCGCGAAGGCAACTCCGACCGCCGCGCGCCGCTGTCGGTCAAGAACTACGCCCGCAAGCACCCCCACAAAATGGGCGCCTGGTCGGCCGATTCCAAGTCGCACGTCGCCTCGATGGACGGCGGTGACTTCTACGGCAGCGAAAAGTCCACCACGGTCGCTGAAGCCGGCGATCTGAAGATCGAACTGACCGCCAACGACGGCACCAAGACGGTTCTGAAAGACAAGACCCCGGTCAAGGCTGGCGAAATCATCGACGCCGCCGTGCTGTCGGCCGCCAAGCTTCGCAGCTTCCTGAAGGCCCAAATCGCTGACGCGAAAGCCCAGGGCGTGCTGTTCTCGGTGCACCTGAAGGCCACCATGATGAAGGTCTCCGACCCGGTGATCTTCGGCCACGTCGTGTCCGTGTTCTACGAAGACGTGCTGGCCCGCCACGCCGACGCTCTCAAGCAAGTCGGCTTCGATCCCAACAACGGTATCGGCGACCTGTACGCCAAGATCGGCGCCCTGCCCGCCGAGCAACAAGCCGCGATCAAGGCTGACATCGACGCCGCCTACAAGGAACTGCCCGCGCTGGCCATGGTGAACTCCGACAAGGGCATCACCAACCTGCACGTGCCAAGCGACGTGATTGTCGACGCCTCCATGCCCGCCATGATCCGTGACTCGGGCAAGATGTGGAACGCCGCCGGCCAGCTGCAAGACGCCAAGGCCGTGATCCCCGATCGCTGCTACGCCGGTGTCTACCAGGCCGTGATCGACGACTGCAAGGCCAATGGCGCCTTCGATCCCGTCACCATGGGCAGCGTGCCGAACGTTGGCCTGATGGCTCAGGCGGCCGAAGAATACGGTTCGCACAACAAGACCTTCATCATCCCGACCGACGGTGTGGTTCGTGTGACCGACGCCGCTGGCAACGTGCTGCTCGAGCAGCCCGTGCAGACCGGCGACATCTGGCGCATGTGCCAGACCAAGGACGCCGCGGTGCAGGACTGGGTCAAGCTCGCCGTCACCCGCGCCCGCCTGACCAACACGCCGGCCGTCTTCTGGCTCGACGAAAACCGCGCCCACGACGCTCAGCTGATCGCCAAGGTCAAGAAGTACCTGGCCGACCACGACACCAACGGTCTCGAACTGCACATCTTCGATCCGGTCAAAGCCACGAAATTCTCGTTGGACCGCATCCGCGCCGGCAAGGACACCATCTCGGTGACCGGCAACGTGCTGCGCGACTACCTGACCGACCTGTTCCCCATCATGGAACTGGGCACCAGCGCCAAGATGCTGTCGATCGTGCCGCTGATGGTCGGTGGCCAGCTGTTCGAAACTGGCGCCGGCGGTTCGGCTCCGAAGCACGTGCAACAGTTCGTCGAAGAAGGCTTCCTGCGCTGGGATTCGCTGGGCGAATTCCTGGCCTTGGCGGAGTCCCTGGCACACCTGGGCCGTGCGTACAACAACGCCCGTGCCAGCGTGTTGGCCAAGACGCTCGACCAAGCCACGTCGAAGTTCCTCGACAACAACAAGTCGCCCGAGCGCAAGGTCGGCGGTTTGGATAACCGTGGCAGCCACTTCTACCTGGCCATGTACTGGGCAGAAGCCTTGGCCGCGCAAACCGACGACGCCGAACTGGCCAAGCAATTCCAGGGTGTCGCCGCCGCTTTTGCCGAGTCCGAGACGAAGATCCTGGACGAACTGAAAGCCGCGCAAGGCAAGCCCGTCGACATCGGCGGCTACTACCAGCCCGAAGAAGCCAAGGCCAGCGCAGCCATGCGCCCGAGCGCCACGCTGAATCAGTTGGTGGGTTCGATCGCCTGAGTTGGGTGATTGAGGGGCGCTAAAGCGCTCCATCAAGCGGGTCAGTGTCCAACCGTCCTGCTTATACAGTAATGAAAGTCAATAAGGCCTGAACCCGGTGTGAACCGGATTCAGGCCTTTTTTTGTATGGCTCGTTGTCCGAACGGTCCGATTTTTCCTACGTATCCGACCTGATGTAATCGCAGAGCTGCGCCAAACCTATAGTGTGAACCGGAGACCTGCAGGGGCTCGACATCGCGGATCAGTGCGCTGAATTTTATATCCATGCATGTATGAAGTTCCCGAGATTTCCTTCCGTTCCTCCCCTTTATAGGTGTCGTCGTTGCTCCACTTTCTTAAGGAAAACTTATGAAGTCGATTCGCATGTCGCAGCTATCCATCGTGGCTGGAGGTGAGTTACAGCAATACTTTGAGCACCGGGAGCGTCACCGCGAACCTCGGTTCAGTATAGGAGCTCACGGCAACCGTGACGGATCAACCGATTTTTATGTGAAAGATCAATCCGGCAACACGATTCTGACAAAGAACTCCGGTGTCGCTCTGGGCTGTTATATGGTGGGTACCGGTGTAGGAACGGCCACCACAATATTCAGTGGCAATCCAATCGCGGGCGGAGTCGCGGGATTCGCCGCTGGGCACAGTTGCAACGCGCGCGGTCATTCATCACGCGCCAACCGTTAAGTTGCCAGGATCGGACACACCGTTTATGCAAGTCATGGCGGCTGCTAAACGACTGCCCCCTGACTGGCCCGACCGAACGATTCGTTGACTTCGAGACATGAGCAACTATCGCGTTTGTATCAACTTCCCCGCGAAAAATCTGAAAGGAGCACTGCCTTGAGTCCTCCCCGCGACACGCGGGTCGCCTACCGGGAAAGACTGATTGCCTACGCAGTGGGCGCGATCATCTATTTTTCGTTGCCATATACCCACGTTGCGCCAGTAATTCTGACAGCCATGCCGGCAATTTCATCGTGGATATTGGTAAGCGCCACCAACCATGTCTGGGCACATTTCACACAAATTTGGAAAGACCCCATCACGAGCTTTATGGGCATTCCAAACCGCGTAGTTCAAGCTGTTTTAGTTGTAGGCGGTTGCGTTTTAATCAGCGTAGCCTCGTGGCGTCGCGCGTACGGCCTCGGGACATGGGGGTTCATATTGCTAGCGTTTGCACTGGAGGTCAGAATCACCGAGCGCGAGAGTTGGCGCAGGTACCGGGCTAAACAGGCGCGCGAGGACGAAGATTCCATTTGAGACGCGCTCATCGAAACGGCCTCAAAGTGCTATAGCCGGAGCGACACGATAAAGCCGGTGCGCAGGGATGGATCCCTGCCGTGAACGGATATCGAGGCCAGTTTCATTTCATCTTCGTGCCTACGCCTACACTCATGGGGCCTGCAGACCTTCGTTGCGCAGCGCGCGCTGCACGGCCGGACGAGCCAACACGCGGTCCAGATACGCTCCAATATGCGGCAAGTCGCGAGCCGGCCGCTTGAACACTCTTGTCCAGCGGCAAAGCATCATGACGTACGGGTCAAGGATAGAAAACTGCGATCCCAAGAACCACGGGTCGTTCGTAGTGCTTAAATGCGCCTCGATCTGGTCAACCAGGCCATTGATCTTGGCTTCCGCATGGGCTTTGACTTGGGCAGCGCCCTCCGTGTTTCCAGCATCGACCCAGCGATCCGGGTAGTAGTACATCAGGATCGTGCTTTGGAAAGTGTTGGTGCACCACATCAACCATTTGTAGCACTGCGCACGCTCTGCCGTGCCCAGCGCGGGTGCTAGCTGTTTCTCGGGATACTTATCCGCCAGATACAGCGCGATGGCGGCGGTTTCGTACAGCACAAGATCGCCATCGACCAACGCGGGGATCACTCCATTCGGATTCAGCTTCAGATACTCCGGTGCTTTATGCGCATTCGTCGTACGATCGACCAGCGATAATTCAAAAGGCTCGCCGATTTCTTCGAGCAAACAGTGCGGGGTCATGCTGGCGTTGCCGGGAAAATAGTAGAGCTTCATCTGCGCGTATTTCTCCAGGGTCAGTGCGCGTCTCGCGGACCGCATAGTGGGCTCACCCGCATGCCGATACGAGCAATACAGGTAGTGTCTGCCATATTACCGCCACGAGGGACAAACCGCAGAGAGTCCTGCCAACCGTAGTTAAGAAGCTGGACCGCCCACCAGGAAAGCCCCGTCTCGGCGCACGCAGAATCAGCCATACCAATGCCGCGCATCCCAGCACACTGGTTGCGAGGGTGATCCACGTCGATGCCGGCTGGCCGAGCCAAATCAATTTCGCCAGCCAGGGCACACGTGCGCACAACAAGGCGTTTGTTCCATATATAAGGAAGAAATGCACAGCCCAGATCACCGGCCCGGCGAATAGATAGACCATTTCCACGCTAGAACGGGATCGCATACTCAGCCTCCCACCAGACGCGGAAACTGATGCACAAGCACAAGGCCCACCAACCCTTGAACTACCGTGTAGTGCCACATCGTCTGCGTCGCCTGAAGGCAAGACTGGTGTTGGAGATTCAGCTTATTGGCCATGCTACGCGCCAAGGTGAACACGCCCATGATCGCCACGATGATCGCGAAAAACGCTTGATGGCCCGCCACGGCGTAGACGACGGCATCATACGCCCCCCGTTGCGGCCGCAATCCGGTTTGCCAATGCTGCACGAGTTCGAAGGCGCTTGCCGCAAGCAGTACACAGATGCCCAGCAACATCCGTCCACGCAAAGCCCAGGGTCGATGGTGTACCAGCGAGCGGCCGGGTCTGATCAGCAATATGCTGGCCCCCAGCATCAGACCAGCGCTGATCAGCCAGACACCATTACCGCTGCTCGGCGTCTGCGCCCCCCACGATTCGCCGGACGACGCGAGCCACAGAAAGAAATACGCGAACACCAACGCGCCGAAAATACTGACGCAGACCACAAGCAACATCGCCATGGCCCAGCTGGCGTGCGAGCGGAGTCCCGATCCGCGCCAGGGCACGCACAGGCCGCCGCCAATATCCACCGTCGCTATCTCCGGGCCGGCATCGGACTGCCATAGCCAGTACCAGATCGCCACGATCGCTAAGACGCCGCAAGCGCCGGCAGGAATAAAGAGTTTGAAAGTGAGCAACAGGAAAAAACCCGCCGTCCCTAGTGCCGCCAACAAAGGAGACCACCCCGGCCCCGGCAATGGCAGCACATACTCCGGGCGCGCATCCACCGCACTGGTAACCAGCGTGGACCGCACATTCCCCGGCGCATCGGGCAAGTAATACCTACCGGCCGCCACGTTCTCGGCAAGTCCCGGCTGATCCCACAAGGGCTCGCGACTTACCACCACGGGAATGCTGCGCAGGCCAAAGTCACCGCTGGGCAGCCATTCCAGCGTACCCGCTTGCCAGACATTGCCCGCGGTACGCACACTGTCGGGACGGAAATTCCGCGCCAAATCCCACAGAAAGACGAGCACCCCACAGGCAATTAGGTAAGCGCCCATGGTCGACACCAGATTCAAGGCGCCCCAACCCTGGCTTTCCGCATAGGTATAGACCCGTCGCGGCATTCCCGCCAATCCCACCGCATGCAAGGGAAAAAACGTCACATTAAAGCCGACAAACATTAACCAGAACGCCCACCGCCCCAGACGTTCGGACAGTGCGCGGCGACTCATGAGCGGCGTCCAGTAGTAAAACGCCGCGAAGAGCGGAAACACCATCCCGCCAAAAAGCACATAGTGCAGGTGGGCGACAACAAAGTAGGTATCGTGGGCCTGTAAATCGAAAGGAATGACCGCCACCATCACGCCCGTCAAACCACCGAGCGTGAAGATAAAAAAGAAGCCCAGGATAAACAGCATGGGCGTCTTGATGGGCCGCAGGCGTACGGCCGCGGCAATCGTCGCGATCCACGCGAATACCTGTATCGCGGTAGGCACCGACACCGCCATGCTGGCCGCCGACGCGAAGCTCGATGACAACGGCGGAATCCCCGTGGCGAACATATGATGCACCCACAGGCCAAAGCTAAGAAACGCGGTCCCGATGATCGCCATCACCACATAGCGGTAGCCGATCAATGGCGTGCCCGTCATGGCGGGAACGATCATCGACACCATGCCCGCGGCTGGCAGAAAGATGATGTACACCTCCGGATGCCCGAAAAACCAGAATAGATGCTGCCATAGCAGCGGGTCCCCGCCACGGTCCACGATAAAGAACGGCATATCGAAGGCGCGTTCCAATTCCAATAGCGCCGTCGCCACGATCACGGCCGGAAACGCCACGATCACCATGCCGCTGAATATCAGCATCACCCACGCGAAGACCGGCATCTTATCCAGCGACATCCCCGGTGCACGCGTGCGCAAGATCCCCACTGCCAACTCAATCGCCCCGGCAATGGCGGAGATCTCGATAAAGCCTATGCCAAGCAACCACAGATCCGCGTTCAAGGCGGGCGAGTACTCGGTGCTGGTCAGCGGCGGATACATGAACCATCCCCCATCGGGCGCCAGCCGCGCAAACAAACTGCAGAAAAAAACAATGCCGCCCACGGCGTACGCCCAATACGCATAGGCCGACAGCCTCGGAAAAGGCAGGTCGCGGGCACCCAGCATATTGGGCAACAGCAGCACGGCCACGGCCTCGACGGCCGGCACGGCGAACAGAAACATCATTACCGTGCCGTGCATGGTAAAGAGCTGGTTATACAGGTCGTGGCTAATCAGCGGGTTGTCCGGTACGGCTAGCTGCGTGCGCATCATCAGCGCCAATATCCCGGCCAGCAGGAAGAACAACAGCGCGGTCGCGATGTACAAGATACCGATATAGGTGTTATTGACGACCGTCAGGGCGCGGAACCCGCTCGGGCGCTGCCAGACGCGTTCCACGGCCGCCTCTTCTCCCTCGGGTCGCGGCAGCGGATTCGGTAGCGCCGACTGCGCATGAACACTGAGATGATCATTCGTCACTTCAGGCTATCCATATAGCGGGCCACGGCCAGCAGCTCGACCCCGGACCAATCACGAAAAGCGGGCATGGGGTTGCCCGGCTTCAGATCCTGGTTGCCCGCGATCCAGCCGGCCATGGCCCCCAAGTTATTGCGCAACACCCCGGCGCCCAGCGTCAGTCGCCCGCCAACATGTGTGAGATCCGGCCCCGAAGTCCCGCGGGCCTCGGTACCCCGCACAGTATGGCAACGCGAACAAGCCTGCTGGAATAGCTGCGCGCCTGTACGTAGCTGGCCGTCAGCGACCGCTGCCGGTCGCCTCTGCTGGCGTACCCAATCGTCGAACGCCTCTGGCGCCACGGCCTGGACCATGAACGCCATCTTCGTATGCTGAGCGCCACAATATTCGGCACACTGTCCACGGTAGACGCCGGGCGCTTGCGCGCGGATACGCAGGCGGTTGGTATGGCCTGGGATCATGTCGAGCTTGCCCGTCAATTCCGGCACCCAAAAGCTATGGATGACGTTATCCGAGGTCAGCACGATCTCGACGGATTTCCCCGTCGGGATATGGATTTCGTTCGCGGTGTCAAACAGCACGCCGCCCTCTGCATCGAGGTAGCTCACGCGCCACCACCAAAGTTCGCCCACCACGTGAATACGCACCGCCGGTTGTTCCGACGCCTCGGACGATGTCAGATTGAAGGAATACAGCAGCAGCCCAGTCAGCACCGCGAGGGGAAACACAATGCCTGCCCCCACGATCAACACAGGGCGCGCCAAGCCCGCGCGAAAACGCGGTGGCCCCCAGATAGCCAGCACGACCACGCACGCCACTGCGACAAAGATCACGGCGCCACCAGTGAACAACAGAAAATTCAGATCCGTCATCTGCCCCGACGATGGTGTCGGCGTGACAGGCGCGGAACTCACCTCGGCCTGCGCGCGCCGGCCCCCTGCGAGGTGTAGCAAGACGACAGGAAGCAAAGGCGCATATGGGATGCGGAGCATGGATACCTGAGCGTTGGCAACAACGGGGTAATGAAGCAAACGATTACGTCAGCAACTCACGTGCCCCGGCTCGAAAGGCACGGAATTTGCACTGCCGTCGCAACGAGGAGATTCGTCCCATTGCACCGATCGACCTTCACTCTTTACCCTTGCTCAGTCGTTGTCGTCCTGGCCAGCCTGGCCGGGTGCGACCCGTCGGGGCCATCTCAGGGTGGCGAAAAGGCGACAGCTGACTTGCTCACTCGGGCCGACCCCAGCCGTGGACGGACGCTCATCGTCGAGAAAGGCTGCGTAGCCTGCCACGTCGTACCGGGTGTGCGCGCCCCGGTGTCCTTCGTGGGTCCCCCGCTGGACGGCCTGCGTCAACAAGCCTATGTCGCGGGGCGATGGCCGAATAATGTCGAGACCCTGGTACGCTGGTTGCAGGATCCGCCCGCCATGAATCCCGAAACGGCAATGCCGAATGTCGGACTGACGAGCGAGGAGGCGGAACACATAACGGCTTATCTCCTCACCCTGCCCTGACCCGATGGAGGCGCGACATCATGAGTCGATGCAAGCTCGTCCTACTCGGCAGCCTCGCCGCCCTCGCGGTGACAGCGGCGGCCGTCGGCGTGGTGGCGATCCGCAACGGCTGGTATGACGTCAGCGCGACGCATAGTCATACGGCGCCTATTTATCGCGTGGTGGGTTATGCGCTGGATCGGTCCGTATCCGCCCGGGCCGCAGCCATCGAGATACCGGATTTGGCCGAGCCGGGCCGGGCGAAGCGCGGGCTGCAGATTTACGAAGCCCATTGCGTGCAATGTCATGGCGCGCCGGGCGTGGCGCCGCAGCCCTTTGCCATGGGGCTCAATCCGGCCCCCCCGCCCCTGGTGGCAAGCGCGCGGGAAAGGCCAGCGAATGAGATTTTCTGGATGATTCGTGAAGGCATCAAGATGACCGGCATGCCGGCATGGCGATATCGCCTGAGCGACGAGCGCATCTGGGATGTCGTGGCGTTTATGCGTACGCTGCCGGATCTTTCCCCTATGGCGTATCAAAGCACAGTCAACCAAACTCCCGAGTGGACACTGGCGGACGCTACGTCTGCGTCGAACACGGCAGGTAGAACAGCGGAAGACGAAGCGGGGGTGCGCGCGATCCAGCAGTACCTGTGTCTGACATGTCATATCGTCCCCGGGGGCACCGGACCGAGGCTACACGTCGGGCCCTCGCTGGAGGGAATGGCCGACCGCGCCTATATCGCGGGAACGCTACCCAACACCTTACCCAACATGCAGCGGTGGTTGCGCGAGCCGGAGAAGATCAAGCCCGGTACCGCCATGCCGAATCTGCACGTTACCGAGCAAGACGCGCATGATATGGCCGAATATTTGATGTCGCTGAAGTCGGCCGATTGAACGCGGTCTGACTCATACCATGACTCACACTGGTTGGGCGCGGAAAAGATAAAGGCGCCGTTCCTGTGACGGAAACGACGCCTGACACAAGCCTCAGCGCTTTAATGCCGACTAACCGCGACGTGCGCCGCCGCCACGTTGGCGTTGGCTCTGCTGGTCCTGGCCGGTTCCGATCTGCGAAGTGTGGCCGTCTTTCTTGCTTCGGTTCTGATTGTCGTTGTGACTCGCCTGCTGTTCGCGAGGCGTGTCGTCCGAAGTGGGCGCGGGTTTGCTCTGCGGTTCTTTCATGATGCTTCCTCCGAGTGTAGGCCCTAACGAGACGGCAACTGCCGTGCCCGAGCATGAGGAAAGCGGTACGAGCGGGGGAATAGGATGTTCGGAGGAAATCGCGTTAACGATCCCGAAACTCCTCATCGCATCGCCCTTGCACTACGGCCTTGAATAACGCTGCGATGGCACGTGCAAAGGCCTCGTCGAACCACGAGTTGGTGCCACTGTTTCCGGCTAACTTCGTCTTATTCTTTCCCAAAACGTCGGGCATTCTGACGCAACTTTCGGCATTGCCCTAGAGTCAATGGGGACAATGATCTAAAGGCAAAGTTTCCGATCGACGCCGCCTTGAGGGGCCTTGAGGGGCCTAGGGGCGACTGAGCGCCGAGGTCATCACGTCAAATCTTAAGCCAGTTATGCCATTCGACTTCAACTTGCAGAGAAAACGTATGCGTGCGGTCAGCACTTCTGAACTGAACAATGCCACCGGGGGAGAGTTACAGCAATACTTCGCCCCCCCCGGGCTGAATAATGGCGCGGGATAACATTTTGATTTCGTTCGCCAGCCCGACAGCTCCACTGACATTCACTTGAGAAATCGTGATGGCGAATCGGTATGGCGTCAGAACTCAGGTGTGGGTTTGGGCTGCCATATGATCGCTGCAGGCGTTGGCGCGACCGTCGGTGCGTTATCTAGAAACCCGCGCGCCGGGGCCGCTGTCAACGCATCCATCGATGAGGGGTGCAATCGCCTCGGTCATGCTTTACGCGACCGCCGTTGATCATTTACGTTGTCGCCGAATCATCTCAGGAGGAAGATCAATGAGCAGTCCGAGGGACTTTATCTTTGTCTATCGGGAACGGCTCATTGCCTATGCAATCGGCGGGTTTGTCATCGTCGCCCTACTACCGTTTAGCAGCCATGCAGCGGTAAAACCTGTGATCTCAGCGATTCTAAGGTGGGCCTGCGCCACTACTGTGATACAGGTCTGGATGAGCTTGATAAAAGTTTGGGATGACCCCAGCCTGACGTTTCTCGGGATATCAAATCGTCGGTTAGACTTCATTATCCTAGTGGCAGGCATTGTCATGACCGCTGTTGCATGCGTCCGGGGATCGCAGACTATGGGAACCTGGGGATGCCTTGTCTTACTTTTCTCGCTGGAAGGCAGGCTTTGTGAGCACGAGAGTGGGCGTCGATTCAAGTTGAAGCAACGTGTCCAATAGTGATCAACAAACACGCGTCGCTCGCAATGCGAGGGACGCGTCATCCGCCGGGGGCTCAGCTTTCTAACGATCCCGAAACTCCTCGTCGCATCGCCCTTGCACTACGGCCTTGAATAACGCTGCGACGGCACGCGCAAAGGCCTCGTCGAACCACGGGTTTGCGCCACTGACGCCCACCACGATTCCATCCTGGCAGACACTGCCCCAGACTGGCGCGTCCTTGGCATGTAAAAGATGCGGTTTCAGGGCCAAGATCTCGTGGCTGGACAGCCCAGTACGCCAACTCAATCGCGCCTTGCCGCGTGCGTAAGCGCCATAGTCCGCATCCCATTCCTCCGGATTACCAATGCTTTCTTCATAGAGGATCGCATTGGCGAAATCACAATCGGCGGGCGTGGCAAGCGGGTTCATGATCACCACGTGCAGAAATCCGCTTTCACCCACGCTTTTGATCGATAGGGAATTCTCAAGCATCGGCCGCGCCAACTGCACGGCTTGGACAGCCGCCTCGCGATCCCAGAAAGCGGCGATAGGTACGGTGGGCATGGGTAGGTTCCTTAACGCAAAGCAAATACGGAGCCTGCGCCGTAGCAAGGCGCGTACCTATCGCGACTGCTCCGCGTGCCGGCGCGAGCAACATACCCGGCCGCTCGTCCAATCGCGTATGAAAGAGAGGCGTGTCGCGCCCTGGTAGCGCTCAAGCGCTCTCTTCGCCTTCTTCCTTTTTTCGACGGGTGCGGGTGGCGGTTTTGCGCGCCGTTTTGCTGGCACGCTTGGCGGGCGCGGATGGCGCTTCACTGGCCTCCGTTTCCGGAACAGACGACGTCGTAGGTATGCTGTCCTGCGCCGCACTACGCGCTACTTTCGTGGATGCCGACGCACGCTTACGTGCGCGCGGGTTCTTCGTCGGGGCGGCAGGTGCGGCGGACTCGTTGGACAGTGCGTCGGGATTACGCGTGCTCGCAATCGAACCCATCACGGTAGGCGCAGCCACTGGAATCAAGCTTGGGGCGGCAGAGCCGGGAGAGCCAGATGCCGCTGGGGGCAGCGCTGCGGAAGCGCGGGGAGATCCGGATACCGTGGGTGGTACCGGTGCGGCAGCGGTGGACGGGATTTCCATTGGAGCGGGTGCGGGGGTTCCATGGGGTGCGGTTCCGACACGATCCACGGCTCCAACTCCATCTGAAGAGTCAACGGAATCCGACGCGGTTGCCCCTGCCAAGGCGTCAGAACGCTCGTCCACTACCGCCGACCGTCCCGATGCATCGTTTCGCGAACGGCGCCGACCCCGTGAACTTGACTTGCGTGGGGTCTCCGAGCCTTCCGGACTTTCCGAGCGTTGATCTGTGGTAGCTTCGACCGTTGCATTAGAGGCGGCTTCGTCGATCGGCGCGGGAATCGCGACCGGGCCGTCAAACTGATCGACTGGCACGCGTTCTGGAGCCCGCGCTTCCCTGGTTTCCCCGCCAGACGTCCCAGACCTGCGGCCCGCACCGCGCCGGGATTCTTGACGTGAATGATTGTCTCGGCCTCCCTGCGCCGTTACAGCCGCCGAGTCCCCGCCCGATTCCTCGGTCGAAGGCGACCCATTGCGGGTCACATACGTACTCGAATTTTCAGCCCGGCCGACTTCGAGCAGCCCGCGAGACTGGGCTTCCTCGAGCAGATTGCCGAATGCACGAAAACCGTAGTAAGCCTCGTTGAAGTCCGGTCTGCGGCGTTTGAGCGCATCTTTGAGCACGGAGGCCCAGATTTTTCCGCTGTCGCCACGCTCGCCCATGAGCGCCTCGAACGTTTCAGCGACCATTTCCACCGCCTGTGTCTTGCGGTGTTCCAACTCTTCCTTGCGCACGCGCTCTTCGTCCGGGCTGCGGCGCTGACCCGAATTGGCGGAGCCGCGATTGTCGCGTCGCGATTCGCTGGCGCGCTGCATTTCGCGAGCCAGATCGTCGTAGAAAATAAACTCGTCGCAGTTGGCGACCAGCAGATCCGAGGTGGATTGCTTTACGCCCACGCCGATGACGGTTTTATTGTTCTCGCGCAGTTTGGACACCAGCGGAGAAAAATCCGAGTCGCCACTGATGATGACAAAGGTGTTGACGTGCGATTTGGTGTAGCAAAAATCCAGGGCGTCCACGACCAAGCGGATATCGGCGGAATTTTTGCCGGACTGGCGTACATGCGGAATCTCGATCAGCTCAAAGTTCGCCTCGTGCATAGGCGCCTTGAAATCTTTATAGCGTTCCCAGTCGCAATACGCTTTCTTGACGACGATGCTGCCCTTGAGTAGCAGTCGCTCCAGCACAGGGCGAATATCGAATTTTTGATATTTCGTGTCGCGCACACCGAGCGCCACGTTTTCGAAATCGCAAAATAACGCCATGCTGACGTGTTCGCTGGAATTGCCCATGAGATCTCCAAGTGCACCTCATGACGGACTGCTGAGGTATATAGGCGCTATTTTGACACGTGTGAGCAATGCCGGCTGGAGAACGCCAGGGCGGCCATGACTATTCAGCCGCTTTTTCCGCCGGTTTGTGCTGCAAAGCTTGCAACGCGTCTAACAGTTGCAACTGCAGCCGGCTCAGCGCATCGGTTTGCGCGGCGATCTGTTGGTCTTTAACACGCATCTGTTCGCCCTGCTCCGCCACGCGCTGGTTAAGCTCGGCGAGCCTCTCCTGCAGATTCTGCTGAATCGTAGCGGCGGCGAGTTCTGTGCGCGCCTGTTGCGCTTCCAACGCTTTGAGCGTGTTCTCTTGTGCGGTGATTTGCTGTCGCGCGCGGGCCAAGTCTTGACGCGATTCGTGCAGCTGCGCCTCGCTCTGGCGGTGGGAATCGGCGGCTTGGGCGAGTGCGGCGGCATGCTCCTCCTCGCGCTGCGACGCCAGCTTGCGCGCCTCTTCGAGCTCGTCCTGGAGTTTGCGGGCGGTCTGGCGCTGCGCGTCCAAGTCGGTCAACCAACGGCGCTCATGGCTGGCATGGCGTTCCTCGGCCGCACGTAACTCGTCTCGATGGCGGCCTTGTAGCTGGTGCAGTTGTTCTTGCAGCGCGCGCTCGCGGTCAGCGGCTTCGGTCAAGCGTGTCTCTAGCGCCTGAGCTCTGGCTTCGCTTTGGGACAACTGAGCCGCCAAGGCCTGCGCACGATCCTGCGCAGCGGCGGCTTGTTCGCGCGCGCTGTAAATGGCGGCCTTCAGGTCGGTTTCACGCTGCTCGAGCCGTTTTTGCTCCGCTGCCAAATGGGCTTGCTCATTAGCCAGCGCCTCTCGTTCCTTGGAGAGTGCCTCACGTTCTTGAGCAATCGCCTCCTGCCATTGGGTACGCGCTTCGTTCATGGCCAAATCCCAGAAATGCTGCGCGGCCTGCGCGATGCTGTCTGGGATGGGTGCAGAGATGGATGTCGGCGCGCCGGTCAGTCGCTCGCCAAGCGTGCGAAACCAGGCCTTTAAATGCGGGCCCACGGTATTTGGCGAGCCACGACCCATATGCAGTCGCACCCGTTCGATGGTGGGCTGCTCGCCGGCTTTGAGCAGCGCGTCGGCCGCTTCCCACACATCTGATTGCTGAACGCCTATGGCCATGGTGACTTTCCAGATTCTCGTTGCGGTGGTGAACTAGAGGTTTAGGGCGGATAATTAAAAGTTATCCGATCTAAAACACGAAGTTCGTTATATTTATTACGTCTTATGTATTTTATAATACATATAGCGAACTTGTCCTGCTATGTATGAACAAAAACCCTACTTTTGGCCTTCTATCGCCCGGGAAAAATCCGGAGCCGGCGGTTCTTTATAAGGATCTTGGTCCCAGCGAGGCCTCGATCCGAGCGCTGCTGCGCGAGGGAAGTTCAGACAACACCCTCGCCTCTTATCGGTCAGCCATTCAGTACTGGATGTCGTGGCATGCGCTGCGCATGGGCGGACCTATGCAGCTACCCGTACCGGTCAACACCGTGCTCCAGTTCATTGCTGACCATGTAGAGCACATGGGCCCCGACGGCTTGCAACACGACCTGCCGCCCGAGGTAGACGCGGCGCTGGTTCGAGCGAAGGTCAAACAGAAACTCGGCCCTTTCAAGCTGGCCACTGTCCGGCATCGCCTCGCCGTCCTTTCCGAAGCACACGAGACGCAACAACTGCCGAACCCCTGCCGTCATCGCGCGGTACAGACGTTGTTGGATCGAGTACGCACCGCATACGCGAAACGCGGCCTGCGGCCAGCCCGCAAGGATGCGCTGACGAAAGCGCCTCTAGAACAAATCCTCGCTACCTGCGACGACTCGCTGATCGGGCTGCGTGACCGCGCCATGCTGCTATTCGCCTGGGCCAGTGGCGGCCGCCGCCGTTCCGAAGTGGTGCGCGCGACCATCGAGAACACGCGCCGGGTGCCAGAGGGATTTCTGTACACGCTCGGCTATTCAAAAACCAATCAAGAAGGAGCAGAACGCGCGGACAGCTACAAGCCCGTCGTGGGCAAGGCCGCGGCGGCATTGGAGGCGTGGCTTGCTGCTTCGGGCATTACCAGCGGACCAATATTCCGGCGCGTGCGTCGTGGCGGATTGATTGGCGAAGGCTTAAGCGCCGAGGCCGTGCGTCGCATCGTCAAGGCGCGGGCGGCGTTGGCGGGGCTGGAGGGCGACTACACCGCGCATAGCCTGCGATCAGGCTTTGTCACCGAAGCTGGGCGCCAAGGCAGACCACTTGGCGAAATCATGGCGATGACGAATCATGCCAGTGTGGCCAGCGTGGTTGGCTATCACCGAGCCGGTGCCGCGCTATCGTCCAAGGCGGGATATCTGCTCGATGAAGAATAGTCATGTGCGATAGATGGCAAGCCCGCGCGTCCAACGGCACGCGACTTGCTTACCCTGGTGAGGCGCCGCGATGGTGTGGCACTTTATAGGGAGAACCACATGAGCGTAAAAACCGTAGAAGATCTGTTTATTCACGAGCTTTCGGACATTTACAGTGCTGAAAAGCAACTGACCAAGGCGCTGCCGAAGCTGGCCCGCGCTGCGGAAGATCCCAAACTGGCCGAGGCCTTTACCATGCACCTGGAAGAAACCCAGGGTCAGATCGAACGTATTGATCAAGTGGTGGAGCTGACCGGCTTCCGTTTGAAGCGCATTAAATGCGCGGCCATGGAAGGCCTGGTCGAGGAAGGAAAAGAGGTAATCGATGAAGTGGAAAAAGGCCCGGTGCGCGACGCCGCGCTGATTGCTGCTGCACAAAAAGTCGAGCATTACGAAATCGCCAGCTATGGCACGCTTTGCGTGATGGCCGAGCAGTTGGGTCAAAAAGAAGCCGCCAAACTGCTGAAAGAAACGATGGCGGAAGAGAAAGCCACAGATGAAAAACTGAGCATGCTGGCGTTGAGCCAGACCAACGCGAAGGCGGTCAAGCAGGCGGCCAAATAAAAAGAGGGGCTGGTCATCTATTCGATGATCGGCAGAGCCTAGCCGGTTTGCCTATGCGCTAGCCGGCTGTTCGCTATGCAGAGTAGAAAGTCCGAGCGGAATCCGTGCAATCCTCATCCAAACGACTATCTCCTCTGCAGAAGAAGAAGCCCAGACTCCAACTAGCGAGTCTGGGCTTTTTTATATCACCGTAATATGAGCTGGCCCGGGGCCGACAGTTCAGCCTGCCATCGCGTCCTTACGCCCACTGCCGTTACGCCGGGTGCAAGCAGCCGGGCCACACCTCATCTCAATACCGACGCTTATTCCGCGTGAGCAGGCAGGCGGTGACCACCGCGCCGACGAGCGCAGCGATACCGATCGATTCCCACGCATGCCGATGCGCGCACTTGTCAGCGGCGCGCGACAGATTTCGTAAGCCCGTGCCCGCGGCTTCCTGCCAATCGGACGCGCTTGAGCTGACTTCGTTCCAATGCCGCTTGAGGCTGTCGCGTTTGGCCTCGATCTCGGCGCCGCCCACCGAGGCGGTACGGCGCAGCAATTCTTCCGTGGATTGCACCAGCCTGCTCAATGTGCCCTCGTGGTCTTTGTCGTGGTGTCTGTGCATATAGCCTCCAGCGTTGTCGCGACACGCGCAAAATGCGGTGCGCGCCACGAGGCCGCAAGCTGCGTGCCCGGCCGCGAACACCGCTTCCCCGGCTCGCGAGTTTCGCCACGGGAAAAGCTTCCCGACTAACCAGCCCACCATTGTTTGAGCGTGGCGCGCAACGCGGCCCCACCGGCGGCATCCTTCCTCAATGCCTTGATATACGCGCTGAACTGCTTGGGCGTGATGTGTGGAGGCAATGGCGGAATTTCGGGATCAGACACGACTTCGACCAAAGCCGGTCGATCAACGGCAAAGGCGCGATCCAGCGCAGCCGCGACCTGATCCGTATCGGTGACACGGATACCCTCCAGCCCCAGCAGCTTCGCATACTCCGCATAGGAAAAGTCCGGCAGACACTGAGAATCCGCAAAGCGCGGGTCGCCGCCCATGATGCGCTGTTCCCAAGTCACGAGGTTGAGATCGCCGTTATTGACAACGAGCACAACGAATCGGGGGTCATCCCAGTCTCGCCAACGCGACGACACGGTGATCAATACGTTGATTCCGTTCATTTGCATCGCACCATCGCCCACCAAGGCTACGGCGGGTCGCTGCGGATACGCTAGCTTGCCTGCCAACGCGTATGGCACGGCGCAGCCCATGGTCGCTAGTCCGCCCGAGACGGAGCCCAGCATGCCGGGACGCACATCCACATCCCGCGCATACCAATTGGTTGCCGAGCCGGAGTCGCAGGAGACGATGCAGTTCTCCGGCAGCCGTTTGGATAATTCCATGAATGGCAACTGCGGGTTGATGCGATCGCCCCGCGTCTGCGCGCGCGCCGTGACAACCTCCCGCCAGTGGGCGACTTCTTTCTCGATGCCGTGGCGCCAGTCCAGGTCGGTTTGTTGTTTCAGCAACGGCAGCAATGCGGCCAAGGTTTGCTTCGCATCACCGACTAGTCCGACCTCCACCGGATACCGCAGGCCGATCGAGCGGCCGTCCCGGTCAATCTGAACGCCAGCGGCCTGCCCTTCTGGAGGTAAAAATTCCGTGTATGGAAAAGTTGTACCGACAAGCAGCAAGGTGTCGCAGTCTTGCATCAAGCGCCAGCTGGGTACGGTGCCCAACAGGCCGATGCTGCCCGTGACGTACGGCAAATTGTCAGACAGGGCTGCCTTGCCCAAGAGGGCTTTTGCCACGCCGGCGCCCAGGCGTTGCGCCACCGCGGCCAGCTCGTCCGATGCGCCCAGCGCGCCTGCGCCGGCGAGGATCGCAACTTTTTTGCCGCGATTGAGCACGGCCGCCGCGTTGTGCAAGGCGTCCTCGTTCGGCACATGCGAGTGCGAGATCGCCCCAATGCCCGTGTGCATCATGCCTTTTTTGTGCGGGGGAGCCGGCACCGCCGGCAAGTCCTGCACGTCGTTGGGAATCACGATGCACGTGACCGCACGCTGCTCAAGCGCAATGCGCATGGCGCGGTCGATAAGATGCCGCGCCTGCTCCGCAGTGGTCATGACTTGCACGAAATCGCGCGCGACGTCTTTAAATAAGGCGGTCAGATCGACTTCCTGCTGATAATCGCCACCCAGACTCGCCCGTGCCTGCTGCCCCACAATAGCTACCACTGGCTGATGGTCCAGTTTGGCGTCGTAGAGTCCGTTCAATAAGTGGATCGCGCCCGGCCCGGAGGTGGCCAGGCACACACCGACTTGCCCCGTATATTTGGCATGGCCGCATGCCATGAAGGCCGACTCCTCCTCATGGCGCGACTGGATAAAGCGGATGCCGTGATCGCCGCGTTCGAACGCGCCCATGAGTCCATTGATGCCATCACCCGGGTAGCCGAAGATTCGTTGAATCCCCCACTCCGCCAGTCTGTCCAGCACGAAATCTGCTACGGTTTTAGCCATCTGAGCCCCCATGAGCGAATTGCGAGATGTTCAGGGGCCGCAACTTGTGTACCTAGGGAAGCGCTATGCGCGGCCTCCGCCCCGAATGGATGCGGCGGGCGACAGGTTGCGGGCTGGCCCGGACATTTGCCCGGTACAAGCCAGCCACGGCGTTCCACCCCACATATTGGCCTCGTTTCCTCCGGGCACGCAGCTTGCTCTGCATGGTGCGCGATCAAACCAGGAGACAGCATGCAACCACAGCGCGACGCCAGCGGTTTCACACTGAGGCTGCTGACAGTCAACACGCACAAGGGGTTTACCAGTTTCAATCGGCGGTTCATGTTGCACGACCTCAGAGAGGCCCTGCGCGAAGCATCGCCGGACGTTGTGTTTCTGCAAGAGATTGTCGGCGCGCACGAAGGGCACGCGGGCAGATTGCCTGACTGGCCCGCGCAATCACAATATGAATACCTGGCTGATACGCTGTGGTCGGATTTCGCTTACGGACGCAATGCCGTTTATCCGGAGGGTCATCACGGCAACGCGATTCTTTCGCGCTACCCAATTGAGAGTTGGAACAACCACGACGTCAGCGTCTCGGGCAAAGAGCCTCGCGGCGTCCTGCACTGCGTCTTGCGTCCACCGGAATTGCAGCAGCCCCTGCACGCGGTCTGCGTCCATCTGGGACTGCGCGAAGACCATCGTCAGCGGCAGCTCAAGCAGCTGTGCGAACTCACCCAGCTGCATGTCCCCAAAGACGAGCCGCTGGTGATCGCGGGCGACTTCAACGATTGGCGCAAACGCGCCGACCGCGCGCTGGCTCGCTGCCATGTCCGCGAGGTGTTCACGATGCACTATGGCCGCCCTGCCCGGTCGTACCCCGCCATCTGCCCGGTATTGCGTCTAGATCGGATTTACGTGCGAGGCGTGCGTGCCTCGCGCCCGGAGCCCCAGACCTCGCGCGTCTGGGCCCGGCTCTCGGACCATGTTCCGCTGACTGCGGAGATCTCGTTATGAATACAGGTTGGTACACAGGAAACACATTTGATCTGCTTGAAAATGGCAACGCCTTTTATCCAGCTGTCGAGGCCGCAATCGACCAGGCGCAGCGCGAAGTACTTCTAGAGACGTTCATTCTCTATGACGACCCTGTCGGACGGTCGCTGCAGAAAAAGCTGGTTGCCGCGGCGCAGCGCGGTCTGAAGGTCGTGATCTTGATCGATGGTTATGGCAGCGACCCGCTGACGAAAGAGTTCATCGACGAGCTTGTCGGGGTGGGCGTACGTGTTCACGTATTCGATCCCCGGCCACGGTTGATGGGCATGCGCGTGCATCTGTTTCGCCGCATGCATCGCAAGCTGGTGGTCATCGATGACGAGCTATCGTTCGTTGGAGGAATTAATTTTTCCGAAGACCATTTGGTCGAATATGGAGACCAAGCCAAGCAGGATTATGCGGTCCGCATTCGCGGGCCCTTAAGTCAAAACATTGCGGCCTTTATGCGCGCCACGGTACAGGGCAAACGCCTGCCTATCGCGCGCGGGCTGGGTCCCCTGCCGACGGAAGACGGAGCCGGACGGCTGGTCGTGCGCGATAACCAAAAGCATCGCAAGGATATCGAGCGGATGTATCGCACCTGCTTGCGTGGCGCGCGTAGCGATGTGCTGATCGCCAATGCCTATTTCTTCCCCGGCTATCGATTGTTGCGCGAATTGGCCAAAGCCGCTCGCCGGGGGGTGCGTGTGCGCCTCGTTTTACAAGGCGAGCCGGACATGCGCATCGCGCGGTTCGCGGCCACCATGCTTTACGACTACTTGATCGACTCCGGGGTGGAAATCTATGAGTATTGCCGCCGCCCGCTGCACGCGAAAGTCGCCTGCTTCGATGACGACTGGGTAACTGTCGGATCGAGCAACCTCGATCCGTTCAGCTTGGCCTTGAACCTTGAGGCGAATGTGGTGGTGCGGGATCGCAAACTCAATACCGCGTTACGGCAGCGCGTCGACCGGTTGATGCAGGAAGACTGCTCGTTGATTCCCCGCGCCGCGATGGCGACGCGCCGGCTACGACGCATGTGGGTGGGCGTGGTGGTCTTTCACATTCTCAGGCGGTTCCCCGCCTGGGTAGGCAGTCTGCCGGCCCACAAGCCGAAACTGCAGCGCGTCAAGCCCATGCCCGTCGAGACCGTGCAAGAAACAGTACAAGAATAAAGGACTCTCCATGCAAGCACTCACGATGAACAATGTCGGGCGACGCTGGTCACAGCTGCCCAAACGGACGCGCCGGTTAGTGCGGCGTGGACTGGCTCTATGCCTGCTGGCTGTCGTAGTGGGGCTGCTTTATTTCTTGGCACGCGATGTGGACTGGCCGGACGTCCGGCGCGCCGTGCGCGAGATGCCCAAAAGCCTCATCGCACTCGCGCTGGGCGTCGCCGTCGCGGCCTATTTCGCCTATGCCAGTATGGACCTGTTGGGCAAACGCTATGTCAAGCATGACATGCCCAACCGTAAGGTGCTGGGTTTTGCGATGCTGAGCTACGCGCTGAACATCAACCTGGGCACGATCATCGGAGGCTTTGGCGCGCGGTTGCGCTTTTATTTGCGCCTGGGTTATCGCAAATCCGTGCCGACCCGGGTAGCCCTGTTTTCGGCGATTTCAAACTGGCTGGGATTTGGGTGGTTGGCTGGCGCCGTGTTTCTTAGTGGCCTTGTGCCTTTGCCTGCCGGTACTCCTGGGGGTCAGGCGGGGCTACGTGTCGTCGGCGCGATACTCCTGGCGGTATCCGCGTTTTATGTTTGGGCGTGCTGGCGTCATCCCGGTCGCGCCTGGACGATCAAGCGCTGGCGCGTCGTGCTGCCGACGGTGAAGATGGCGGCGGGACAATGTATCGCGTCCGCCATGTCATGGGGTCTGATGGGCTTGGTTTTTTATGTGGTGTTGCAAGGCAAAATCCCGTATGCCGCCGTCCTGGGGGTATTGCTGTACTGCAGCGTCGCCGCCCTGATTGTTCGCGTACCCGGAGGACTGGGCACCACGGAAGCGCTCACCGCGGCGGCGTTGAGCAAATTCATGCCCGCCTCGGAAGTGATCGCGGCCGTGCTCGTTTATCGCGCCGTGTATTTTCTCATTCCTCTGGTCATCGCCTTGATTGCCTATGGGGTGCTCGAAATGAAATGGAGCGCTCAGAAGGCCCGATCGCGTCGCGCTGTCGGCTGATCTAAACAGGCATAGGCCTTGCTATGGGGAGTGTCATGACACCTACACTCAAACAATCTCCCGCCTGCGTGCTCGCCTATCCGCGACGTGCCGAAGCCTCCGAACATGAGGTCGCCTCGCAGTCGCGCATGGCCTCACTGCTTGCATCGCTACTAGGCTGCGCTGTACGCGAGTCGGCGGAGCCTGCATTGCCGGACTCTACCTATTACGTGCCTGACCATACCCTGGTCGCCAACCTCGACGACGTGGAGATATCCGATGAATCCCGGCTTTTTGGCGGGATCGTTCCACACGGTTTTGTCGCGACAAAGGCTGTAACGCATGGATTGTGGCAAGCGTCGTCGCAGGCACCGGCGGGATGGAATGCGCTTCTTGGTGGGGACTTGGGCGATGCCGTTCTGACCGGCTACACGGTCTTTACTCGAGACGACGCGCTCTCGGCCGGACGCGCGCTACTGCAACGCGGGCCAGTCCGGCTTAAGCCCATCTATGCGAACGCGGGCCGCGGGCAGTGTGTGGTGGAAGACGCGACCGCTCTGCAGCGTGCCATTGAAGCGTCGGACGCTGAAGGCGGCCTCGTGCTCGAAGAGAATTTGACAAACGTGCGCACGTTCAGTGTCGGCTGGTGCCGCGTCGGGCCACACCATATCGCGTATACCGGTACGCAGTGCCTGACGCCGGACAATCAGGGCGAACTCGTCTATGGCGGGTCGTCGTTGCGATGTGTACGAGGCGACGTACACACGCTCGCAGGCATGTCGGCCGATGCTGACATGCGTCGCGCTGCGCAACTGGCCGTGCAATACGATGCGGCCGTTAACCGGGCGTATCCAGCCCTGATTGCTTCTCGTCGGAATTATGACGTGGTGATCGGGCGCGATTATGATGGCCAAACGCGCCTCGGGGTGCTCGAGCAATCATGGCGCGCCGGCGGCGCAAGTATCGCCGAGCTATCCGCGATGTTGTACTTCGCCCAAAATGCCTCCGCGAGCGAGGTCTATGCCTACACGTGCGAGGAATATGGACCACATCCACGCCCGTTTGCGGAAACCCATTTGGTCTATTCGGGCGAGGATAGCCGCGTGGGCTGGATCACGAAAACCGGCGGGATTGGTAAAGGGGGCACGGATGGCGCACAGTGATGTAATCCAAATCCCGGTGGCCGATGAGCGGCTCGATGCCACCCTGCTCACGCCTAGCAGCAAGATTCCAGGGGTGCTGTTCATCCACGGCTGGGGTGGCAGTCAGACCTTTGACCTCAAGCGCGCGGCCGGTATTGCGGGGTTGGGCTGCGTTTGCTTGACCTTCGACCTGCGGGGCCATGCGGCTACTGAAGACAAGCGCGAACTCGTTTCGCGCGACGACAATCTCCACGACATCATGGCTGCGTACGATCGCCTCGCGGCACACCCGGCCGTCGAGAACGGTGAAATTGCCGTGGTTGGCAGCAGCTATGGCGCGTACTTGGGGGCCATCCTCACGGGTTTGCGTAAAGTGCGGTGGCTGGCCCTGCATGTGCCCGCACTGTATCGCGACGACGAATGGTTCAAGCCCAAACATCAGCTTAATCGCGAGGTGTTACGCAGCTATCGCAGCAGCTACGTCAGCCCTGAGGAAAATCGCGCGCTGGCGGCATGCGCCACGTTTGCGGGCGACGTACTCATTGTCGAGTCAGAGAAAGATGACTTTATCCCCCATTCGACCATCATGAGCTATCGCTCGGCGTTCCGGCGCGCGCATTCCATGACGCATCGAATCATCGACGGCGCCGATCACGCCCTGACTGAAAAAACTGCGCAACGCGCCTATACCTCGGTGCTGGTCAACTGGATTACCGAAATGGTGATGGGCGCACGGTCGGGGCAAAGCCCCGTCCTGCGCGTCAGCCTTTGAACCCTTGTCTTGATATCAACCACCATGACACCACGCGCTACCGCCAGATTACAGCTCCATGCCGATTTCCCCTTGGACGCGGCACGCGCGCAGATCGACTACTTCGCCGCCTTGGGCATCAGCCATTTGTACCTGTCCCCGGTCACGCAGGCGCGCCCCGGGTCCAACCATGGCTACGACGTGCTGGATCCCACATGCGTCAGTCCCGAACTCGGCGGCCACGCCGCCTTGCAACGCCTGGCCGAAGCCGCGCGCGCGCGGCGTATGGGGCTGATACTGGATATCGTCCCTAATCATATGGCTGCCGACGCCCGCAACCCATGGTGGCGCGATGTATTGCGCCATGGCCGTGGCAGCGCGTATGCCGCCTTCTTCGATATCGATTGGTCTGTGTATTCAGGCAAGGTGCTACTGCCGATTTTGGGCCAGCCATATGAAGACGCACTGCGCGCGGGTGAAATTCGCCTGGGCAAACAAGATGGCGTGCCAGTCGTACTGGCGGGTGGGCAAGCGCTGCCTGTCTCCGGAATGCCAGATCCCTTGGAACTGGTGCGCTACACCAGCGCGCCCGATAGTCCGGAGAGTTTCGCATTCCTCGATGCGTTGCTACAGCAACAACATTATGAACTCGCCTATTGGCGTCGGGCCGCGGCCGAACTCAACTGGCGTCGTTTTTTCGAAGTGACCGAACTCGTGGGCCTGCGGGTCGAAGATCCCACGGTCTTCAAAGCCGTCCATGCCTTGCCCCTTTCGCTCTACAAACAAGGCATGGTGGACGGCCTGCGCATTGATCATGTGGACGGGTTAGCCGAGCCGGGCGCCTATTTGCGGCAGTTGCGTGACGCGATGCGCGAGGCCGTATTTGATCGCGAACCGTATATCGTCGTGGAAAAAATCCTCGCCCCGCAGGAAGCGGTGGACCAGCGCTGGCCGGTGGAGGGCACTTCCGGTTATGACTTCATGGACGATGTGGGCGCGCTGCTGCACAACCCGGCTGCCTGCCGACCGTTGCAGGCGCAATGGCAGCAGTATGGCGGAGATTCCACCCGCCTGAAACGCCAACTGCAGGACATCCGCGCGCATTTGCTTAGCCACAATCTCGTAAGCGAGCGGCGCACCTTGATGCGCGCATGGAACCGCCTGACATCCCTGTCAAGCGCTGACGAAGCCGACTGGGACCGTGTTATCGGAGCCTGGCTCGCCGCATTCCCTGTCTATCGGAGCTACGCCGAGGATGGCGGGGCGAGTACATCCGACCATAGCTACTGGGATGAAGCCGCTCGCGGCGCGCGCGCGCTACTGCCTGAATCCGATCGCCCTAAACTGGCGCAATTTCTATCCTGGCTCGCTACCCCGCCCGCCCCGGACGGACGCAGCGCTCTCAAGCGCCTGCAACAAGTAACGCCAGCACTCGCCGCGAAGTCACTTGAAGACACCTTGTGGTATCGCCATGGCGCCCTGCTCTCGCGTAACGAAGTCGGCGCATGGCCTCAACGCTTTGCGCTTGGAGCAGGCGGCTTTCACGCAAGGAACCGATGGCGCGCGCGACATCAGCCATTGACCATGCTGGCCACCGCCACGCACGACCATAAACGCGGCGAGGACGCTCGCGCGAGACTCGCGGTGATCACCGAGGTCCCGCAGTACTGGCACGCCGCAGCGGATACATTCCTGGCGTTACTGCCCGAGAACGCTTATACGCAGGCGGATCGGTACATGCTGCTGCAGACCTTGGTGGGCGCCTGGCCGGCTCACTGGGCCAGCGACGACATAGACAACATTGATTCGCAAGAGCTCGACGAATGGTTGACGCGTGTGCGCGCCTGGCAGCGCAAGGCCTTGCGTGAAGCCAAACAGCACACCACCTGGACAGATCCGGACAACGAATACGAAGCGGCCGCACAAGCCTGCATCGACATCTTGGACCCTGAATCCGGCGATCCCGATGCACTCCGAGCCCTCGCGCGCTTGGCGACCTCGTTAATCGCACCCGGCCATATCAATAGCTTGGCTCAGACGCTGCTGCGCAACACGACGCCCGGCGTCCCGGACCTGTATCAAGGCACGGAACTATGGGACTACAGCATGGTGGATCCGGACAACCGCCGACCGGTGGACTACGGGCTACGTCGCGCCCTGCTTACTACCGGGAGTCTCGCGGAACCCTCGCCACGGCACTGGCAAACAGGTGCAGTCAAACAAGCTTTGATTCATCGTGCCTTACAGCTGCGTGCGGCGGACCCCGCCATATTCCGGGGGCCCTATCGTCCGCTATGTGCAGTGGGCCCTCGCGCGGCCCATGTGGTGGCGTTCTTGCGCGGATCCGGGCGGCACGTAGCTCTCGCCGTGGCCCCGCGCCTGTGCGCGTGGCAAATCGCTGGCTACGCCCGCGGCGATGCGCAAGCAGCGCGACATTTCTGGGAAGGAACGAGTCTACGATTGCCACATTTACCAGGTATGGTGTGGCACGATTTGTTGGCGGAACGGGGGCTGTCACTTGGACCGGACGGTCACATCGAGTTGGCAGATCTGCTAGAAAATTGGCCGGTGGCGCTATGCGCCACCAGCGAGGCGATTAGCGCTATATCCCACCCGTCACGAGCATAACGATCAGGATGATCAGCAGCACGCCCACGACGCCGCTGGGGTAGTAGCCCCAGCTGCGGCTATAGGGCCAGGCGGGAATGGCGCCAACCAAGAGCAAAATCAAGAGCACTAGCAATATCGTAGACATGATGTTTTCTTCTCCTTCGAATCAATCCGACCGCGTCGGACTCGTCCGACTCTGAGCAATCTGCATGCCTGAGCCTCGGCCGCATTAGGAACAGCAGTTGCTGAAGCGAGGAGCCCAGCCCGCGTGCGCTTGCGCGGGCGTGTCGCGATACGTTGAGGAGAACCCGATGACCGATCGATCTCATGAACAGCAGGCCGATGCCACCGCCAGCCGGCAAAAGGACATCCAACGCGAGCAAGACCGTAAAGACGCTCAGCAGTCCCAGCAAAAGGATTCCAAGTCGCCGGTGCAAGCCGGCGACCCCCAGCAGCCTGAACCCCCGCAGCCTCCCCAGCATCAAGAAAAACCCGGCATTGAAGCCGACCTCGACCCCGCGCCGCGCTACCGCGCCCCGGGCTATCGGGGCAGTGACAAGCTAAAAGGCAAAGTCGCGCTCATTACAGGTGGCGATTCCGGCATTGGCCGGGCCGTTGCCGTGCTCTATGCTCGCGAGGGCGCTGATGTGGCTATCGTTTATCTCAGCGAAGACCAGGACGCGCGCGATACAAAGAAAGCGGTCGAGGCTGAGGGCACGCGTTGCATCACAATCAGCGGCGACGTGCGCGATTCGGCGTTTTGCAATCAAGCCGTCGAAGACACCGTCAAAGCCTTTGGCAAGCTCGATATCCTCGTGAATAACGCGGCGTTTCAGGAGCATGCGGCGTCTATCGAAGACATCACCGACGAGCGGCTTGATGAGACTTTGCGCACGAATATTTACGGGTACTTCTACATGGCCCGCGCCGCGGTGCCCCACTTGCCCGAGGGCGGCTGCATCATTAACACGGGATCCGTGACAGGTCTTCGTGGCAGCCCACAATTGCTCGATTATTCGTCCACCAAAGGCGCCATCCACGCATTCACGCGATCGCTTGCGTCGAATCTGATCGATAAAGGGATACGCGTGAACGCCGTGGCCCCGGGGCCGGTATGGACGCCGTTAAATCCGGCGGACCGGCCGGCCGAGGGCGTGAAGAAGTTCGGCGCGCAAACGCAGATGGGCCGCGCAGCGCAGCCGGAAGAGCTCTCGCCCGCCTATGTGTTTCTGGCCGCGCCTTGCTGCTCCAGCTATATCACGGGGATCGTGCTGCCCATCACTGGCAACGCGGGCGATTGAACGGCCGAGGTCGCCGCGAGTACACATAGGACAGGCCCCTACCCGAGGCATGCGGGGACAGGGCCTGGCCTGTTTTGCTGGAAGGCAGGGATTACGCCTATAGCGCCAACACGATCTTCCTCTGTCCGCACGCACGCGAGCAGCAGCTCATCATTTTTGTATTAGCTTCACGTTCGGCTCGTGTTAGAACCAGGTCACGATGATCGATGTCACCGGCGAGCACAGCAACTTCGCACGATCCGCAGAGTCCTTCTTCACAGTCGCTTTGAACGTCGATATTCGCCGCGCGCAAGGCCGCGAGCAGCGTTTGGTCTGCCGGAACGTTAATCACCAGCCCTGAGTCTTTCAGTTCGACAACGAATGGCTGTTCTTTTGTCGGGTCGAGCGTGGCCAGCGTCGAATGAAAATGTTCGACGCGCAACGCATCCTCGGGCCAATGCGCGCACGCCTCTTTCAGTGCGTCGAGCATGCGCTGCGGCCCACAGGCATAAACCTGGGTGTCACCGTCCGCTTGCGCGAGCAAGGCAGCGAAGTCATTACGCACGCCCTCTTCGCTGACATACACCCGTAAGCGTTCGCCATGCAACGCCTGTAATTCCGGCAGTAACGCCATGCACGCGAGCGAGCGGCCGCTATAGTGCAGCTCGTAGTCGCTCCCGATATCGCGCGCACGGCGGGCCATCGCGGAGATCGGCGTAATGCCGATCCCACCCGCGACGAAAATCGCGCGGCGCGCGCTTTCATCGAAACGAAAATGAGTACGCGGCCCGCGTATGCGCAAACGCAGTCCGACCTGCACCGCGCCATGTACCCATGCAGAGCCGCCCCGGCTTTCCGGTTCACGCAACACCGCGATCTGCAAATGATGTCGATCATCGGGATCGCCGCATAGAGAATACTGTCGCGATAACCCCGTATCGCCGCATTCGACATCAATATGCGCGCCAGGTGTCCAGCGGGGGAATGGCTTACCGTCCAGGGATCGCAATGTGATTCGAACAATGCCCTCGGCCGCCGCATCCACGCGCTCGACTTCGACGCTGCGCGTCATGGCATGCGTAGACGGCTCTCCAACGCGCACGGGTTGACGCAGTTGAAGAATTTCGGGCCGAGCACGCTCCGGATTCTGGCTAGGATCCCACTCGACCCACAGGTGCTCCGGCCCTCGGAACGAGGTATTCGGCACATAGGTAAAGACCTGATCTGCGAGCCGCATATGCGGTAGGCGACGTGTGAACTCCTCCAGGAAGATCTGCATCTCCATGCGCGCCAGATTCTTGCCCATGCATTGATGCGACCCATAGCCAAAGGTCAGCTGATCGCTAGCGTTTTCGCGGCGGATGTCGAACAAGTCGGCATCGGCGAAGTGACGCTCGTCATGGTTGGCAGATGCGCTGACAATGAGCAGCTTTGATCCGGCCGGAATCGGCACCCCAGCAATTTCGGTATCACGCGTCGCAAGCCGGCGCCATGCGGCAACTGATCCGTTATGGCGCAGACATTCCTCGACCGCATTGGGAATCAGCGAAGGGTCCTCGCAGATCTCGCGCCAGGCGTCGGGATGTTGCAACAGCAACTTCATCGCGTTCGCCGACGCATTCGCGGTGGTCTCGTGCGCGGCCACAATCCCTGCCATCATCATCGAGTGCAGATACGAATCGGTGACGACATCAGGATGCGTTTTTTGCTTGCGCAGCCCGTACTGCATCCATCCGGGCTGATCCGGGTCCTGGCGCATTTTCTCCAGGATCTTGCCCGCCAACTGCCAAAAATTACCCACGGCGTGCGCGACGGCGACTTGCTCCTCTGGTTTGGGCCGGCCCCAAGTATTGACCGTATGCGCGATCGAATACTGGCGCAGCAGGTCCATGTCTTCTTCGGGCACGCCCAAAAAATGCAACGCCACCGTCAACGGTACTTCCCACAAGATCTGATCCACCAGATCCGCGCGCCCGTCGTTGATGAAACGGTCTACATACTCACGGGTCAACCGCCTCACCATGGGCTCGTGCTGTTTCAGCGCCTCTGGCGTGAACGGCTCCATCAGCAAGCGCCGTCGCGGCATATGGGCCGGCTCGTCCTCGTTGACCAAGGTGCGGTTCATCGCATAGCCATAAGACTCCAGCACCGCGTTGGCTTCCGGACCCGTCGGCGTGATCTTTTCCAACGCAATCGACGGGCTGAACGTGATGTTGTCGCGGAAAATCGCCTTGATGTCGTCGTAACGCGTCACCACCCAATAACCGAGCTTGGGGCTGTAGAACACGGGCTCCTGCTCGCGCGCCCACCGCACGTACTCCGGAGGATCTTGCTGATAGCCGTCGCCGAACGGGTCGAACTCGGCAGCGCGCGCGCTGACATGCGCGGGACAGCCGGCGCTAGCGGCATGATGCGCGACCGGGCAGCCCGTGGATGGTGAGGATTGGGTGGGTGATGACATGACGTCGCTCCGTTACGCCAGGGGCGAGGCGTTTAATCCAGCTTGATGTTCAGATCTTTAATGAGCTTGTGCCAGCGGCTACGCTCATCGTTGAGCAAGGCTGCGTATTGCTCGGGCGTATCGCCCACAGGGTCGATACCGAAGTCCACCAGCTTTTGGCGTATCTCTTTGTCCTTGAGCGTCGCCACCAAATCGCGATTCAAGGTATCGATGACACCCTTAGGCGTACCGGCCGGCACGACCACGCCGACCAGGGCGGCGGCTTCGACGTTCTTGTAGCCCAGCTCCGCGAATGTTGGCACGTCTGGCAGCTGCGGCAAACGCGTGGGATGCGCCACCGCGAGCGGGCGCACCTTGTTGCCCTTGATGAAACCGGCACCGGCGGCGAGATCCACCATCATCACTGGCACTTGCCCGCCCGCGACATCCGCCAGCGAGGGCGCGGCACCCCTATACGGGACATGAACCAGGTTCGCGCCCGTCTCGACCTTGAGCAGTTCCATGGCCAGATGATGCGGGCTGCCCGCGCCGGCCGACCCATAGTCCAGCCCCTTGCCGCTGGCCTTCGCCTCTTCGAGGAAACCCTTTACATCGTTAGCCTTCAACCCAGGACCGGCCACCAGGATCATGGGAAAGCGGCCCAACAGCGTCACGGGCGCCAGATCCTTGACCGGGTCGTAAGACAGAGTTTGATAAAGCGCGGGGTTGAACACCAGCGTGCCGTTATCGGCCGACAACATGGTGTAGCCATCGGGAGCCGAGCGCGCCGTTTCGGATGCGCCAATGGCGGTGTTTCCCCCGGGCTTGTTGTCCACCACGATGGTTTGCCCCATCCGTCCGGACAGGCCCTGACTGATCGTGCGCGCCAGGAAATCCGAACCGCCGCCGGCGGCATAGGGCACGATCCAGCGCAGAGGCTTGGAGGGGTAGTTATCGGCCAATGCCGGCGTCGCGGCTGTCAGGGCAAACAAGGCGCAGGTAATTGCGCGGGTAAAGCGTCCGATCGTCATGGTTGTCTCCATCAAGGTTGCCGGCGGCCGGCTTGTCATCTGGTTTATTTTGCGTAAATTCTATACGCTATGCGTAATTCAGCAATGGGTTTTTCTACGGAATTTGTAAATGCCTTCGCCTCGCGACCCCAATATTTCTCCCGAGCCCTCAGGGCGCGGACGCCGTCAGCGTGTCCAAGCCGCTGAAACGGGCACGGCCATTTTGAAAGCCCTGGGGGAACTGGGTGGACGAGCCAGTCTGACGCTTATTGCGACCCACATCGGCGAAAGTCCCGCCAAAGTTCATCGTTATCTGGCCAGCTTGATCGCTGGCGGTTTAGTCGATCAGGATGCCGTGACTCAACAATATTTCCTGGGGCTGGAAACGCTGTTACTTGGTCTTGCAGCGATGCGGCAAGCAGATCCGATTCGGCTGGCGGAGGCCTCCCTCATACGCCTGCGCGAAGAACTAGAGGTCACCTGCTTTATCGCGGTCATGGGTAATAAAGGCCCGACCATCGTGCGATTCGAAGAACCCGCGCTGCCGGTCACTGTGAACGTGCGCGTGGGGTCTGTGTTGCCGCTGCTCTGGTCGGCAACGGGTCGCGCTTTGCTGGCCGCGCTCGACGACAAGCAGATGCTCGCCATGGCCGAGCACGAAGTCGTGAATGCCACGCCGACACAACGCGCCATGCTTGAATCGAAGGACCCTATAGGACATATCCGCGATTCTGTGCGCAGCGCTGGTTGCGCTTCGGTGCGAGATACCAATCTACCGGGCATCAGCGCCGTCGCTGCGCCATTGCTCGATTACACGGGACGGCCACGCGCGGTGCTGACAGCGCTAGGCGCTTCCGGCGGCTTCGACCCCTCCCCTACCGGCGCTATAGCACAGGCGGTGCGGCGGGAAGCGCGAGCGATCAGCCAGCAAATGGGCTACGTGGAATAACCGGCCGATGGCCCTCGCGAACTGGTGCGCTCCCAACACCCGGCAGCGCGCGCAATGCGAAGCATCGCGACGGCGTTGGCCCATTTATTGCTCGACACGGGATTTCATCACAATGAGGCTCCCGTCATGGATCTCGATTGGTCATCGATCTTCAGCCCCGAAGTCGAGCCGCTGGAAATCTTCCTGCGCGGCACTTTCATGTACTGGTTTATTTTCATCGCATTGCGGCTCGCCGGCCGGCGCGATGTCGGGTCGCTAGGTGTCGCGGATATGCTGGTTCTGGTGCTTGTGGCCGACGCGGCCGGCAATGGCATGTCCGGAGAGTACAAGTCGTTGACCAATGGGGCCGTGCTGGTAGCAACCCTGATCGGCTGGACCGTCGCGATAGACCGCGTCGCTTATTTCTGCAAACCGGTGGGTCGTTGGTTGACGGCGGACCGCGTGTGTCTGGTGGCCGACGGCCAGATGTGCCGCCGCAATATGCGCAAGGAATATATTTCGAAAGACGAACTGATGAGCGAGCTACGCCAACAAGGTATCGAGGACATCCACGACGTGCGCCGGGCTTACATCGAATCTGATGGCAATATCAGCGTTATCAAACGGGCGTGAAGCGCGCCCGTCGCCGCGCCGCTTCTTCAAGCGTTCAAATGTCTACTGGCCGGAATACCCTCGGCATTCACCCATAATGTGGCACGCGTCCTTCCACCCACGATTCGGTAAATACGGCCCCCGGCCTGCAGCGTGCGTTGCGGGATGGGGGGAGAATCGGGAGGTAAATCGATCTCGGGACCGACATCCGGGCTGCCCGGAGGCTGGGTCGGAGGCTCTTGGGGCGGGATCGTGGGCGGCTCGTCGGGCGGGGTGACAGGCGGCTCTTGTGGAGGCACATCAGGAGGCACTACAGGCTGTCCAGGTTGCCCCGGCTCACCCGGCGTCGGATGCGGCGGCGGATTCACATGCATGCGCAGGGTCATATCGTTTCTCCTTGAATCATAATCGTAGTGTTGACTGGGTGCATTTCTGGCGGTGTGGGTCTCTACACCCAGATCGCTCTGCCCTTGACGAACTAAGCGATATGAACGTGGGCTGGCTCGGTCATACTTACCGGCTGCGGCGGCTTCAGCGGATCAAAATCGCGCCAGCGCCCGCCTTCCCATCTGCCATTGGCGCGCTCGACGTCATACCCGCCTGTCTCCCGCAAAAGCCGAATGGCGTCGCCTTCTTGTTCCGGTGTCACCTGCAATGCCAACAGCACGCCGGCGAGTCGGATCGCGGGATGGCCCTCAGAATTCAAACGTTCCTCGGGCGCTGACGAGGCTGCGTGGCGACGCCTGCGGCCCACAGCTAGCATCGCGCCTGCCAACGCACCAACATAGGCTCCAACGCCACCGGCCGCGATGACGATCAGGCTGGAATACTCGAACCGGTTAACGGTGAGCATCGCCACGGCCGCCGCTACCAGCCCCAAGGCCGCAGCGCCGCCCAACACGCCGCCCACGCCGCCCCGGGCATCCGGGTCATTACGTCGGTCACCACCCACCGGATAGCGATCGTGCGCCCCGGCGGAATTCACATAAAAGGTATGAACCCGATCCTCAGTAAATCCATGACGCGCCAGATACTGGGTAGCCGCCCCGGCATCATCGAACGTGTCATACCGCGCTGCGACAATCAAAGACATGATGCTTCCTCCAAAATAGGATGGAACGGATCAGGACTTGTTATCCTGCTGCCGCTGAAAGCCAGGATCTTCGTTCTTGAAACCCCCGTAGCTGCTTTGCCCAGGGTCGTCGCTGCGGCTTTTCACCGATTCGCCTTCAGCCGTGTCACGCGTGCCTGGGTAACGCCCGCCTTCCTCATACTGCGGGCCTTTTTCGTTCGGCTCGCCCTTGGGCTCGGTCTCGGGACGAGCGCCACGCGGGCGCCCATAATCAGCTTCGTCGGCCCCCATACGGCCAGTGTCGCGAGAATTCTCGTCGCGGCTCTTGCCTTCATTGGCTTTTTCTTTCGCGGAGCCCTCTGGCGCGCGCGCGCCGGGCATGCCTTGCTGGTTGCGCTGTTCCTGTTCTGACATATGCTGTCCTCCCTGAATCCATCGCCAGGTGGACGCCGCACCGACGCCAGCGAATCCGCATCGGTATTTCGGCCTTCCGTTCAAACCTGCGCGACGATATGCCGAAGGGAGGACGCAAGTGTCATGCCCGAAATCAGTTGGTGTCGGCTGCCTCGGACGCCGGGCTGTTGCCGGGCACGTGATAGCCCGCGGCCGCGTATTCTTCGAGCTTGTTGTAGAGCGTCTTGGCGCTGATGCCCAGCACCGCGGCGGTTTGCTTGCGAACGCCATTGCAGCGTTCCAAGGTTGCCAGAATCAATTGGCGATCCGCATCGGCCAGCGACATCCCAACTGACAGCTGGGTCAATGTCGCACGGTTGTCACTCGAGACCCCCGCCGTGGTACGCAAGAGCGGCGCTCCATTGACCACATTACCCTCAGCCAGAATAAACGCGCGCCGCACGAAGTTCTTGAGTTCGCGCACATTGCCGGGCCAGTGATAATCGCGCATGGCCTGGCGCGTTTGCGCGCTAAACGCCTTCTGCGTGTTGTATTCCGCATTCAAGCCGGCCAGGAACCGGTCGGCCAAGATAAGGACGTCATCGCCACGCTCGCGTAGCGCCGGCAATTCCACGGTGAAAACCCCCAGCCGGTAGTAAAGATCCTGCCGCAGCTTGGCATCCTCGACGGCTTGGTCTGGATTGCGGTTCGTGGCGGCGACGATGCGCACGTCGCAACTCTGCGTTTGATGTGAACCCACGCGCATGAACGTGCCCGACTCCAGCACGCGCAGCAGTTTCACCTGCATGTCGATTGGCATCTCGGTGACTTCATCGAGAAACAAGGTGCCGCCATCGGCCTGCTCGAAATAGCCCTTGTGCATGCGGTCAGCGCCCGTGAAACTGCCCTTCTCGTGACCGAACAGCTCGCTCTCGATGAGATTCGGCGCAATGGCGCCGCAATTGACCACGATGAACGGCTTGTCGCGTCGCGCGCTGAGTTGATGGACCGCGTGCGCAGCCAGCTCTTTACCCGTGCCGCTTTCGCCAACCAGTAATGTACTCAGGTTAGTCGGAGCCACCCGGGAAATCTGATCGTAGAGCTGACGCATGGGCTCGCAGTTGCCCACCATCTTGCCCAGCCGCCCTTCTTCCTTGAAAGGCTTGCCCTGCTCTACACCCGCAGTTGCGTCACTGAAACGCGCCAGGATGCGCTCAAGGCGATCCATGCTGATAGGCTTGACAAGATAGTCCGCTGCCCCCAACCTGAGGGCCTCGATCACGGAATCCATCGTTCCATAACCGCTGATCACAATGACTTCCGTACGGTCGATGGGAACCTTTTCAAACAGGTCCATCCCACTGCCTTCGGGCAGTCGCACGTCAAGGAAAACGAGATCGGGAACATGACGCTCCCACTCGATAATGGCGCTTTTGATGCTGCTCGCCTGAGAAACCGTATATCCGCAGTCCTTGGCAATTTCGGCAAGCGTACTACGCACTGCGTCGTCATCATCGACGACTAGTAAATGGGGCATGCTGATAATCCAGAATTATCGTGATATCCAGAGAAGAATACCCGATTCAACAAAACCCGGGCGAAATGCTGCGATAAGTTATTCCTAAGTATTACACACTGTATCAATTATCGGAATGTATGCCGCATACCGATACACCCAGGTAAAGTTTACCTCTCGAAAGGGTTAAAAATCGCCACGAACCCAGTCTGACTGTTCGCTACACCTACGCAACGCCCGGCAAACGCAATTGGCATGATCTTTGCTTAACTAGTTGGGATAACCCATTCGCCCCAAGGCGATTGAACACCTACGAGGAGAATGCGAGTGTCTTACGCTGCGACGGAATTGCGTATACGTCAAACCGCCACGCTGGCGCCCAGAATGCAACAATCTGTGCAACTGCTGCAGATGTCAGCGCTGGAATTCAGTGTGGCCATACAAAACGCACTAAATACCAACCCCTTTCTTGAAGACGACAGCACGCACGCGGACGATGGCGATGCTGCGGCACACGAGGGGCAAACGGCTGAAGCGCCCGTGATGGGTGCAACCGAGCCGTCGCTGCAAGAGTACAGTATGCATCCTTCTTCGGGCGAATCCCTGTCGTATTCCGGGGATTATCCGACGCGTCGAGCCGCTTTATCCGACGGCGGCGATCACGATGTCGCGCATTGGGTGGCGGCTCAGCAAACCCTGCAGTCGCGCCTGCGCGAAGCGTTGTGCTCCTACCCCCTAAGCGACCGCGATGAATTACTGACTGAATACATCATCGATGCGCTGGATGAGGACGGCTACCTGCGCACCTCGCTGGATTCGCTGGCGGGTCAGCATGACTTTGACCCCACCCCCCAAGCGTCGGAGTGGACCGCGGCGCTGCGCTTGGTTCAGAACCTTCTGGCACCCGGCATCGGTGCGCGCGATCTCAGCGAATGCCTGGAACTGCAGTTGCGCGCGGCCGACGACGACGAGCCGGAGGTCACTCAGCTCGCATTAACCATCGTGCGTTCGCATCTGGACCTGTTGGCCCGCAATGATTGGAATGCGCTGCTGCGCGTGACACAAAGCACCGCGGCGCTGCTACGCGAGGCCTGCGACCGCATCCGCGCGCTGGACCCACGTCCGGGCCGTCGCTACGATCAAGAAGCCCCGATGTACGTGATCCCCGACGTCATCGTGCGCAAGGACCAGGGCCGCTGGCTGGTCATTCCCAACCGCGACGCCATGCCCCGCGCGCGGCTGGATCGTGTGTACGCGGACCTGTTTCGCCACGCCCGTCACGACGACCGTGGCCCGCTGGCGCAGGAACTGCAAGAAGCGCGCTGGCTCGTGCGTAACGTCGAACAGCGCTACAGCACCATTCAGCGGGTGGCCGAGGCCATCGTACAGCGTCAACAACGATTCTTCGAATATGGCGAGGTGGCGCTACGGCCATTGCTCCTGCGCGAAATCGCCGATGCGTTGGAGATACACGAATCGACCGTATCGCGCGCCACAGCGAATAAATACATGATCACACCACGAGGCTTGTACGAATTCCGTCACTTCTTTTCGCGTGAACTGGCCACCGCCTCAGGTGGCTCCTGCTCCGCAGCCTCGGTACAAGCCTTGATCCGCGAATGGATCGCCGAGGAAGATCCGCGCGATCCCCTGTCGGATGTAGCCCTCGCCGAGCGCCTTGCGGCCGATGGCATCGTGGTGGCACGTCGTACCGTGTCTAAATATCGTGCGCAACTGAAATTGCCCTCGGCGGAGCTACGCCGCCGGCATTGAGTCACGCGCTTGAATTCGGGCGCTGGGCGTGATGGAGGAGACTGCCGACCGGCGTCCCTTCAATTCTTAACCCGTGGAAATGGGTACGAGGCCGCTCTTCGCATATCCGCCCATAGCTGGGCGCCTAAATCGCCAATATCCGCCGCACGCGCTCGATCAACACTTCGAGACGGAAAGGTTTGACGATCAGCTCCATCCCCTCGCTGAGAAAGCCTTCACCGGCGATGGCGTTTTGCGCATAGCCCGTCATAAACAGGACCTTCAGATTCGGGTGCGTACGGCGCGCCGCATCGGCGAGCTCGCGGCCGTTGAGACCTGGCAACCCTACATCGGTTAACAGCAAATCAATGCGCCGCGCCTCGCCCACGAGCTCCTGACCGCTCAAGCCGTCGCTAGCGGTCACCACTTCCAAGCGCAATTGTTTAAGGGTTTCGGACACCATCTGGCGCACCGCGGCATCGTCCTCGACCAACGCGACCACGAAATTGGGCAGGCTTTCTTCGGTGATCGAGGGCAGCAGTCGCGCATCGGTCTCCATCGGGGGCACCGATCCGACATAACGCGGCAGAAACAGACGCACGCGCGTGCCCTCGCCCTCCTTGCTTTCCAGGCAAACCAAGCCGCCTGCTTGTTGCGCAAAACCGTAAATCATCGACAGGCCCAGGCCACTGCCCTCGCCGATTGCCTTGGTCGTGAAAAACGGCTCGAACGCCCGGCTCATCACTTCTTCGGACATGCCACAGCCCGTGTCCGACACCGTGATCTCGACGAAGTCACCCGGCTTCACATGCGGATATTGGCGCAATGCCGCCGCGTCCAGCTGCGTATCGGTCGCGCGCAGATCCAGCTGGCCACCATCGGGCATGGCATCGCGGGCGTTGATCACCATGTTCAAGAGCGCATTTTCCAGCTGGTTCGCGTCGCACGACACCGGCCAGGAAACTTGATCCGAGTGCACGACCAGCTTTACATGCTCGCCCGTGTAGCGACGAAACAGATCCTCCATGGACTGCAAGACCCGCACCGGGCATAGGGGCACCGGCGCAATGGGCTGGCGTCGCGCAAACGCCAACAGGCGTTGGGTCAGCCGCGCCGCGCGCTCTGTCGATTCCATCGCGGTATCGATGAAACGCTCTGCCGATGCCGCATCGCCAGCCGCGAGTTTGCGGCGTATCAGATACAACGCGCCCGAGATGCTTTGCAGCATGTTGTTGAAATCGTGTGCGATGCCGCCCGTCAGCTGGCCTACCGCTTCCATTTTCTGCGACTGGCGCAGCGCCTCTTCCGCCTGGCGCAAGGCCTCGGCCTGCGCGCGCAAATCCGTGTCGTCGCGTCCGGCGAGATACACATCCCCTTCCGACCGGGAAATACTCCACGTGATCCAGCTGTACGTCCCGTTGCGATGGCGCATACGGTTTTCCAGATGCCGCACGCCGCCTTGGCCCGTCGGGACAAAGGCCTGCACGCTAATCGCGTAATCGTCGGGATGCACCTGGTCGGCAAGCGACATGGACAGGAATTCCTCGGGCGTCCAACCGAGTATTTCCTTGACCGCGGGGTTGACACTGACGTAACGACCTTCGGCATTGACCACGGCCAACAGCTCTGGCGACAAGCGCCAGATGCGATCACGCTCGGCGATGGCGAGCTCCACCCGCTTTTCCAGTTCCCGATCGTATTGCCAGCGCTCGATCGCCAGTGCCGCCGTACGCGTGACCAGCGCAATCGCGTCGATGTCCTGCGGCGATGGCAGTCGCGTCGTCGCGTAGTAGTTCGAAAACACGCCCAGCACCTGACCATCGGTGCCTTTGATGGGCGTAGACCAGCATGCGCGAATGCCTTGCTCGACGGCGAATTCGCGCCAATCGACCCAATTCGGGTCAGTCATGACGTCGTTGACGTACACCGCCGTGCCGAAATACGCGGCCGCGCCCCATGAGCCGACGTTAGGGCCAATGGGAACGCCATTGATGGCACGCCGATACGATTCCGAAAAACTCGGTGCCGCGCCGTGGACCAGGCACTTTTTACCCTCGTCCACAAAGGCAATCGCCGTACGCAACGGGACGCTCGATTGAGCCTCCACGGCGTGCAAGACGTACAACAGCACATCCGCCAACGGAACGCCAGCGGCGATGCGTTGCAGCATCACACGCTCGTCCTCCAGGCGCGCAAGGGTATCGGTCCAGGGGTTTCGAACTCGTTCTTTGTTACTGAGCATCTGACGTCACGGTGGGGCGCGGGCGGGTTCTTTCGCGCATTCTAATGATGTTTCTACCGATTGGCGGGAATATCTACATCTGCTGCGCTGGCAGTGAACATTTCCATCACAATCGACTGGAGATCTAAGGTAGCGCGCCCCAACGTGTGAAATATCGTTTCGATCTCGCTCAGGAAATGATCGGTGCGGGGGGAAAGCTCATGGCCCACGCCAAGATCGGCGTGAGCGAAGTGTGCGGCAGTGCGGTCTGACATGTCCGATTCCTGAGGATACGCGCCAACGCAGTTTTCGTCTGCGTCACCTGCCCGGAACCAGAGCAAGTTGCGTGCCCGAGGGTCGATCGATCAGAGCATCTGCCCAAGAAACGCCCGCGCACGCTCATGCGTGGGCGATTGAAAGAACGCGGAGGATGGGGCTTCTTCCACAATGCGTCCTTGGTCCATGAACACCACGCGATCAGCCGCCTCGCGAGCAAAGCCCATTTCGTGCGTCACCACGAGCATGGTCATGCGCTCGTCGGCCAGCTGCTTCATCGTACGCAGGACCTCGCCCGTCAGCTCGGGATCCAATGCCGACGTCGGCTCATCGAACAGCATGATATCCGGCTCCATCGCCAGCGCGCGCGCAATGGCCACGCGCTGCTTTTGACCGCCGGACAAGCGCGTCGGATAGTTATCACGCTTATTGAGCAAGCCGACCTTCTGCAGCAGGCTTTCCGCCTTGGCGATGGCCTGATCGCGCGACACCCCCTTGACGGTAATCGGCGCCTCAATGATGTTTTCGAGCACCGTTTTATGGGGGAACAGGTTAAACGACTGAAACACCATCCCCATTTTGCGGCAGATGCGCCGCACCTCGGCATCGCGCGGATAGCGGCTCGCACCACCCGTGACGGCCTCTGCAAGGGGTTCGCCTTCGATATCGATACTGCCTTCGTCGATGGTTTCCAGGTGGATCAGGCAGCGCAAAAACGTGCTTTTGCCCGAACCCGAGGGGCCGATGACTGCCACCACCTCGCCTTTGCGCAGCGTCAGCGACACATCGTCGAGCACGCGCATGCCGTTGAACGACTTGCCTACGTGGCGCGCAGCGATCATCACTGCCCGGCCACTGGCGCCTGCGGATTCGCCTAGTTCCGCTGGATTACTGATCGTACTTGGCATAGCGCTTTTCCATATATTGGAACAACCACGTCAACACCAGCGTCATCACCAGGTAAAACGCCGCCGCCACGATAAAAGGCGTGGTGGTGAAGTCACGTTGAACGATGCCACGGGCCGTGCGCAGGATGTCATTGAGCGCCAGCACATAAATCAACGACGTGTCCTTGACCAGGGTGATCGTTTCATTGCTCATGGGTGGCAATACCCGCTGCACCATCTGCGGCAGCACGATGCGCCGCAGCGTCTGCAGGTAGGTCATGCCCAGCACCTTGCTTCCCTCGTATTGCCCGCGATCCACCGACTGGATGCCGGCGCGAAAGATCTCGGCGAAATAGGCAGCGTAGTTCAAGGTAAAGGCAACCACCGCAGCC
Organism: Bordetella sp. 15P40C-2; assembly: GCF_009763235.1. NCBI lineage: Bacteria > Pseudomonadati > Pseudomonadota > Betaproteobacteria > Burkholderiales > Alcaligenaceae > Bordetella > Bordetella sp. 15P40C-2. The sequence continues at coordinate 199,637 of NZ_WSJA01000042.1, forward strand.
GGAAAATCCGGCAGCCGCACCCCGATCACAGGTACGAACGGCAAGGCGAAATAGATGAACAGCATCTGCAGCATCAGCGGGGTGCCCCGCATCAGCCAGATATACGCGTTCACCAGCTGACTGAGCACTCGCCAATGCGAGATGCGCGCCAGCGCCAGCACCAGCCCCAGGGGCACGGCCAGAACAAAGGTCACGAAGAACAGCGACAGCGTTGTTTTCGCGCCCTCTGCCATCGGCCCCAGCAGGGAGAGGATGTAATCCATGCGGTGCTCTCGTCAGCTCGCCAGTTCAGCGTCGATTATTTGATGATGTCGGCGCCGAACCATTGTTGGGCGATGCGGGCGGCCGAGCCGTCTTGCTTCATGGCGTTGAGCGTGTCGTTCAACTGCTTGAGCAATTCGGTGTCTTCCTTGCGCACGCCCACGCCATAGTCCTCGGTGCCGAAGTTTTCTTCGAGCACGCGGTATTGACCCTCGCGCTTGCTAGCCAGATAACGGCCCACCACTTCGTCCACGACGACGGCGTCCAGACGGCCGGCCGACAGGTCCATCAATGCGGTGACGTTATCGCCAAACAGCTTCATTTCCTTCAGGTTGGCCGCGACGGGTTCGTCTTTCTTGATGGCGTCGACCGCGCTGCTGCCGTCCTGAGCGCCGACGACGCGCCCGGCCAGATCGGCCTTGGTCTGGATCGGCGACGAAGCCGCCACCAGGATAATCTGGTGATTGGCCATGTACGGATCGGTGAAAGCGATGTTTTTCTTGCGCTCTTCCGTGATGGTCAGACCGTTCCACAGCGCATCGACGCGCTTGCCGTTCAGCTCGGCTTCCTTGGCGCTCCAGTCGATGGGCTTGAATTCGACCACGATACCCATGCGCTTGCCCGCCTCGCGAGCCATATCGATATCGAAGCCCACCAGGGTGTTCTTGTCGTCACGGAAACCCATGGGGGGGAAATTATCGTCCAAGCCGACCACCACGGTCGTCGGCGCCGCGGACGACGCCGCCTGAGGTGACGGTTCGTCTTTTTGACCGCAAGCAGCGAGCAAGGACGTGGCGCAGACCAAGAGTACAGCGGACAGAGATTTCATATCGATTCAGGCGCAGCGAGGCGCACACAAAGAGAGAAAAAGAGAACGCCCTGACAAGAGGGCAAGCCTGCGATTATAGCCAAGGACGCTATGTGCCCCTGCGCGTCAGCATGAGTCAGAACTGCGCTACAGCCCCCTACAGCCTCGCGAAGTCAGCGCTGTAGCCTGCTCGGCGGCGTCCGTCAAGGCGTGCGTCACCTCTTCATCGATGCTCAGCATCATAGCGGTACGCCCCGCGTGATCGACAGCCAGGACGTTCGCGCGATACGCCAACAGCGCCTTCACGGTGTAGATATCGCCGGCCTCGGCTGCCAGCATCAATGCCGTCTTGCCCCGGCTGTTCGCCAGATTAACGTCCGCGCCACCGCGCAATAAAAGACTCACGGCGGGAAAGACGCGCCTTTGCGCGCAAGTCAGCAACGCCGTATCCCCCGCATGATTTTGCGCATCCACGTTGGCTCCTTGAGCTAGCAGCTGCTGCACGATACCGCGGGAACCGCGCGCCGCCGCGTGCATGAGCGCGGTATGCCCCGTTGCCTCGCATACTCTATCAACCTGCGCCCCGTATGACAGCAGCACCGCTACCGCCGTTTCCAATCCGGCCTGCGCCGCTAGCGACAACACCGGGATGCCTTCATGAACGGTATTTACATCGGCGCCCGCGTGCGCCAGCGCTTCCACGGCATCCCCATGGCCCAGATAGGCCGCGATGCCCAATGCCGTGTACCCGTCATACACCGCGTTGACATCGGCGCCCGCCTCGATCAACGCATGCAGCATAGCGATATCGTACGCACGCGCCGCACACATCAACGCCGTGCCGGCCGGCGACACAGCATTGACAAAACCATATTCGTTATTCGCGGCCAACAACAATTGGACGGCCTCACTGCAACCTGCATCGATCGCCACGTGCAAAAGCGAATGCTGCTCAGCCTCGTGCGCCGTAATATCCGCGAGAGGATGCGCGATGGCATCCCTGATTCGTTCTATATCTCCGTCTCGAATCGCCCGCGCCAGATCGGCGAACGAGACGGAACCTTCAAGATTGCCCGAATCATGAGGCGTCGAAAAAGCCGACGTGCTCACGCTCGCGCCGAACAACACATTGCCCATGCAAAAAACATCGCGCGAAAAAGGTCTATGGGGCGCGCGAGCCTGAAACCTCGACTAGATTTAGCAGGTAGCGCGTCGGAAAAGCGCGCTATTCTGGCACGACTTGCCGAAAAACCGCCGCGATGGAGAGACGCGGTTTCAATGCAATTCCGGATTCCTTTGCTGCCTTGTTTATCACGCGTCCAAAACGCCCTGCGCTACTCTTATCTGGCGTCGACCGAGGCCAGAATTTTCGCGAACAGCGTATCGGCATGCGCGGCGTTCAACCATCGCACGATCACTACCATACGACGTTCGGGCTCGACCCAGGTAAACGAGCTGCCCGCGCCCACGCCAAAGTAGCTGGACGCCGGCAAACTCGGGAACATTCGACGCCCTTCGTTCAACCAAATCAGATAACCATAGTATGGCGCCAGGGCGCACGGCTCGCGCATCGCGCGTACCCAGGATTGCGAGATGATCTGTTTACGCTCGCGCGACCGGCCCTCATTGAGGAGCATCTGCCCGATCAACGCCTGATCCAGGCTGCTGATCGACATGCCGCCACCCCAGTGCGATCCACCCGGCACCGAGGGCATCATTTCCCCATCGATATTGACCCATGCGTTGTCATAAGACACCCAGCTCCAGCTATCGCTAGCGCCGATCGGGTCCAACACCGCTTCTCGGAACACTTCGGGCAAGGGCTTGCGAAACAGATGCAGCAAGGCATAGGACAGCTGGTTGATCCGGACGTCGTTGTATTCCCAATAGGTGCCGGGAGCTTGCAGCGGACGGCGTTCCCCCTTGACGCCCGCAGGCGGTGCGCCAAAGGTCACGGCGCGATAATGATCCGCCTGATCCGGCACACCAAAACGTTCGCCCTCCCATTCGCTGGTCTGCTGCAGCAAATGCCGCCACGTGATCAGCGCATTATTGCCGCTATCAAAGCCAATGCCTGGCACCCGTGCGCGCACGGGCTCATCCACATCGGGCAACAGGCCTCGGTCATGGGCGACTCCCGCCACCAACGCCAAATACATCTTGGCCACGCTGAACGTCAAATCCGCCCGCTCGGGCTCGCCCCACGAGGCAACGGTCTCACCATCGACGACCACGACACCCGTGACCGGACCGCGATCGCGCAAGGGGCCCAGGAGCCGGTTCCAGGGCGGTGGGTCCTGCTGGTGTACGCCAAACACCCCATCGATCGAACGGTCCCACAGGGTTTCGTGTTCTTGGGCGTACTGTATCGCCTGCTGCATTAATGCGTCTTGCATGACTTCCCCTACGATTGTCGGTCGTTGCGCGGCTGCGCTGCCGTGGCGGTTACAGGTGCCTCTGCATCGGCGTCTGGCTCCACCACGCGCTCCAGTTCATTACCCAGCACATCCTCGGATGCCTCGCCCTGCTCGCGCGAAAGGTGGCGCGGCGTATGGCCAGGAGCAAACGCTTTGCCCGTGCGCTGTGCGCTCTCGGTTTGCATGAACACATTCGCCGGCGGTGCATAGCCGTTCTTGTCCTGACCGAAGTACAGCACGGTATGCGGGTACGGCAGCTCGATGCCCGCGGCGTTGAAGTGCTTTTTAACCAGACGGTTATAACCACGCTGCACCGCCCACTGCATACCAGGGGTGGTTTTGATCAGCACGCGTATGGTCACGCCCTTCTCGTTCAACGCGGTCACGCCCGGAATACTGATTTCTTCCAATACTTCTGGCGCCAGGACTTCGTCCTGCATCAATTCGTCAAACGCACGACGCAGGTGTTCCACGGCATCGTCCACGCTTTCGCGATGGGAGATCGTGTATTCGCCCAGGTGATAAGAAAAATCGCGCATGTGGTTCGACACCACATCCACCGAGGAGAACGGAATCAAATGATAACCACCGTCCAGCGTCCGTATCCCGACCGATCGGATGGTGATCTTCTCCACGGTGCCGAAGATACCCGCGACCTGCACCACGTCATTCTGATTCATCCCGTTTTCAAGCTGGATAAAGATACCCGTGATGATGTCTTGCACCAATTTCTGCGAGCCGAAACCGATGGCCAGGCCCACCACCCCGGCGCCCGCGATCAAGGGCGCGATATCCACCCCGATCTGAGACAGCACCACCATCACCGTCATCGTGACGATGACAATCAATACCGCGTTACGAAACAGCGATAGCAAGGTACGCTCGCGCGCCGTGGGCATGCCGCGCCCTTCGCGCAAGCTGAGACGGTGCTCGATGATGCTCGCGATGATCGTCCAGACCACCGCCGCGACGAACAGCACGATGATCACATTGACCACCACGCGCACCGCGGCTGTCCCAGCATCGGACACGATCCAACTCGACAAGTCAAAGACGCGCCACGCATCGAGGACAAACAGCGCCACCATGATGCGCACGAGCAATCCCAACCCTCGCAGGCCCGCGGGGACGTAAGCGTTGACGCGATCCTCCAGCATGGGCAGCTTGCGGCGCAAATCCTCGGGCAGACGAATGCGTCGCGAGAGTGCCGACTCTAGCAACAGGCTGACCAAGGAACCCACTGCCAAGGCCGCCAGCGACTGCATCGTCGCCATCATCATAAAAGGCAGCGCGCGTTGATTGTCGATCTGGCTGACCACCAACAGCACCGTGAAATACCCTATAGCGAGGAAATGCCAGGTGCGGGCAAGCAGGCGCAATGCCGTCCCAAAAGAACCTATCGTGGCGCGCTCGGCGCGTGTCTTTAGATGCGCACCCACGCGCGCGCGATTGCGCCAGATAATGCGTACCGCATAAAGATAGGCCATCAACATGATGATGAAACCTAGCAGTTCGCCCAGCGCAGGCGACAGCAGCGACTGCGCCAAAGGCTCAATGAGCAGCAGCGCATATCCGATTACGGCGGCGATATGTCCCAGCCGCGCATTCCAGTAGCGCGCCACGTCGTCCGCCATCGTGAACAGGCGCAAGGTAGGGTAGCGCGTGGCAAACACGCCGCGAATCGCCGCGCGCGTCAAGCCCACGGCGACGAAAGCATTCACGAACAAGGACTGCGCCGTCGTGACATTTCCATATGGCTGGGTCGCATACATGGCTGTTGCATAGCCCGCTGCACCAGCCAACGCCACCAACCCCAGGTCAATCAGCAGCGCGCTCACAATCGCACCGGCACGACGCAACAGCATGGCCCGCGCGGCCGAGCGCAGTGGACCCGCCGCCGACAACACGGGACGAGCCGCCCAAAGATCGATGCGAGCATAGGCAAACGACGCAAGCAGCCGCAGCAGCCAGAAAACGAGCCAGGTCGCCGCCGCGACAACCGCCAAGCCGGTCAGCGTGTCGATGACCAACGCGCGGCGCTCCGGCGTCATCCCATGCCGCTCGATCGCGGCGCTCACCTCGTCGACCGCCGTCTCCGCGTTGGCGCTCATATTGGCCAAGAAACGCTGCGCACCGGCGGCGATACGCGTGGGCAATGAGGGTTCGGCATCCTGGGGCTCCGCCTTGGGCGCGGCCGAGCCTTCACTGCCTTGGGTGTGCGCGCGCAATGCTTCGACGAGCTTGTCGCGCGTCGCGGGGTCCTCTAGCAGGTCGGCGAGTTTTGCCGGCGTGAAGTCGGTCGCGGCGCTGCTCTCGGCAGCAGGCGCCGCAGTGCTTGCATTCAGGCCGGGCAGCCCCACCGCGTGCGCCAACGTGCTGAACGTCAACATCGCCCACACCACGAGAACGCCCCATAGCGCCCTGCACCGCAACAGAAGCCTGAGCGTTGATAACGCCCCAGAAGGATTCGTCATATGCGGGTGGTTGACGGAACAATTCAGCAAAGCCACGTAGCGGCCTCCTTGACAGCACGGGGGTCGGCCCTGAACGCGCGGACCTCGACAACGCAACGCCCCGACAGACGGGGCGTTGTCGCCATGATATAGGCCATCCGGCGTAAAGGACAACCGCTATGCCTGACTGGGCGCGGGCAACCGCCCGCCTGGCGCGTGTCCAGCCAGCCCACGCAGATCGGCGTAGCCACCAAGCCGCGCGTTTTTTGGGCAAAACCCTTGACAGTACGTGCGCCCGTCGGCCCGGTCAATTACGGTGTAGGCATGAACAAATAGGTATATCGATAGCGTCGATTCACGGCATTTTGAGCACATAAAAATATGAAAATTAATGCGTTTGAGGTCTACGTTTCATTGGCCAGAATGATCCGGATGTCGCGCGATAGTGAAGGCGCCCACCACACGCGACAGCGAATCCTCTTTCGATCCAGGAGCTTTTTAAGATGACCTTGCTATCCTTGCGCTCGCCCTTGTTGCGCACCCTGCGTGCTGCGCAGTGGCTGGGTGTTGTCGCGCTGTGCGGCTTTACAAACAGTGCCGCTGCCGCAGCTGCGTCGGCTATCCCCGACACCGTCCCACCCGGTACCGTACTACGCGTTGGCGACCCGAAGACGCAACGTGCGCTGGAGCTATCGGGCGAGCTCGCCAAGCTGCCTTTCAAAGTCGAATGGGCCAACATCAGTGGTGGCCCGCGCACCACCGAAGCGTTCCGCTCGAGGGCGTTGGATTTAGGCGCGGTCGCCGACATCCCGCCTATACATGCGACGTGGACGGGATTGCCCGTCAAGATCGTCGCGGCCGGCTTCCGAAAGGACCCCATCAATCATCCCATCTATAAGTTCGGTATCGCACCGGGTGCGGCGATCGACTCCATCGAGGACCTGCGAGGCAAGAAAATCGCCTACAGCCCGGGCCAAGCGCAAGGCGCGCTGGTGCTCCGCGTGCTGCAAAAGGCGGGGCTCACGCAAAAAGAAGTGACCCTGGTTGAGATGCCCAGCACCGGCGACGTATACGTAAGCGCACTCGCCAGCCGCCTCGTCGATGCGGCGCCCATCGCCGAAGCCAATCAGCCACGTTATCTCATCAATTACGGCAAGGACGGCGCCAAGCTAATCTCGCACGGTCTACGCGATGACCCGTGGTACATCTACGGCCTTCAATCGGTGCTGGATGACCCCGCCAAGGCCGCGGCAGTGCGCGAGTACGTAAAGGCCTGGGCGCGTGCGTCGCGTTGGATTTACGAGCACCCGCAGGAGTGGATAGCCGGCTACTTCGTGGAACAACAGGGTTTATCCGCAGACGACGGCAAACATCTGGTGAAATCCGCTGGCGAACCCGACATTCCAGCCGATTGGAACGATGCGATTGCGCGCCAACAGGCCACCATTGATTTGCTGGCCGCGGAAACCGGCAAGCCGCGCTTGAGAGCCGAGGATCTGTTCGATCGTCGTTATGAAAACGTCGCCGCCCAGGCGCTGGAGACACCATGAGCCAAACCCGCACCCTGTCTGCTGCTTCATTGGATACGGATCTGCAGCGACTCGCATCCACGACGCCACGCCAATTCGTGACTGCACCCACTGCGGTCGCGGTCGATTCAGAAGCCGCGCAACAACGCACCAACCGCCCACGTTTGGGCCTGGGCAGACATTGGCGCTACGGCCCGACAATAGGCCCCCTGCTTTTGTTGGCGTTATGGGCGTTCGGCTCGTACGTTGGTCTGATCGATCATCGCACCTTGTCGCCGCCCTGGGTCGTGGTCACTACCGCCAATGATCTCATCACCTCCGGGCGGCTGTGGAGCAACTTTGAAACCTCGCTCTGGCGCGCGGTACAGGGGCTCTTCTGGGGCGTACTCACTGGCGGGGCGCTGGGCGTCATCGCGGGCTTGAGCCGCGTTGGTGAATACCTTATCGACGGCCCTGTCCAGATCAAGCGCGCCATTCCGAGCCTCGCGCTCGTGCCCTTGCTCATGCTCTGGCTCGGGATCGGCGAAGGGATGAAGGTCACGGCAATTGCCTTGATTGTTTTCGTGCCGATTTATATCCAGACGCACGATTGCCTGCGCGGCATCGACAATCGTTACCTCGAGCTTGCGCAGACCCTGGATGTCACACGATGGCAGTTCATCCGCCACGTCATCATCCCAGGTGCATTGCCGGGCTTCTTGCTGGGACTGCGGTTCGCGGTGACGTATTCCTGGCTGGCGCTCGTTGTCGTCGAACAGGTGAATTCGACCAGCGGCATCGGCTACATGATCGAGCTTGCCCGCACCTATGGCCAAACCGAAATCATCATCGTTTGCTTGGCGCTGTACGCCCTGCTGGGCCTGAGCTCCGACGCGCTGGTGCGACTGCTACAGAAAAAGGTATTGAAATGGCGAAAAACGATCGACAACTAAGCTCTCTTACCTCCGATGCGGTCGTGTCGATACGCGGCCTCACGCGCAGGTTCGGTCCACGCAGCGTGCTGGATGGTGTGGATCTGGATATCCCAGACGGCCAGTTCGTCGCATTGCTCGGCCGCAGCGGCTCGGGCAAGAGCACATTCCTGCGCGCGCTGGCCGGACTAGACCCGGACGGTTTCACGGCCACTCGCCTGCGCGTGCCACAACGGCTTTCGGTTGTGTTTCAAGACGCACGCCTGCTGCCCTGGAAGTCGCTGATCGACAACGTCACTTTCGGCCTAAGCGTCCCTGACCCGGTCAAGCGCGCCACCGATATCTTGACCGAAGTCGGGCTGGGCGGTCGCGAGAAATCCTGGCCCGGAGAACTGTCGGGTGGAGAGCAGCAACGCGTCGCCCTCGCCCGTGCCCTCGCGCGTGATCCACAACTGCTTCTCGCCGATGAACCGTTCGGCGCCCTGGATGCGTTGACGCGCCTGCGTATGCATACCCTGCTGCGCCGCCTGTGCGAACGACATCGTCCTGCGGTGTTGATGGTGACTCACGACGTCGATGAAGCCATTCATCTGGCCCAGCGTATTCTGGTGTTAGATCAGGGCCGTTTGGTGGTCGATCTCTATGTGGACCTGCCCGATAGTCATCCCGCGCGCGAAACCCGCGCGGCGGAACTGCGCGCCTACTTACTCGCGAGTCTGGGGGTAGAAAGCGATGACTCCATGGAGATCCAAGCGCCGCACGCGCATGCAATACCTGCATGACTGCGACGGCTAACGTATTGCGTATTGCACTAAAGGCCATTGCGTCGTTAACGCAATGGCCTTTAGCCTCCAAGCTGTCCGGCAATTGCCACTCAGTGCACGCGACCGATCACGTTTTCGCCCACGCGCCACGCTTCTTCCAGATTTGGATAGCCCGACAGGATGAACGTATCAATCCCTAAATCCCGGTATTCACTCAGACGATCGGCCACCTGTTGATAGCTGCCGACGAGCGCCGTACCTGCACCACCCCTAACCAAACCGACGCCCGCCCAGAGACTCGCCGCGATTTCCAAATCCCGCACCTGCTGTACGATCTTGCCTGCATTCAATCCCAACATGCGTGCCTGCCCCACGGACTGGCTGGCACTCAATGCCGTGCGCGCGCGTTCGATTGTCTGCGGCGTCAATGCGCGCCACAGTCGGTCAGCCTCTGCCCATGCCTCGCCATCCGTAGGGCGGGCAATAATATGTAAACGAATACCGTAACGCAGGCTGCGCCCGTGCGCCTTTGCCAATGCTTGCATGCGCGCTAAACGCTCGCGCACCATCTCAGGCGTCTCGCCCCACAAGAGATACACATCGGCATGCTGCGCCGCGACCTGTTCAGCCGCCGCGGATGCCCCGCCAAAGTACACCGCCGGCGTGACATTCAAGGGCTCACGCAACCCGCCATTTTCGAGCCGAAAATACTGCCCGTCATAATGCTGTCCCGGCCCTCGCCACGCGCGATGCGCGACATTCAGAAATTCCGCCGTGCGCGCGTAACGCGTATCGTGATCCAGAAAATCCCCGTAGGCCTCTTGCTGGTCCTGGTCGCCACCGGTGACCACGTTTAGCAACACACGACCCGCCGTGAACTCCTGCAAAGTCGCGACTTTCTGTGCAGCATAGGCCGGCAACTCCAGCCCGGGCCGAAACGCCACAAGAAACTTTAACCGTTGTGTCTCTTGCGCCAATGCTGCAGCCGTCAACCACCCATCTTCACACGCCGCACCCGTCGGAATCAATGCAGCATGGAACCCCACTGCTTCTGCCGCGCGCGTTATCTGCACGAGATAGTCCGGCGTGGGTTCGCGACGCGCGTGATCCCTCACGCCCGCAATACTGGTGTTGTCCGTCAGATGACGTCCATCGCCGCTGGTCGGCAAAAACCAATTAAATTCAACCGTCATAAGTGAATCCTCCGGTGGGAAACAGTGAAATCTCAGGCGCCGACCGCGCGCAGCGCCGCTGAGTTGGCCGAATTCGCCTGGTTCAGCAAAGGCAAGACCTCTTCGCCAACACGCAGCGCCTCTTCCAGATTGGGGTAGCCGGAAAAGATGAAGCTATCCACGCCCAGTTCATGCAGTTCCTGAATGCGTTCAGCCACTTGCTCATGACTGCCGACTAAAGCAGTGCCCGCGCCACCTCGCACCAATCCCACACCCGCCCACAAATTGGGCGAGACTTCCAGATCGCGCACGGTGTTGATCGACCTGCCGGCGTGCAGGCTAGTCATGCGCGCCTGCCCCGTGGATTCGCTGAGCGCGAATTGCTGTCGAGCTTTCTCAATGTCCGCCTTCGGCACCTCACGCAGCAGGCGATCGGCTTCGGCCCAGGCCTGCTCCTCGGTATCGCGCGCGATAACGTGGACGCGATAGCCATAGCGCAGACGACGCCCATGCGCGCTCGCCAATGCGTCGGCACGCGCGATACGTTCACGCACCATGTCTGGCGTTTCGCCCCAGAAGAGATACGTGTCGCTATGACGTGCCGCGACGGCCTCGGCTGACGCAGAGGCACCCCCGAAATAAATCGGTGGGGCTGATTGCTCGACGCGCCGAAGGCGCGCATTGCGCAGGCGATAGTAGTCGCCGTCATAAGAAAATTGCTCTCCCGACCACAGGCGCCGCACGATGTCGAGGAACTCGTCCGTGCGCGCATAGCGTTGCGCATGATCCAGAAAATCACCATATCCGCGCTGCTCGGTCGAGCTTCCTCCCGTGACCACGTTCAGCAACAGTCGCCCTCCAGTGATACGCTGCAATGACTGTGCGGTCTGCGCTGCCACCGCCGGCAACACGAACCCCGGCCGAAACGCGACGAGGAACTTCAACCGAGTCGTCGCGCGGGATAACGCAGCCGCCACTACCCAAGCATCATGACAACTGGGACCGGTAGGAATCAAAATCGCATTAAACCCTGCATACTCGATAGCGCGGGCCACGTCCGACAGATAGGCCGGACTGTTCGTGCGCGCAAAGGTCCGCGAACTCCCTACCTGATTATTCGCGAGACCATGAAAATCGCCGTGCGACGGCAGATACCAGTTCAGTTCGATGCTCATGCGACGGCTCCACGTCTAGAGTTTTGCCACCGAAACTTCGGTAGCCTTTACGAACGCCAGCACCTCTGTGCCGACTTGTAGATCCAGTTCTTTCACCGACCGCGTTGTGATTACCGAGGTCACTATGCCCGCCGGCGTGTCCACATCGACTTCGGAAACCACCGGTCCAAGAATGATCTCTTTGATCCGGCCACGGAACTGATTGCGGGCGTTGATGGAGGGAATGGTCATACGGGTGCTCCTGATAGAAATGCGGATGGCCTCACACGCTGAATCGCGCGTTAAGAGCCAGATAACCCAAGTCGTAGCCTTGTGAGAGCGGCGTCGCATAAAGATGGCGCACCAAACTTTCAACCGCTGCGTCCAAGCGTTCGCGTACCTCTGCGTCGATGCGGACCTCGCCCTCGCCCATCCAGACCTGTCGATCCGCGGCATACACGCCAGCCAGAATGTGACGTGCACCCAAAGCAGAAAGAACCGGCTTTAAGCTGTATTCGAGCGCCAACAAGTGCGCGGTGCTGCCGCCAGTGGCGACAGGCAACACGATCTTGTCAGTCAGGGCTTTTTGGTCGAGTAAATCCAGGATGGCTTTCAGTCCGCCTGCGAACGAAGCCTTATAGACAGGCGTGGCGATGATGAGCGCTTGCGCGCCAGCTACACGCGCGCGCAACGCACGCGCTGCGGATCCGTCGAAATGACCTTCGATCAGATCAATTGCGGGCAGATCCCGCAGGCCAAGCTCGTCGCTGTTTAGTCCGCGAGCCGCGAGACGCATCGCGGCATAACGTAATAAGGCCGTGGAACGCGAGTGCTGCGAAGGACTGCCGGCCAGGGTCAGGATGCTCATGGTGAGGCGTGGCTTCCATTTGAATGAACCCGGTCATTCTGTCTGCCCGCCCAGCATCTGAAAAATACTTACTTGATATGAAGTTATGCGGGGATCGCGGGCACCCACGCCCACGTCACCCTCTAGCCGTCTAAGACTGCCGAAACCAGTCGATCAGGCACGCATTGATCTCATCGGCCTTTTCATATTGCACCCAATGGCCTGCGCGCGGCACACTGCGCCATTGCCTGTCTGGATGTCCTTGGGTCAGCGCAGAGGCAGCTTGCGCAGGCTCGGCCGTGACGTCCTCCTCGCCCCATACCAACAGGACCGGCACATTCAAGCTCTGCATTGCCTTGGCTAAGCGTTGATCGCGCGAAATCGCTTTACTGCGAAAACGCGTGCGCTCGCAAGACCGCGTATGGATACGCAGCGCCAACGGATCGATGGCCTCGCGCGAGGACAACATAAACACGCCCAGATTCTGCGCCAGCGCTTCCTGGCGTTCGCGGCCGGTCACCGCGCGCCAATCCAACAGCCGCTCCTTTTCACGCCGCGCCGTGCCATGACCGCCGCTACCCAGCAACGCCAGCCGCTGCAAATGCGGCAGCCGCGGCGCGAGCGTCCCGGCGACCACGCCCCCGAAAGAAAAGCCCACCAGCCCGAGCGGCGCATCTCCCACCAGCTGCTCCACGCCCATTTTCAAGCTATCCAGCAGGCGTTCCCACCGCATCGGATCATGGGGTGCGCAATCGAAATCGTCGGAATCGTCGAACCCCGCCATATTCGGCGCGAGCACGCGAAAGTGCCGCGCCAGCGGTTCGACGTTCTTTGCCCAATGCATCCATGAGCCATGTCCGCCGTGAATCAGCACAAGCGCGGGCCCACTGCCCCACTCGCGCCATACGAACGTTCGACCATCCATCCGGACGGCATGATGGCGCGCGCTGGCGTCCAGCCGGGCCAATTCCGCATCCGCGTTTTCCAGCACTTCCGATGAATATTCCTGCATGCTGCGACAACCGCCTACTAGGTAAAGGTGTACGTTTTTGAATACCCGGCCGTGTCGAAAAGGCACTGCATGAGGCACGACCAAGACGCTTCTGCCTTGCAGGTAGCAAAAAGGGCCTCGGAACAAACCGAGACCCCTTGATGGTCCAGAATGGCGTAGCCGCTACGCTTTCCCATGCTGGCCTCCGGCAGTCGCGTGCATCTTAACCGCAATAACACGCGATGCGCACACCACATTTACATGGGCACAGGCCAGGGAATGAAAGCTGACGCGCACTGTGCGAAGCCGCGCGCGTCAGCTCAGTCGTTGCGCAGCACCAATCAGCCTTGACGCACGACCTCTTGCGACGCGGCGGCCGGCTTGCGGCGAGCAGCGATCATGCGACCCAAACCCACCACCAGCAGCGCGCCGATGATTTCAGCCGCGATCTTCACCGTACCCGACACCTCGCCGAAATGCTCAACCACGACGACATCGGTCACGAGCATGCCACCGGCGATCCAGCCCAGCAACGCAGCGCCAAACGTGACCACCAGCGGGAAACGGTCGATCAGCTTCAGCACCAACGTACTACCCCAGATAATGATGGGCACGCTCACCACCAGGCCGAAAATCACCAAGCCGATCTGATGCGAGGGATCCGCCATCTGCGCAGCGCCCGCAATCGCGATCACGTTATCCAGGCTCATGACAAAGTCGGCCACGATGATGGTCTTTACCGCGGACCATATAGATACCGCGCCCTTGATATTGCCATGCGCGTCTTCCTCGGGAATGAGCAGCTTCACGCCCACCCACAACAACAACAACGCCCCCACGATCTTGAGATAGGGGATGGTCAACAGCGTCAGCGCAAACGCAATCAGCAGCACACGCAGGCCGATGGCGCCCGCCGTGCCCCAGAGAATCCCCTGCATGCGCTGCTTGGCCGGTAGGTTCCGGCAGGCCAATGCGATGACCACGGCATTGTCCCCACCAAGCAGGATGTCGATAAGAATGATCTGAAATACCGCGGCCCAGCTAAGGGTCTGCAAAAACTCGAGCATGCAATCTCCGTATAAACGAAATACCGAAGCCGCTGTTTTAGCATTTCTTACAGAAACCTGAACGCCTTTCAGCTGAATACTTACAAAAAACTTAAAATTCGGTAACTTGTATGATCACTAAACCGTGGTTACCCTAGCGGCGCCGCGAGCAGGTCTTGCCACCCAACATCCGCCGCCGTGCCGTCTCGGGCGCCCATCAAGGCCCCGAGGCGAGGCACGGAGGCTTTCTTAGCGAAACTGAACAGATGACTATCGGGAAAGACACTATTGGCATGATTGGCGTTGGCCTCATGGGCCACGGCATTGCCAGCAACATCGTCAAACACGGCTATCCGCTTGTGTTGCTCGACCACCCGGGCAACCAGCCCATGGACAGCCTGCTCGCCGCAGGCGCCGCGAAAGTTGCCAGCCCCGCCCAAGTGGCGCGTCAGGCCAATATCATCATCCTCTGCGTGACCGGCACGCCGCAGGTCGAAGACGTGCTGTTTAGCCCCAATGGCCTGTTGCAAGGGCTACGCCCCGGCACCGTCGTCATCGACTGCTCCACGGCAATTCCGTCGTCGACGGTGCGCATCGCCCAGGTCGTCACCGAAGCCGGCGGCCAGTTTCTGGATGCCCCCATGACGCGTACGCCTAAAGAGGCCGCCGAGGGCCGCCTGAACCTGCTCGTGGGTGGCGAACGCGAACTGTTCGAGCGCTGCCAGCCGCTGCTACGCTGCTACGCCGAAAACATCACCTACGTCGGCCCCATCGGCTCCGGACACCGCATGAAGCTGCTGCACAACTACGTCTCGCTCGGATGCGCGGCCGTCATCGCCGAGGCGGCCGCCTGCGCGCAGCGCGCCGGCATTGACGCCTCGGTGCTGGTCGACGTGCTCGCCAACGGCGGTGGCGGCGGTGTTGCGCTCGAACGCCTGCGTCCTTTCATCCAATCAGGCGACGATTCGGGCTTGCGCTTCTCGCTATCGAATGCGCATAAAGACCTGGGCTACTACACCACCATGGCCGAGGAAACCGGTGCGACCCACATCGCCGCGGACGCCATCGAGCAGCTGTTCAAGCGCGGCGCCAAGGAAGCCGCCCCCAACACCACGCTACCGCATCTGGTGGCGCTGTTGGCCAACGATAAAACCTGAGTTCGCGCGAGGGATCCTCGCCTGCTCGGCGTCCACCTGCGGCACAATGGTGGTTTTGCCTTTGCCACGGGTGGAACGATCGCGATGAACCGTCTTCTGAAACTGTCTCTGGCCGGCGTGATGACCCTGCTCACGCTCGCCGCTGTCTTGCCCGGCGCCGCGCATGCGGCCCAGGACAAGCCTTTGCGTATCGGTGTGATCCCCAGCGTGGCCAACCAGGCTACCGAGATTGCCATCGCCGAAGCCGCAAAGCGGGGATTGAAGGTCGAGCTGGTGGAATTCAGCGACTGGGTGATGCCCAATACCGGCGTGGCCGAGGGCGCGCTAGATGCGAATTTCTTCCAGCACGAGCCCTTTTTGCAGCTCTTTAACCAAAGCCGCGGCACACGGCTGCAGCCCATTGCGTACGGCTATTCCACGACGATTGGGCTGTTTTCCAAAAAGCTCAAGCGGGGTGACGCCATCCCTGATGGCGCGACCATTGCGATTCCTAACGACCCCGTCAACGCGGGCCGGGCGTTACTCCTGCTCAACGCGATGGGCTTGATCCAGCTGCGCGACGGCGCCGATCACCGTGCATCGATCCAAGACATCGTCGCCAACCCCAAAAACATCAAACTTATCCAGGTCGAGGGCTCCCAATCGGCGCGCACCTTTGACGACGTGACCGCCTCCGTCACCTACACCACCTTTGCCAAGCATGCGGGCATCGATGAAAAAGACGGTCTGGCGTTTGACAATACCGACCCGGAAAACGTGCGCCGGTACGCCATCCGCTGGGTGACGACCCCCGACCATGCGCAGGATCCGCGCCTGCTCGAATTCATCCAGATCTATCAACAGTCGCCCGAGGTCAAGGCAAAACTGCGCGCGCTCTACGGCGATTTGATTGATTTCCCGTGGTGACCGACTGCGGTAACCGGCGCTGTCCCTAAGCCGGCAGCGCCATCAACTCGCCCATACGCACCGGCCCACGCACGGAAGGCGTATCCGTCCAGCGCACGCGATTTGGCCCAAACAGCACGATCACGGTCGACCCCAACAGGAACCGGCCCATTTCCGCGCCCTTTTCCAGATGGATCGGCGCGCGCGAGGCCGCGTCATAGCGCGTCGATCGTACTTGCCGCTTATGCGGTGTGACCAGGCCCGCCCAAACCGTCTCGATGGACGCGACAATCATCGCCCCCACCAGTACCAACGCCATCGGGCCAAATTCGGTATCGAAGATACACACCACGCGTTCGTTACGCGCGAACAGCTCGGGCACATGCGTGGCCGTCAACGGGTTGACCGAAAACAAGCGCCCCGGCACATGCACCATCTCGCGCAACGTCCCCGCGCACGGCATGTGCACACGGTGGTAATCGCGCGGCGACAAATACACCGTCGCGAATTCGCCATCGACGAAGGGGTCCGCGCGATGCGCATCCCCACCCAGCAATGCCGTCAGGCCATATGAATGCCCTTTGGCCTGGAACACACGACCATGCTCGATACGGCCCAACTGGCTGATCGCCCCATCCGCGGGACACAGAATGCCTTGCGGTTCCGTATCCAACGGGCGTGCATCGGCCTTCAACGCGCGTGTAAAAAACTGATTGAACGTCGGGTACGCCAGCGGGTCCTCGAGCAGCGCCTCGGTCATATTCACCCCATAGCGGCGCACAAAACGCGAGATCATCCAGTTCTTGACCGCCGGCGTGCGGCAATCTGAAGCCAAACCCATTAACCTTGACACTAAATGATGAGGTGCGAGGTATTGGCTGGCTAAGAAGAGCTGGTCTTTAAAGTGCATGGGGTCCGGTGAAAAACGACGTGACTCGGCGCAGGGCCGTGAAGGGATACGGATGTTACTTGTTCTAGGAGTGTAGCGCCAGCAAGCCCCGCAGTACTGGGATAATGCCACTTTCCATGAATCTGCCATGAGGACCCCCATGACCGACCGCCACCTCATCGTGCTGGCTGCTTTGAACATGATCGCCGCCGTAGGCGCCGGCGCTTTCGGCGCCCACGGCCTGAAGCAATCCCTCACCAGCGACATGCTGGCCGTATGGCAAACAGGCGTGCTTTATCACCTGGTACATGCCTTGGGCCTTTTCATCATCGCGCTACTCGCCGCCAGATACGGCGCCGGCATGAGCACTGCCGGGCTGATCATGTTTGCAGGCATTATCCTGTTTAGCGGCAGCCTATATCTGCTGGCCGTGACAGGAATCCGTTGGCTCGGCGCCATCACGCCTATCGGCGGCGTGGCGTTTTTGGTGGCCTGGGCATGGGTAGCGTGGACAGCCTGGCGCGCCGCGTGATCGCGCGTCGTCGCCCACTCTCACTCGGGGGTCACGCGCAGCAGCCTGCCGTTACCCTCATCCGTCAACACATAAATCGCCCCATCGGGTCCCAGCCGTACATCGCGAATACGGGCGTTCAGATCCGACAACAACCGCTCCTCGCTCACGACTTTGCCGTTTTCCAGCGAGAGTCGAATCAACACCTGAGCCGCTAACGCTCCAATGAACAGCGAATCCTTCCACTGTGGGTATGCATCGCTGTCATAGAACGCCATGCCGCTGATCGCCGGAGATTTCTTCCACCAATACAGCGGCCCTTGCCCACCTTTGAGCGTATCGCCCTTGGCCTCTGGAATCGGCAAACCGGAATAATTAATCCCATACGTCGCCAGCGGCCAACCATAGTTGCGCCCCGGGTAGATGATGTTCACCTCATCCCCACCGCGCGGCCCATGCTCGTGTTCCCAGAGTTCACCCGTCCAAGGATTCAGAGCCAGTCCTTGAGGATTGCGCATCCCATACGTCCAGATCTCCGGCCGCGCGTTACCCTCGCCCACAAACGGATTGTCCCCAGGCAGCGAGCCATCCGCACCGACCCGCACGATCTTGCCTTGCAGCTTATCCAGATCCTGCGAAGTCGGTCGTTGATTGTTTTCCCCCAGGGCGATAAACAAATCACCCTGACGGTCAAAAACCATCCGCCCACCAAAGTGATTCCCCGTCGAGAGCTTCGGCTCCTGCCGGAAAATCACCCTGAAATCTTCAAGCCCCTGCCCATCCTCGGACAAGCGCCCAACACCTACCGCAGTCCCGGCCTTTCCATCGCCACCCCGTTCCGCATACGACAAATAAACCCGCCGATCCTGCGCGAACCCCGGTGACAACACCACATCCAACAATCCCCCCTGCCCCTGCGCGAACACCTCAGGCACACCACGTATAGGCGCAGACACCCGCCCCTGAGCATCGACTCTGCGCAAGCGCCCCGGCCGCTCAGTAATCAGCATGTCGCCATCAGGCAAAAAGGCAAGCGACCACGGATGCTCCAATCCATCAGCGATCTTATCGACCTTTGCTCGGCCTTCGCTAAAGTCCCCCGCTTGCATAGGCGGAGCTTGCAAAGCGACCGCATCCGCATCAGCAGACCTCGCCCCGGTAACCTTATCCGCCGCCTGAGCCACGGCCCCGGCCGCGCCGAATCCCATCGCAGTACCCAGCGCCACAAGCAACGGCAACGCCCTAACTTTTAACCCTAGTTGTCGCATGCAAGCTCCCAGTACGCACACCCCGCAAACCGGCGTACCATAACCAGTTGATATAAACACCTGCCTGTTTATTGTTATGGAGACCAAGCAATAATGAAACTCTACTACATGCCCGGCGCGTGCTCCCTGGCCACGCACATCGTGCTGGAATGGATCGGCAAGCCCTACGAAGCCGAAGCCGTCGCCCGCGACGCGCTCAAGCAGCCCGAATTCTTAAAGATCAATCCTTTGGGCGCCGTCCCCGCGCTCACCGATGACGGCCTGACGCTCACGCAGAACGCCGCGATCCTGGAGTATCTGGCCGAAAAAGCCCCCGAACTCAATCTGCTGGGCGACGGCAGCGCCGCCTCGCGCGCCGAAGTCCGCCGCTGGCTCGGATTCATCAACTCCGACCTGCACAAAACCTTCTCGTTGATATTCGGCGCCCCGCGCTACGTCCCCGACGAATCCGCACAGGAGGCCCTACGCAACTCCGCCGCCGGCATGCTGCGCAACCTCTTCGGCATCCTAGACAAACAGCTAGCCGACAAACCCTACCTGGCTGGCGCCAAACCATCCCTGGCCGACCCGTACCTATTCGTCGTCCTACGCTGGGCCAAAGCCAAAAACATCGACCTATCCGGCATGGACAACCTATCCCAGTTCGCCACCCGCATGGAAGCCGACCCAGCCGTACAAGCCGCCTTGAAAGCCGAAGGTCTGTAAGGCCCCGCCCCGAAGAGCGAAGAGCTAAGAGCTAAGAGCTAAGAGCTAAGAGCTAAGAGCAACAAGCTAACCCCAGCACCCAAACCAGACGCAAGAAAGGGGCAACGCAAAAGCGAGCCCCTGACAATGCGCCTCTTCCCGTTCAGGCCGTGCGCCTGGGAGCCGCACCGGCCCGTAGAGCGGCGGGAAGTCGCCGAAGGCGACCGAGGCCCCTGCTCGTGGGCCGAGCCGCTGCGACAGGGCCGGTGCGGCTCCCAGGCGCGCGGCCTGAACCTTAAGAACTCAAACCCCAGAGCCCCAAAAGCAACAAAGCCCCCAACCAAGAACGAACTAAACCGACGCCCCCAGAAGAACGCGCGCCTCAGCAGACCCTCTCAAGCCCCCAAATAAGCCTTCCTAACATCCGCATTAACAAGCAAGTTAGCCCCCGTATCCTGCAACACCACCCGCCCGTTCTCCAACACATACCCCCGATCCGCCACCTGCAACGCCTTATTCGCGTTCTGCTCGACCAGGAACACCGTCACCCCTTCCTCCCGGATCTGCCGGATAATCTCAAAGATCTGAGCAATAATGAGCGGCGCCAACCCCAGCGTAGGCTCATCCAGCAACAACAGCTTAGGCCGCGTCATCAACGCCCGCCCGATCGCCAGCATCTGCTGCTCGCCCCCCGACATCGTGCCTGCCCGCTGCGCCGCCCGCTCCTTGAGCCGCGGAAACAGCTTGTAGACATGCTCAAGCCCCGCCTCAATCTGCTGACGGTCGCTAAAAAAGCCCCCCATCATCAGATTCTCCGCCACCGTCAGATCCTTAAACACCCGACGCCCTTCCGGCGAAATCGCAATCCCACTACGCATGATGTGATGCGTGTCCACGTGCGTGATGTCCTCGCCCATGAACGTGATCGTCCCCGACTTCGCTCGCGGATTGCCGCAAACCGTCATCAACAGCGTCGTCTTACCCGCGCCGTTCGCCCCAATCAGCGTCACGATCTCGCCTTGATTGACCTCGACCGACACGCCATTAAGCGCCTGAATCGCACCGTAATAGGTATGAATATTGTCCAGCTTCAGCATCATTCTTCCCCCAGGTACGCCTTAATCACGCGCTCATCACTACGCACCTGTTCCGGCGTCCCGGTCATGATCGGCTTGCCATGCTCCATCACCAGGATGCGATCCGAAATCCCCATGATCAGGCTCATATCGTGCTCAATCAACAACACCGCCACGCCAAACTCCCGCCGCAGCTGATCAATCAGCCCCTGCAAATCGCGCTTCTCCTGAGGATTCAACCCCGCCGCCGGCTCATCCAGCATCAATAGACGCGGCTTCGTGATCATGCACCGCGCGATCTCCAAGCGCCGTTGATGCCCATAAGCCAGATTCCCCGCCTCACGATTGGCATACTCGCGCAGCCCCATGAAATCCAGCCATTGCGCCGCCCGTTGCAACGCCTCCGCCTCCGACTGGCGATAAGACTTCAGCTTCAACAACCCCGGCAACAGGCGCGATTCCACCTGCGTATGCTGGGCCACCAGCAGATTTTCCAAGACGGTGAGTTGCTTGAACAACCGCACGTTCTGAAAAGTCCGCACCAACCCATGCTGCGCCACCTTATGGCTAGGCAACCCCGTGATGGACTGCCCGTCCATGACGATCTCGCCACCCGTGGGCTTATAAAACCCACCGACGCAGTTAAACACGGTCGTCTTCCCCGCCCCGTTCGGCCCGATGATCGCAAACACCTCATCGCGCTTGACTTCGAACGCCACGCTATCGACAGCCAACAAACCGCCGAACCGCATGGTCAGGCCCGACACCTTCAACAACGTTTCGCTCATGGCTTCAGCTCCACATGGGGACGCTTCATGGGCAACAACCCTTGCGGACGCCACATCATCATCAACACCATCACCAGACCAAACATCAGCATGCGATATTCGGCGAATTCACGCGCCACCTCAGGCAGCACTGTTAACAAAATCGCCGCCAGAATCACGCCCACCTGCGAGCCCATGCCGCCCAGCACCACGATGGCCAGGATCAGCGCCGACTCGATAAACGTAAAGGACTCCGGGTTCACCATGCCCTGACGCGCGGCAAAAAACGCCCCGCCAAAGCCCGCGAACATCGCGCCCAGCGTGAACGCCGACAACTTGATGCGCGTGGGATTCAGCCCCAACGAACGGCACGCGATCTCGTCCTCGCGCAAAGCTTCCCAGGCACGCCCCACCGGCATACGAATCAACCGCGACGACACGAACAACGTGATCAACGCCAAGGCCAATGCCATCAGATACAGGTAGTTGACCATGTGTTGGTTATCGAACGTCCAACCCATCAATTGATGGAACGTCTCCGTGCCCTCCTGACTAGGACGACGCGTCATCTCATAGCCGAACACGGTGGGCTTTGGAATACCCGAGATACCGTCCGGGCCACCCGTAAAGGTGTTCAAGTTGATCAGCAGCAAACGGATGATCTCCCCGAACCCCAGCGTCACGATTGCCAGATAATCCCCACGCAGACGCAGCACCGGAAAGCCGAGCAGGAAACCAAATATCGCCGCCATCAAGCCCGAGAACGGCAAGGCCTCCCAGAACCCCCAACCCGCCCAGTGATACAACAAGGCATAGGTATAGGCACCCACCGCATAAAAGCCCACGAAGCCCAAATCCAGCAGACCCGCAAAGCCCACCACGATATTCAGCCCCAGGCCCAGCATCACATAGATCAACACCAGCGTTGCGATATCGACCGTGCTACGTCCCGCGAAGAACGGCCAGATGATCGCGGCCGCGACCAGCAGCACAACCACCCACTTGCGCCCCTTCGTAGGCGCGGCGGGCAGTTCCGGCACACTGGTCTTGAGTCGACGAAACGGTATCGCCAACCACGGCCGCACCAGCTGAAATACAAACACCACGGCCGCCGACCAGGCCACCAGATCCCAGCGCGGCTCCAGATACGTCGTCGCGCCTTGACGCAACAACTGCACGCCAAACACCGGCATCACAATGATCGCCGTCAGCACGGCTGCAATGACGGCGCCTTTCACATTACTCGCGGCCATTACACTTTCTCCACTTCAGGTTTGCCGAGCAGCCCGGTCGGACGGAACAGCAGAATCAACACCAGCAGCGAAAAGGCCACAATATCCTTGTATTGCGACGAGATGTACGCCGCCGCCAACGTCTCCGCCAGGCCCAGCAGCACGCCACCCAGCATCGCGCCCGGTATGCTGCCGATACCGCCCAGCACCGCTGCCGTAAACGCCTTGATGCCCGCGATAAAGCCGATAAACGGATTGAGCTTGCCCACCGTGATGGCGATCAGCACGCCGCCCACGGCCGCCAGCATCGCACCGAGCACAAAGGTAAACGAGATCACCCGGTTCGTATCGATACCGAGCAGATTCGCCATGTGCATATCCTGCGAGCACGCGCGCGACGCCCGGCCCATGCGCGAATACTTGATGAACAATGACAACGCCACCATCAGCAGCACGGTCACCACAATGATCATGATGCGCGAATACGGCAGCGTCACATCGAAATCCGAACCCATGTGAAACTGCACCGAGCCCGAGATCAAGGACGGCACGGCCATATCACGCGCACCTTGCCCCAGGGCCACCCAGTTCTGCAAAAAGATTGACATCCCGATGGCCGAGATCAGCGCGACCAGCCTCTGGCTGCCTCGCACCGGCCGATACGCCACGCGCTCGACACTAAAGCCATACACCCCTGTCACAAGAATCGCCACGACCAGCATCGCGGCCACGACAAAGGGCAGCGGCATGCCACTACCTGTGCCGATGGCCGTCAAGGTCACCAGCCCCACATAAGCGCCGATCATGTAGATCTCGCCGTGGGCAAAGTTAATCATTCCGATGATGCCGTAGACCATTGTGTAGCCAATGGCAATCAACGCGTAAATCGCACCCAACGACAGACCGTTAAAGATCTGCTGGGTCAATTGAGGGATAAGGTCAGACATGAGATTTACCTATGCTCCAAATAGCACCGGCCCCGGTAACAACAACCCGGAGCCGGAAACCTGGGCGTACGTGCTGGCCCCGACCGGTAGATCGGGGCATCGCTTGTTTACAGCTGGGTTTTCTTACCGTCCTTGTCCCATTTGAAAACGGCGAACTCGAAGTCCTTCAAGTCGCCCTTGGCGTCGTACTCGACTTTGCCGATACCGGTGTCGAACGTATTGCTGTGCATGTAGTCGGCCACCTTGGCGGGGTCTTCGCCCACCGCATCGATGCTCTTGGCCAGGATTTGCACGGCCGCATACGCGGGCATTTGGAATGCGCCATCCGGATCACGCTTGGCGTCGTGGAAAGCCTTCACAATGCCTTCGTTGCCAGGCATCTTGGTGAAGTCGGCCGGCAGCGTCACCAGCAGACCCTCGATGGCCGGGCCTGCGATCGCCACCAGATCCTGGTTAGCCGTGCCTTCCGGGCCCATGAACTGCACGTTCAGCCCCTGCTCGCGCGACTGACGCAGCAGCAGACCCAGTTCCGGGTGATAGCCGCCGAAATACACCAGATCCACGCCCGAGGACTTCAGCTTCGTAATCACGGCCGAATAGTCGCTGTCGCCGACGTTGATGCCTTCGTACAGCGCCACGTTCACGCCTTCTTTTTCCAGGCTGTTCTTGACCTGCGAGGCCACGCCCGAGCCATAGGTCTGCTTATCGTGCAGTACCGCGACTTTCTTGGGCTTCAAGGTCTTGGCGATATAGTTCGCGGCGAACGGTCCTTGCTGGTCGTCGCGCCCGATCGTGCGGAAGAAGAAATGCGGCTTGGTCGTATCCGTCACCAGCGGCGAGGTCGCGCCCGGGGTGATCGCGACAATGCCCTCTTGCTCATAGACATTCACGGCCGGCACCGTCACGCCGGAGCAGGCGTGCGCCACGGCAAACTTCGCACCGGAGTTCACCACTCGGTTCGCGGCCGGCACGGCCTGCTTGGGCTCGCAGCCGTCATCAATCAGGATGGGTTCGAGCTTTTTACCCTTGACACCCCCTTGGGCATTGATCGTCTCGATCGCAGTCAGCGCGCCCGCTTGGATCTGCGTCCCATACTGAGTATTGGGACCAGTCATGGGCTGGGGAATACCGATCTTGATGGTATCGGCGGCATGAGCCGCGCCGACCAGCAACATCGAGCCCAGAGCCAGGGCGATGGGATTAATGCGGTGCAGAAGCTTCATTGAAATTTCTCCGGCTATAGGGATGGACAGCTTTGTGCGCTTTGAAATCCGGTCGAAGGGTATCCGATGGCCAAACGCGCGCATTGCCGGCTTCTTGAGCAAACGTAGAACGTCGGCGGTATTCTGGAAGCTGCCAGTGACCCTGTCACTGCGTGTAATCCCCAATGATGGGATAGCTGCTCTCAACCGCTGAGGCAGCACACGGGTAACGCGTGCGCAGACCTGCGCGCACGTTTTCCTCAATTTGCTTCCATGACCGCTTTTGTTCGGTTTGGTAGACACAAACGCGGCGCAAGTATTCCTTTCCTTGCTTACACGAGGCTTGCATTCGCGAATTGTGCGAACGAACATGTAACCGCGCGACGAGCCTCGCCACACAGGGCTACAATCGCGCCATGAATCAACATCTCTCCATTGCATTTATCGGCGGCGGCAACATGGCGTCGGCGTTGGCCAGCGGACTTTCGGGAAAGATTTGCCCGGCTGGCAATCTTCATGTTGTGGATCCCAGCACAGACGTTCAAGAAGCTTGGCGTCAGCGAGGATGCACCGCGGCGAGCGCACCCGACGAAACGCTGCGTCGCTGTAACGTTTGGCTGTATGCGGTCAAGCCTCAGCAACTGCGTGAAGCCGTCGCGGCCACGCGTCCCTGGCTGCAACCAGACACGCTTATCATCAGCGTCGCCGCTGGCATACGTGCCGATACCTTGGCCAACTGGCTGGGCGAACCCGGCGCACCGTGGCAAAACCTCGTGCGTTGTATGCCGAACACCCCTGCCCTGGTCGGCGCTGGTGTCACTGGCCTGATCGCGATGCCGGGCGTCGACGCCGCAGGCCGCGAGCTCGCAGAAAGCCTGCTGGCTAGCGTCGGACAAGTGGTTTGGGTCGCGGACGACGCCGCTCTGGATGCGGTCACCGCACTCTCGGGCAGCGGCCCGGCTTATGTGTTTTTATTCTTGGAATCCCTTATCGCGGGTGGCCTGTCGGTCGGCCTCACCGAAGAGCAAGCCAAGCAGCTTGCGCTAGGTACCTTGGCCGGCGCCACCCGCCTTGCCGAACAGGCCACGGAATCCCCTGCCGTACTACGGGAGCGGGTGACTTCCAAAGGCGGTACGACGGCGGCCGCGCTACAGATATTCGATCAAGCCAATCTGCGCGACACGGTGCGTGACGCGATGCAAGCCGCCGCACAGCGATCGCGCGAGCTGGCTGACGAGTTCGGCAGGTCATGATGATGCGAACCGCTCAGCCTCGCACTGAGCGATCGCCCGATCCCGCGCTACGCATGCCCCACCGTTTTCAGCCCATGACCGCCGGCCATTTCGCCGTCGCGGTCTTCTGTATGGGCCTGATCGTCGTGGGCTCGAATATCCTGGTTCAGTTCCCGATCAACGACTGGTTGACCTGGGGTGGCCTCTCCTATCCGGTCGCCTTCCTCGTCACCGACGTACTGAACCGGCGTTTTGGGCCGCAGGCGGCGCGCCGCGTGGCATGGGTTGGATTTGCCCTGGCGCTACTTGTTTCCGTCTGGGTGGCTTCGCCGCGTATTGCACTGGCATCGGGGCTGGCCTACATCTGTGCGCAGCTTGCTGACATCCGTGTGTTCGACCGCCTGCGTGATAAACGCTGGTGGCTCGCGCCACTGATGTCGGGCACGGTCGGCGCGCTGCTTGATACAGCGGTGTTTTTCAGCGTGGCTTTCGCCGCGACCGGCACGCCGTGGGTGACATGGATGCTCGGCGATCTTGCGATCAAGCTCGTGGTCAATCTCACCATGCTCGCACCGTTCCGCGCGCTGATGTGGAATATCGCGCGCCCGCCGGACACCGCACACTCGCCTAACGATCCACAACCATGACAGCAAAGATACACATAAGCCGTCACAACCACTCACGCATTGTTTTTACTTAACCGCTTTTCGTTCGAACTGTGCTGTTAAAACGTCAGTTATCAATGTGATTTGACAGTGCAGTCCGTCGGTGCAAAAGTTCACACCTCTGTCATAAGCCATACATAAGGTGTCGTGTTCACTGCGGCCATTACCGTGGCCCTTATTACGCACGCAAACCGGAGAATCCAAACATGAGACAGCAACGTCTTGCTTTTACCCTGGCCGCCATTTTCACGGCGTTTGCCGCCACGTCGGCCAACGCCGCCACCGAGATCCAGTTCTGGCACTCCATGGAAGGCGCCCTGGGCGAACGCGTTAACGAGCTGGTCGAGGAATTCAACAAATCGAATCCCGACTATCGCGTCAACGCCGTCTATAAAGGCAACTACGGCGAATCCATGAACGCCGGTATCGCCGCCTTCCGGGCCGGAAACGCGCCGGATATTCTGCAAGTGTTCGAGGTCGGCACGGCGACGATGATGCACGCCAAGGGCGCCGTCAAACCCGTGCAGGAAATGAGCGAAGAAGCCGGCAAGCCGATCGATCCCAAGGCTTTCATCGGCGCGGTGGCGGGCTACTATTCGTCGCAAGACGGCAAGCTGATCTCCATGCCGTTTAACAGCTCGACGGTGGTCTTCTACTACAACAAGGACGCCTTTAAAAAGGCGGGTCTGGACCCCGAAAAGCCGCCCAAGACCTGGGAAGAGCTGGCTCAAGCTGGTCAAAAGCTCAAGGAAGCGGGCCAGGAATGCGGCTACACGACGTCCTGGCCGTCGTGGTCGCAGCTCGAAACGTTCTCCTCTTGGCATAACGTGCCGTACGCCACCGAGGACAATGGCTTCGGCGGTCTCGGTGCGCGGCTTGCTATCGATACGCCGTTGCACAAGCGCCACCTGGAGAACCTGGCCAATATGGCCAAAGATGGGATCTTTATGTACGGTGGCCGTGGCGACCAGCCCAATGCGCTTTTCACCAGCGGCAAATGCGCGATGATCACCGGCTCGAGCGGCATGCGCGCCAACATCGCCAAGAACGCCAAGTTCGAATTCGGCGTATCGAGCCTGCCCTACTATGCCGACGTCAAGGGTGCGCCGCAAAACACCATCATCGGTGGCGCATCGCTGTGGGTCTTCGCCAAGAAATCGCCTGAAGTCTATAAAGGCGTGACCGAGTTCTTCCACTTCCTGGCCAAGCCGGAAATCGCCGCGCGCTGGCACCAGCAAACCGGCTATGTGCCGGTGACCATTGCCGCCTACGACGAGACCAAGAAGTCGGGCTTCTATGACAAGAACCCCGGCACCGAAGTCGCCGTTGAACAGCTCAACGTAGAAACCACCTCGAATTCGCGCGGCCTGCGCCTGGGCTTCCTGCCGCAGATCCGCGAGATCGAGGATCAAGAGATGGAACGCATCGTCTCCGGCAAGACCAGCGCCGAAGATGGTCTCAAGACCATGGTCAAGCGCGGTAACGAACTCCTCGAGAAATTCGAGAAGAGCGCCAAGTAAGTCCTAGACCGGCGGTTTTCCGATGATTCGCGAAAACCGCCGGATGTTCTGTCCCTAGCGTTCATCTGCTCGATCGCTTCCGGGTGCTGCATTGCCGCCGGCGCGTGCCGCACACCGCTGCCCAGTCCGGGGCCCCTCACGCCGAGCTTGTTTGATCTCCATGCCTTTACGCGCACCTTTCCGTAACGTTTTGTCGGCGCCCGCGCGCGCCCTTTCAACCTTTTAACCGGGTCTTGCCTCATGGAAAAACGCGTCGTCTTCCGTCACAAGTCCCTGCCTTACCTGCTGTTGGCCCCGCAGGTATTCATCACGCTGGTGTTCTTCTTCTGGCCCGCGGGCCAGGCTGTCTGGCAATCCACGCAACTGCAAGACGTTTTTGGTCTGTCCAGCGAGTTCGTGGGTTTTGACAACTTTATCGATCTCTTCCAGCAAGAGGCCTATCTGGATTCCTTCCGCGTCACTGCGGTGTTTTCGGTGCTGGTTGCTTTTGTTGGCCTCGCGGTTTCGCTTCTGCTGGCGGTCATGGCCGATCGTGTCATCCGTGGCGCGGGCCTTTATAAAACGCTACTGATCTGGCCCTATGCCGTGGCTCCCGCCGTGGTGGGCGTACTGTGGCTCTTCCTGTTCTCGCCCTCGGTGGGGATTCTGGCGGTGGCCTTGACCGAGATAGGCGTCAGCTGGAATCCGCGCCTGGATGGCAATCAAGCCATGATTCTGGTGCTGATCGCCGCCGTATGGAAACAGATTTCGTATAACTTCCTGTTCTTCCTGGCTGGCTTGCAATCGATCCCCCGCTCGCTGATCGAGGCCGCCGCGATCGATGGCGCTTCGCCCACCCGCCGGTTCTGGACCATCGTGTTCCCGCTGCTGTCGCCGACGACCTTCTTCCTGCTCGTCGTCAACGTCATCTATGCGTTCTTCGATACCTTTGCCGTGATCGACACCACCACCCAAGGTGGCCCGGGCACCGCGACCTCGATTCTGGTCTACAAGGTCTATAGCGATGCGTTCAAGGGCTTGGACCTGGGCTCCTCCGCCGCGCAATCCGTCGTGCTGATGTTCATCGTCGTCGCGCTCACGGTTGTGCAGTTCCGTTATATCGACCGCAAAGTCCAGTACTGATCCAAAAGGCTAAGCATCATGGTTGAACGCCGTCCCTGGCTAGACATCTTCGCTCACGTCATTCTGATCTGCGGGGTCGCATTGGTGGCCTTTCCGCTGTATGTGACGTTTGTCGCCTCCACACAAACCGCCCAAGAGGTCGCTTCCGCGCCCATGTCGTTGCTGCCCGGCGCGCACTTCCTCGAGAACTACACCCGGGCACTGACCAACGCCGGCGTAGGCAATATGCTCTACGTCAGCCTGATCATGGCGCTGGCGATCTCGATCGGCAAAATCGCGATTTCGCTCTTATCCGCGTTCGCGGTGGTCTACTTCCGCTTTCCCGGGCGCATGTTCTTTTTCTGGATGATCTTCGTCACGCTGATGCTGCCGGTGGAAGTCCGGATCGCGCCGACCTACAAAGTCGTCGCGGACCTGGGCATGCTTGACAGCTACGCGGGCCTGACGCTGCCGCTCATCGCTTCGGCCACGGCCACCTTCCTGTTCCGTCAGTTCTTCCTGACGGTGCCCGACGAGCTGGTCGAAGCCGCGCGCATCGATGGCGCCGGACCGCTGCGATTCTTCCGCGACGTGCTGCTGCCCCTGTCGCGCACCAGCATCGCGGCGCTCTTCGTGATCCAGTTCATTTATGGCTGGAACCAGTATCTCTGGCCGCTCTTGATCACCACCAAAGAAGACATGTACCCCGTGGTCATCGGCATCAAGCGCATGATCAGCGGCGGCGACAGCGTCACGGAATGGAACATCACCATGGCTACCGCGCTGCTCGCGATGATTCCGCCCGTGCTGGTCGTGATCTTTATGCAGAAGTGGTTCGTCAAAGGTCTGGTCGATACCGAAAAATAACCGTGCTGTCTCCCAAGCAGACAGCCGCTTACGCAGAATACATCTCATGGCAACCCTGAGCTTTCGCAACGTCAAGAAAACCTACGCCGGCAACGTCCCCGTCATTCATGGCATTGATATGGACGTCAAAGACGGTGAATTCATCGTTATCGTCGGCCCCTCTGGCTGCGGCAAATCCACGCTGATGCGCATGGTCGCCGGCCTGGAGACCGTCACCAGCGGCGAGATCCTGATCGACGACAAGGTCGTCAATCAACTCGAACCCGCCGAGCGCGACATCGCCATGGTGTTTCAGAACTATGCGCTTTATCCGCACATGAGCGTGTTCGACAACATGGCTTATGGCTTGAAAATCCGTAAGTTCTCGCAAGACGAGATCCGCCAGCGCGTCGAGGCCGCGGCCAAGATCCTGGAACTGGAGAAGCTCCTCGACCGTCGGCCGCGCCAGCTCTCCGGCGGCCAGCGTCAGCGCGTGGCCATGGGCCGCGCCATTGTGCGCGAGCCCAAGGTGTTCCTGTTCGACGAACCGCTATCGAACCTGGACGCCAAGCTGCGCGTGGCCATGCGTCTGGAAATCATGAAGCTGCATCGCCGCCTGGGCACCACCAGCCTTTACGTGACCCACGATCAGGTCGAAGCGATGACACTCGCTCATCGCATGATCGTGATGAACCAAGGTGTGCCGGAGCAGATTGGCACCCCGATGGAAGTCTTCGAGAAGCCCGCTTCGATCTTTGTGGCTGGCTTCATTGGCTCGCCTCCGATGAACCTGATCAACGTCGTCACCTCGGCAGACGGCGTCATCACCACCGAGGACGGTATTGCCCTGCAAATCGGCGCTGAACAAGTGCCGGCCCGCGTACGCGGCCGCAAGGTGATCCTGGGCCTGCGTCCCGAACATATCGTGCTCAACCAGCCCGGCATCACCGCTGAAGTCGAAATGGTGGAAACGCTGGGGTCCGAACAGCTGCTGCACGCGCGCTGCGGCCAGTCCGCGCTGGTGGTGCGTTGTTCGACGCACTTGCTCGCCAGTCGCGGTGTTACACCGGGTGCGCAGATCCAATTGGGCCCGGACAGCCGCCATGCGCTGCATTGGTTCGACCAGGATACCGGCCGACGCATCGACGACTAAGTCCGCGCGGTTTGTCTTCGGCGCGCCAGCGTGCCGAAGGCACCCCCAGCCCTACGGCAGGCTCACGACTTCCTGCACCTTTGCCACGCGGGGCAATGGCGCGTTTACCCTCCACACCGCCCGGCGGCGCAATGCCGCCAGTATCTTCAAGCCTTGCGGCCAGTCGCCAAAGCCGCTCTCCGCGTTGATATGTCCGGCGCCTTTCAATATTTCCAACCGACTACCCCAGGCGTGCGCGAACTCCCGCGCCCGCGCGAGCGAACAATACGGATCGTCGTCGCTCGCCACCACGACGGATTGAAACGGTAGCGAATGCAAGGGGACCGGGCCAAAGCCGCGTATGCACGGCGCGGCAGTCGCACGCTCTACATCGGGTGGCGCCACCAATAGCGCACCCGCCACCTTGGCGCGCAGCGGCACGGGCAATGACACCGCCGCCAGGCATCCCAGGCTGTGCGCGACCAGCAGTACCGGGCACTCCGCTTGATCGACATAGCGCGCCACCGTCGCATGCCACGTCGCCGGTTCCGGATACACCCAATCCGGCTGCTCGACGCGGTGCGCATGCTGCAGGCATTGC
The DNA here is from genome assembly GCF_009763235.1 of Bordetella sp. 15P40C-2. Taxonomy (NCBI): domain Bacteria; kingdom Pseudomonadati; phylum Pseudomonadota; class Betaproteobacteria; order Burkholderiales; family Alcaligenaceae; genus Bordetella; species Bordetella sp. 15P40C-2. The sequence goes on from NZ_WSJA01000042.1 coordinate 231,705, forward strand.
GCCCACCGTGTTTGCCAATGACCGGGACCCGAATTTTTCCAGCCCGGCACGATAATCGGTTGGAATTTCATGTCGTTCATCATGCCGCGCGCACTAAAGACCGTAAACGAATAAATTGCCTTTTGTTTATACGGAATTCGATATAAAACTAGGCAACGGCGGTGTCCCGGCCGCGCTGCACACCGACCCGCGCCACTTTATCGCCGCTAAACGCGCGCAACAGGTCGTAGAGCCGTGGTGTTAGTACCAATCCGATGAGCCGCTGGCTCAAGCGGCGTGAGGTTTCGGGTATCCTTGCTTTCAAGCAGCGGTACACATCCGTCTGACTACGATTGTTGAATTGAGGGAGTTCCACCATGAAACACGTATTTCGTCTGAGCCCTGTGCTGAGCGCGCTCACGCTGGCCGCTGGTATCGCCGCATCGGCGGGCGCGTATGCAGAAAGCATCAAAATCGGCGTCGTCGGACCGACTACGGGCCCCGTTACGCAATACGGCGCCATGGTCCGCGAAGGTGTTGATACCGCGATCGAAATGATCAATGCCGCGGGCGGCGTTGACGGCAAAAAGCTCGAAGCCGTGGTGATCGACGACGGCTGCGAGCCCAAGCAAGGTCCCGTCGCCGCGAACCGCGTGGTCAATGACGACATCGGGTTTGTGGTTGGCCACGTATGCTCGGGCGCGACTATCGCTGCAGCCGACGTCTATAACAATGAAGGCGTCGTCATGGTCACGCCGTCGGCAACCTCGCCCGCGTTGACCGATGGAAAGAACTACGAGTTTATATTCCGCACGATCGGCCGCGACGACCAGCAAGGGCCGGCAGCCGCGAAATTTATTCTAGAAAAAATCAAACCGACCACCGTCGCGGTTCTGCACGATAAACAATCGTACGGTCAGGGCATCGCCACCGCCGTTAAGAACGACCTGGAAAAGGCCGGCACGAAAGTCGTGGTTTTCGAAGGGATTAACGCCGGCGATAGCGATTATTCCGCCGTCATTACTAAGTTGAAATCCAATAACGTGGATTTTGTCTATTACGGCGGTTATCACCCCGAAATGGGCTTGCTTTTGCGCCAGGCGGCCGAGCAAGGCGTCAAGGCAAAATTCATGGGACCCGAGGGTGTAGGCAATCCGGACATCAACGCCATTGCTGGCCCCGCCGCCGAGGGCATGCTGCTCACGCTGCCGGCCGATTTCACACAAAACCCGGCCAACGCCGAAATCGTCAAAGCCTTTGAAAGCAAAAAACGCAATGCCAGCGGCGCCTTCCAATTAACCTCCTACGCCGCCACGCAAGTCATTGCCGATGCCATCAAGGGCGCGGGCACCACAGACCCGACCAAGGTGGCGCAATATCTGCACGCCAATTCGTTCGATACGCCGATCGGAAAAACCTCGTGGAATAAACAGGGCGACCTGAACGACTTTGAATTCCAAGTATTTACTTGGCACAAGGACGGCAGCAAGACGCTGTATAAATAATTACCTTTTGTCGACTTAAGTCCGCGAGATCCGCTTCCCTTTTCGCATTTTCGAATTTGGGAACGGATCTCCCACGCAGCTAGGCAGCAGGACAGATCGCGTGTGATGCGCCGCTATTACCTGGGCTTTGTATCTTTTTATTACAAACCGGTAATCTGCAATCACCTATTAACAACCACACAGTAGAATCTCGGACTCGCTATCCACGCTTATCATTTCATAATGGTCGATCTACGTTCGCAAACCCCAGTTACGTATATTCTGTCGGACCGCGCTTGCCCTAGTCGTTTGACTGCTTTTGCGGATTCACGTCGCCAATATTGAATTGAGTCGGGCTGGGATGTTCGGCGTTGATTTAACCTCAGCACAACGACCCTTTCCCAGTTGCGCGGCCAACCCCGCCGCGAAGCCTGTAACCATCAAAGTAACCAGCTTTTCGAGCAGCTGTCGAAGGAAAAACATTTATGGCAAAGCGTGTTGCCGTCGTAGGGCTCTCATTCCGCTTTCCGCAAACGGATTTTGGATCGTTCTGGACGGATCTGCTTGCCGGACGCGATCTGGTCACGCAGGTCGACCCGAGCCGGTGGCAACAAGACGCTTACCTTCATCCCGCCAAGGATCACCCAGGCACCGCCTATACCTTTTCCGCGGGTTCTTTAGGCGACGTTTCAGGGTTTGATGCTCAATTTTTTGGCATCTCGCCTCGCGAAGCCGCGCTGATGGACCCGCAGCAGCGCATGCTGCTCGAATTGTGCTGGGAAGCCATGGAAAACGCCGGCATTGCGCCCTCGCGGCTGCGTGGCAGCGATTGCGGCGTTTATATCGGAATTTCCAGCGCCGATTATTCGTACCGGATGTCCGACGACATGGGGGCTGTGGATGCTTCCATGGCCACGGGCAACACCTCCAGCATCGCGGCCAACCGGCTCTCGTACGTATTCGATTTGCACGGGCCGAGCATGGCGGTGGACACGGCGTGTTCCTCGGCCTTGGTCGCGGTGCATCAGGCCTGCCGCGCCATCATGACGGGTGAAACCACCCAGGCCATCGCAGGCGGCATCAGCCTGCACCTGCATCCCTACGGCTTCATCACGTTCTCCAAGGCGTCGATGCTCTCACCGGAAGGCCGATGCAAGGTGTTCGACGCCTCCGGCGACGGCTATGTGCGTTCGGAAGGCGGCGGGCTGTTTTTACTGAAAGACTACGATCAGGCCGTCGCCGATGGCGACCATATCCTCGCCGTCATCGCCGGTAGCGCGGTCAACACCGATGGGCGCAAGTCCGGTTTGACCGTGCCGAACGCGGACGCTCAGGTTTCCCTGATGCGCCAGGCGTACGAACGCGCGGGCGTCTCGGTCGATGAAATCGATTACCTCGAAGCCCACGGCACCGGCACCGCAGTCGGCGACCCGATCGAAACCCGTGCGATTGGCGAGGCCTTGGGCCGCCCACGCGGCACGGACGCTCCGCTGCTGATCGGCTCGATCAAGAGCAATGTCGGCCACCTCGAAGCCGCCTCGGGCGTCGCGGGCCTCGTCAAAGCCATCTACTGTCTGCAACATCGCACGGTGCCCGCCACCATCGGGATTAAAACGCTCAACCCGGCGATCAAGTTCGATGAGTGGAATATCTCGGTCGCCACGCAGAATCACCGGTTGCGCCCTAACGGTACCTTGACGATCGGGGTGAACTCGTTCGGCTTTGGCGGCGCCAATGCCCACGTCATCTTGCAGAGCCCGCCCGCGATTAATAACGACCCGGCCGACAAGCTCGCCAACACGGCACCCGTGCCCGTTATCGTCTCCGGCAAAACTAGCGATGCGCTTGCGGCGGCGGCACGCAATGCGGCCGAGTTTCTGCAACAGCAGCCGCCGCGCGCGTTGTATGACATTGCCTACCACTCCGTCATGCGACGCGAATGGCACGCCGAACGCGCGGTGGTATATGGCAACGATAGCGAGCAGATTGCTCAGGCTCTGTTGGCCTTCGCCGATGGCACTGCCCCGCGCTATAGCGTGGCGTCCGGCAGCGCGGTCCCGGCTGCGCAAGGGCCGGTCTTCGTCTACTCTGGCAACGGTTCACAGTGGGAGGGCATGGGCCGTCAGCTGCTAGCCGACCCCGTCTTTGCCGAGGCCGTGCACGAGGTCGATACCCTCTTCTCGCCCCTGGCTGGCTATAAGCTCGGCGAGGAACTGGCCCGCAGCGATAACGCCAACCGCTACGCGCGTACCGAGATCGCGCAGCCCGCCTTATTCGCGATCCAGGTCGGTGTCACCCGCATGCTCGCACAGCGCGGCATCGTGCCAACGGCGGTGATTGGACATAGCGTAGGCGAAGTTGCCGCGGCTTGGGCATGCGGCGCGTTGACGCTTGCCGATGCCGTCAACGTCATCTTCCACCGTAGCCGCCTGCAGGGCATGACCAAAGGCCAGGGTTGCATGACCGCGGTCGGCATCGACGGCGGCGAGGCCTTGGCCCTGCTAACCGAGCTGCAGCTAACCGACGCCGTTTGCGTGGCCGGCTACAACAGTGCACGCGGCGCGACCCTCGCTGGCGATCCGAACGCCATGGCGACGGTGGAGGCCGAACTCGCGACTCGCCAGGTGTTTTATAAACGCCTGGATCTGGATTACGCCTTTCATAGCAACGCGATGGACGGTATCGAGGGCGAGTTGCGCGTTGCGCTTGCCTCCCTTGCCCCCGTCGCCGGCCGCATACCCTTTATTTCGTCGGTGGACCGCAAAGCGTTGTCCGGCGACCAACTCGATGCGGACTACTGGTGGCGCAACGTGCGAGAACCGGTGCGTTTCCATCAAGCCATCGATTCACTCGTCGCGGACGGCGCGAACGTATACATCGAAGTCGGGCCGCATCCCGTGCTGCGCTCCTACGTCAACGATGGCCTTAACGCAGCTGGCATCAAGGGCCGCGTATTGATGACGGCCAGCCGCGGTAATGATGACCCGGCTCGCATCCATGACGTCGCCGGCCAGGCGTTGCTAAGCGGCGCCCAGGTCGTCTGGAACAGTCTGTTCCCCTGGGCCGGGCGCCATGTCGCCTTGCCAGCGTATCCTTGGCAGCGCGAACGCTACTGGCACCCTGTCACCGCCGAGTCGCTGGGTCAGCTACAGCGCGCGAAGGTGCACCCGCTGTTGGGTTACCCGCTAAGCCAACACGAAGGCATTTGGGAAAACCAGCTCGACACGCATCTGTACCCCTGGCTCGCCGATCACGTGGTGGGCGACGCCACTGTGTTTCCCGGCAGCGGTTTCGCCGAGATCGCATTGGCGGCGGCAGAACAGTGGCAGCCCGGAGAATGGCTCGAAATCGAAGAGCTGGAAATCCGTGCCCCCCTGCTAGTCGGCCCCTCCCCGGCCAAGCGCACCCGCATCACCATAGACAGCGCCGACGGCGCGGTACGCATTCAAGCGAAAGACCTGGGCAGTACTGAGCCCTGGACCTTGCACGCTAACGCGCGCATCCTGCGCGAAGCCAGCGATGCGCTGCTGGTGGACGGCGCCCTCAGCCTGCCGGAACGCGCTTACGATTTCACCACCGATAGCCATGCGCTGCTGACTGAAGCAGTCGGGTTGGATTATGGCTCGGCGTTTCGAGCCGTGCAGCACGGCTGGAGAGAATCGGATGACACGGTGCTGGCCGTCTTGAACCCGGCCGCATCGTTACAGGACCATTTGGCGCAAACGCATCTGCATCCCGCGCTGCTGGACTGCACGTTTCAGCTCATCATCCAGTTGCTGCGCGATGACCCGGCGATGAAGCTGGGTGTGGCCTTCGTCCCTGCCAAGATCGGCCGACTCGCCGTACGCGCCTCGAGCGGCGTCCCGCACTACGCGCGCGCCCGCCTGCTGCGGCGTACGCCCCACTCCATCACCGCGGAGTTCGCGATATACAACGCCGATGGTAAGCAAATCGCCGCGGTGCGCGAGGCACGCTTCAAGAGCATTCGCCTTTCCAAGACGGCTGCCGAAGCGCTGGACTTTGTGGCCGACAGCGGTGTGCCCAGCCCCCATCCCATGGACCCGCGCCGCCATATCAGCGCGCTGGATTCCACGGCCGTGCGCACGGCTTTCAGCGCGTTGGCTGAGACGCTGGCAGCGGAACAGACCCATGCACGCTACGCATTGGAAATCGAGCCTTTGCTCGACAGCCTGTGCGACCACTTCGCCGTGCGCGCACTGAGCAGCCTGGCAGTGAATGGGCGTCATCTATACAACGAGGCGATCGAACGGCTGCGCCAGACCTCGCCCGAAACCGCGCCGCTGCTCGATCACGTGCTGGCGCGCGCCACGGACACCGGCTTGCTGCAGCGCGGCCCGTCCGGATGGACGATTTCCGAACACGACGATAACGATCCCGATGTCATCGATATCTGGAACAGTTTGCTGCGCGAGTATCCTGACTACGCGCAGATCGTGCACGCCGTTGGGCGAGTCGGTCTACATCTGTCGCAGCTGCTTCAAGGGCAGGTGTCGTTGGACGACGTCTCCCCTGCCGAGGCCTCCCTGGGGGCATTGGCGCGCCAGATTCTAGGCGCGCACACCCGCGAGCATATGGGCGCCTCCTTGCAGACGCTACTGGCACGCGCACAAGAAGAGCTTCCCCCAGGCGCGCGTTTGAACGTGCTGGAAATCAGCGCGGTAGCCCCGGCTTTCGCGGTACACGCGTGCACGTCATTGAACTTCGACGTGTCGGATTATCGATTCGTCTCGACACAATCCGCCGCTGTAGAACAGGCCGAGCGCCTGTTAGATGGCTATCCCGACGCCTCCTGTGGCACGCTCGAAGACCTGTCTGCGGACTTGCAGCGCGATGTCGACTTGGTGATCCTGCACGCTGACGAATGCAATCCCGATGACGCGTTACGTGTGCAGGAATACGTACGCGCGCGTCTTAAGCAAAACGGGTCACTGCTTGTGATTGGCCACCATCCCGCTGCGTGGCTGGACTTTGTCGCCGGCGGCCGGGCCTCATGGTGGGTAGCGACTGATGCCGACAGTCAACCTGCTTCGTGCCAGTATTCCGCCGACCTGTGGCGTGACATGCTGACGCAGCAGGGGTACGACTGCGGCCCTGTCGTGGACTTTGTTGCTGAATCCTTCAGCGGGCCCTATCTGTTGACCGCCGTCGCTGCGGAAACGGATGCGCCACAAGCCTGCGCATTGCCCAGCACTTCGCCCACGCCGGAAGATTCGCCTGCTTGGCTAGTGCTTTCCGGCGCGAGTGACGCCAGCCATGCGCTCCTACAGCGCCTTTGCGCCTCGCTGTCCGCCGCCGGTCATCGCGTCCTCGTACACAACGACACTGCCCCAGCAGAGATCGACACTGTACTTGCCCAGGCCAATGCGGAACTCGGTCATCTGCATGGCATCCTGCATCTGGACGGTCTCTTTACGGAGGACGACGACGCGGCAACCATGCTGCAAACCCAGGTCCGCCGATGCGCCATCGCCGCCGCCGTAGCGCAGGGATTGGAACGCAGCCACAGCAAAGCCACGCTCTGGCTCCTGACTGCAGGCGCCGCACAGACGCTGGCGCGCACCGACACCACGACGACCGGCATGTTGAAAGATGCGCCGCTGTGGGGCTACGGGCGCACCATGATGAACGAGGCCGCCCAGTTTGGCGTGCGTCTCCTGGATCTACCGCATACCGAACCGAACGACACGCTGCTAGACGCTCTCGTGCGTGAACTACAGCATCCCGACGCCGAGTACGAAGCCGCGCTCACGGCAGACGGGCATCGTTACGCGCCACGTCTACGTACCGTAGCGCGCCCAGCCGCGCCCACGAACGTGGCGTCACGCGCGGAACATATCAGCTTAGGCTTCGAGTTCCCGGGACAGCTGCGCAACCTTCGCTGGCAGGCATCTGCGGCCACGGAGCCCGCCGACGACCAGTTAGAGATTGAAGTCCGCGCCACGGGCCTGAATTTCCGCGACGTGATGTATGCCCTCGGCCTCTTGTCAGACGAAGCCATCGAAAACGGCTTCGCCGGCCCGACCCTAGGTTTGGAATTCGCCGGCATCGTCAAACGCGTTGGACCCAATGCCGAAGGCGGCTATCAACCGGGCGACGCCGTGGTGGGCTTTGGCCCGGCCAGCTTCTCGAACCGGGTGCTGACCAAGGCCAGCGCTATCGCGCCTATTCCCGAAGGAATCTCATTCGAAGCGGCGGCCACGATCCCGAGCACCTTCTTCACGGTGTACTACGCGCTGCATCACCTGGCGCAATTGGAAGAAGGCGAGAAGATACTCATCCACGGCGCCGCAGGCGGCGTCGGGATCGCTGCGATCCAATTTGCTCAGGCGCGTGGCGCCGAGATCTACGCCACTGCCGGCTCGGAAGAGAAACGCGATTTCCTGCGCCTCATGGGCGTTCAGCACATCTACGACTCGCGATCCCTAGCGTATGCGGACGAGATTCTCGCCGATACCGGCGGGAAAGGCGTGGACGTCGTACTGAACTCACTCGCTGGCGAAGCGGTCAACCGCAACCTGCGCGTACTCAAGCCCTTTGGCCGATTCCTCGAATTGGGCAAGCGGGACTTCTACGAGAACACCCGTATCGGCTTGCGTCCCTTCCGCAACAACATCAGCTATTTCGGCATTGACGCAGACCAACTGATGCAGGAGCGCCCCGCGCTGACGCATCGATTGTTCGGCGAGATGATGGAGCTGTTCAAACAAGGCGTGCTGCATCCTCTGCCGTATCAAGAGTTCGATGCCAACAACGTGGTCGATGCTTTCCGCTACATGCAGCAGGCGCGCCAGATCGGGAAGATCGTCATCACCTATCGCAACGGCATTCGTCACGTACACCATGCTGTTGCTGCGACGTCTCCCCATGGCTTGGCGTTGCCGGCAGAAGCTACTTACCTCGTCACCGGCGGGCTTAGCGGCTTTGGGTTACGCACGGCGCAATGGCTCGCGGAACAAGGCGCCCGCCATCTGGTGCTCGTCAGCCGCAGCGGCCCTGCTTCCGACACGGCACAAGCAGCGATCGCGCAGCTTCAGCACCAAGGCGTAAACGTTTACGCGACCGCCTGCGACGTCACAGATGCGCATGCGGTACGCGACCTGATGCAGTATATCCAGGCCAATATGCCGCCCCTACGCGGCGTCGTCCACGCAGCCATGGTGATCGACGACTGCCTGGTGCGCAACGCGACCGCCGAACAAATCGAACGCGTGCTGGCGCCCAAAGTTGTAGGTGGGAAGAATCTCGACGACGCTACCCGCGACTTGAGCCTCGATTTCTTCATTCTCTACTCGTCGGGCACGACGCTTTTTGGCAACCCTGGCCAAGCGAACTACGTTGCCGCAAACATGTGGCTGGAGGCGTTGGCCCAACAGCGGCGCGCGCATGGTCGACCCGCTACCTGCGTACGTTGGGGCGCCATTGACGACGTGGGCTATCTGGCCCGCAACACTAAGATCAAGGATGCACTGCAAAGCCGCATGGGCGGCGCGGCGCTCGCCTCGGGTGCCGCGTTGGATGTGCTGGAAGCCATGGTGCAAGCAAACGCCAGCGGTCTGGGCGTACTGGAGCTCGACTGGCGCGCCCTGCGCAGATTCCTGCCCAGCGCCAATTCGCCGAAGTTCAGTCTGCTAGCGCGTCGGTACAGCGACGGCGGCGACGATGATGGTGACGCGCGCGATGTTGCGCATCTGTTGGCCACCATGGATGACGAAGCCTTGCATCCCATCTTCGTGGACATGATCAAAGCGGAAGTCAGCGAGATCCTGCGCGTATCGCCTGACAAGATCGACCCCGAGGTGTCCGTCTACGACATGGGGCTGGACTCGTTGATGGGGGTGGAACTCGTCGTAGCGCTTGAGAACCGGTTTGGCATCCGCCTACCCGTCATGGCCTTAAACGAAAGCCCCACCCTATCCCGCCTGGCTGCCAAGCTCATTCAAATGCTGCGCGGGGATGGTGATCACGCCAGTCAGGACGCAGTGCTGGCTCAGGTCGAGCAAGTCGTCTCACAGCATACCGATGAGGTCCCTGCCGAGGCCATGGCCAAATTTGCCGATGAACTAAAATCAGGGAACCTCAACAATAAACGGATGATTCACTGATTGTGAGCAGTAGCAAAAAAGGCCTGCCCGGCTTATCGGCCAGCATCAAAGACAAGCTCATCCAGCAGGCCCTGGAGCGCAAGCTGCGTCAAGCCGGACAGGCGTCGTCCCCGCGGACAATGCTCCAATCGTCTGCGCGGAAGAACGCCATCCCCGAAGAGTTCTACCGCTTCGATCTGCACCCAGGCTATCGCCAGCTGCAAATCATGAATGAAGGCGCCGCCCGCATGGGCGTGCGCAGCCCGTTTTTCAAACTGCATGAAGGCGCCGCAGGCGCCGAGACGCAAATCGGCGGCAAGTCGTACATCAACTTCGCCAGCTATAACTATCTGGGCATGTCCGACGACCCCGTCGTTCAGGCCGCCGCACGCGAGGCGATGGAGCGCTACGGCACGTCCGTATCTGCCAGCCGCCTTGTGTCTGGCGAACGCCCCATCCATCGCGAACTAGAGCGCGCGATTGCCGACCTGTATGCAGTCGATGACGCCATTGCATTCGTCAGCGGACACGCGACGAACGTATCCACGATCGGCTACCTGTTCGGCCCGCGCGACCTGATCGTGCATGACGAGCTGATTCACAACAGCATTCTGCAAGGCGCCCAGCTATCCGGCGCGCGCCGTTTATCATTCGCCCATAACGACTGGGCCGCGCTGGACGCTATCCTCGCGGAACAGCGCCATCAATTCGAACGCGTGCTGATTGTGCTCGAAGGCATCTACAGCATGGACGGCGATTTTCCGGACCTTCCGCGGTTTGTCGAGATCAAGCGACGGCATAAGGCTTTCCTGATGGTCGATGAGGCCCATTCGCTGGGCGTCATGGGCAAGCGTGGATACGGCATTCGCGAGCACTTCGGGCTGGCCGGCACGGACGTCGATATATGGATGGGCACGCTGAGTAAGACGCTTGCAGGATGCGGCGGCTACATCGCGGGCGAGACGGCGTTGATTGAACATCTGAAGTTCTTGGCGCCGGGTTTTCTGTATAGCGTGGGGATGCCACCTGCCGTGGCGGGCGCCTCTCTGGCCGCGTTGCGACGTATGCTTGAGCTTCCCGAGCGAGTCACTACGCTGCAAGCTCGCGGGAAGTATTTCTTGGAATCGGCTCGAGCCGCCGGTATCGACACCGGGTCAAGTACCGGTTACGCCGTCGTGCCAGCGATTATTGCCAGTTCTCTTAAAGCCGCGCGGCTATCGGCTGCGCTGTTCGAGCAAGGCATCAATGTGCAGCCGATTCTTTATCCGGCAGTTCCGGAAAAATCGGCCAGGCTGCGTTTTTTCGTCTCTTGCATGCACACCGAAGAGCAGTTGCGCCGCACGGTATCGGCGCTAAGCGAATTGCTATAAAAAACGGCAGGTGATGCGCGAGTTCGCGCTATCCTCACCTGCCGTACCAGCCGTGAAGACACGGCTTTCCTCTCTGCATTCACTTGCGCGAAGGCGCGAAACGCTCCAGCCAGTATTGCGTCGACGGGTCGTGGCTCGACACAGCATCACATTTGCCCTCGGACATCGATTCCCAATCCTTTCGAATGCGGGCGGTAAGGGTCTTGCCCAACTCAACACCCCATTGATCGAACGGATTAATACCCCAGATAAGCGCCTGCACGAATACCTTATGCTCGTACAGGGCAATCAAAGCGCCCAGCGTATAAGGACTCAGACGCGGCAAGACGATCAGGTTCGACGGACGACCACCCGGATATACCTTGTGCTTGGCCAACCACTTTACGTGCTCTGGGTCGCCCGTGCCTTCCATTTCCGCAAGCACTTCTTCATACGACTTCCCGCGCAATAGCGCTTCGCGCTGTGCCAGGCAGTTGGCGATAAGCTGCTGATGATGCTCAGGCCAGCGATGATCAGCTTGCTGGCAGACAATGAAGTCAACGGCAGCGCCATCGCCTTGGTGCAGCCATTGGAAGAAGGTGTGCTGCGCGTCGGTGCCCGGCATGCCCCATACGGCGGGTCCGGTTGGCACACCTACTGGTTCGCCAGCGATCGTGACCGACTTGCCCAGCGATTCCATTTCCAGCTGCTGCAGATAAGGCACCAAGTGGAACAGGCGAGAGTCGTATACCGAGATATTTAAAGAGCTCAGCCCCAGGACACTGCGATTCGCGACGCCGGCCAGAGCCAGTTGTACCGGCGCATTGCGCTCGATGGGCGCGGTGCGGAAGTGCTCATCCATCGCATGCGCACCAGCTAGCATCCCGGCCATGACGTCGGTCCCGACGGTCAGCGCGGTTGAGACGCAGACCGACGACCAAAACGAGAATCGACCACCGACCCAATCCCAGAATGGGAAGATTTGATCTTCGGGCACGCCGAATTCGCGCGCCAAGGCGGGACGAGCGGTGACGGCAACGAGCTGGCGCTCAGGACATTTCACGCCTGATGCGCGTAGCCATTCCAAAGCGCGGCGCGCGTTCTCCAGGGTCTCTGCCGTCGCGAATGATTTGGAGGCGATTACGACGACGGTTTCGTGCGGATTCAGCCCCGCAATCCCGCCTTCGATTGCATGACCGTCAATGTTGGCCACAAAACGAATATCGCGCCAGGTTCCCGTGTATCCGAATGCTGCGACCGTTAAACGCAAGCCCCAGTCGCTGCCCCCTATGCCGATGTGCAGCACGTGACGCCAGCGACGTTCATTGTCTGCGCGTTGGACGAACTGGAGCAAGCGATTGCGCTCGTGGGCAACTTCAGGGGTGGGCGAAGGCTCGCGCAGCATGGAGTGCCACGCAGCGCGATCTTCAGTGGGGTTCACCACTCCGCCTTCCAACAATCGCCGGCGCATCCGGGTGAAATCTCGCGCACTTAAAAGCGCCTCGGAAGCCCTGGTCAGATCTTCAGAGCAGGGTTGCGCGCTGAGGTCGACACATAGGCCTGCCGCATCGATAAGCCGAAGCTTTTCTCCCCTGCAGTCTGCACCCTGTAAGGACTCCTGAAATGTGGACCACTCTGGCATGTTGGATAGCGGGGGCACTTCTGAAGGAGTAACAGAGGGCATAAGGGGAGCTGAATCTTTCATGTGCAAGGAACCAGACGACGAACTCGTAAAACAAAGGCTATTTAAGGAAGTGGCCGGGAGCGCTGTTGGCAGGCAAAGGCGCATTCAAGATGCTAACCGAGGGGTCCTGTACATCGTCGAGCCTCTCTGACCGCGTTCTGTTCACTCGGAGATTATGCCGCAGCACAACCCTATTGTGTGCATAATTCGATACGATACGTACCCCCAGCACGACTTGCGGCAGAAATGCTGCAGACGAGTGCCACTCACGGCATAGGAGTATTTCGAATTTGACTCGTATGGTTTCAAAACCACGACCGAAAGTACAATCACCGTTTTTTTGAGAATCAGTGCCGTCCCGTAGCGCATGAACAAAATCGATACACGCAGAAAAATCCTCTTTCTTCAAGGGCCCCCGTCCACGTTCTGGAGGCAACTGGCCGAGGAATTTGAGTCGGCTGGGTTCATCGTCCACCGAATCAACTTGTCAATGGGAGACTGGGCCTACTGGAGAAAACGCGGCGCAGACAATTACCGTGGTCGATTCGCTAATTGGGCGGCATTTCTTAAGCAATATTTAAACGACAAGCGGATAACTGACATACTATATTATGCCGATAGGCTACCATACCATGCCGTCGCGCGCGAAGTAGCTGCTGCATTAGACATCAGAACATACGCTATGGAGTTCGGATATTTACGCCCGGACTGGCTTACTCTCGAAAGAGGCGGCATGGGAGCGCTCTCGCATTTTCCAAACGACCCGCAAGCAATTCGCCGTATAGCTCAGCAGGTCCATATAACAAAAGCGCCTCAAAGTCAGTTTTCTCATCGCTTCGCCATCGAAGCGGCTAACGAAGTCGTGTACAACCTGATCACCGCTTTATTCCCTTATCCGTACCCTTATTATCGAGCGGACAAATACTATCATCCGGTCATTGACTATCTCAGTTGGATTCCCAACAAAATTTACAGCGCTTTTACCGAACCTAAACGCGTCGACGCAATAAACAAACTTTGGGCATCTAAGCAGCGGTATTGGATGCTAGCGCTGCAATTACAAGCCGACTATCAAATCCGTTGCAATTCTCCTTATCGAAAACAGATCGACATGATAAGGGAAGTTATTGATTCATTCGCACGGAATGCGTCGACAGAGGAAATGTTAGTAGCAAAACTGCATCCATTGGACAATGGATTAGAGCGTTGGGAAGCTAAAATAAGGGCGTTAGCAAAAGAATATGGTGTCCAAAATCGTGTCCTCACAGTAAGCCGTTGTAATCTGAAACGATTAATACGACGAAGTCGCGGCGTAATAACTATCAACTCAACCGTTGGACTCCATAGTTTGAGAGCCGGCACTCCGGTAAAGACCTTGGGAATAGCAATTTATGATATTGCTGGACTCACGCACCAAGGCGCCCTAGAAACATTCTGGGTTCATCCACAACCGGTCGACAAGAAACTCACCGACGACTTCGTGCAAGCTATAGCAAATTCGATCCAAATCCATGGCTCTTTTTATCATGTTAAGGGTCGGGACACAGCCTGTCGCGAAATTGTTGATAGGGTGAAGCGAAATCTCGTCAATGAACCCGAAGCGTTTGTCAATCCTCCTCCGAGGCTGCAAAGCGCTCTCCACCGTAATATACCTGTGTTCCAATCTTTAAACGGCAGTAACATGACTATAGAAGAGGTGGCAGTTTAATGTCCACGCAGATTCTCAACTCGCGAATCTATAGCAATCCCTATCAGCAACTGTTGTACTCGTCGATTCGGGAACGCTATCGTCCAGTTGCGGGGACTTCACATAAGGCGCTGGCACGGCCACGCAGTCTGCCAATTTTTCACATCCACTGGGAAGAGACCCTTTTTGCAAAGTGCGAAAATAGGGCCCAAGCACTGGCCAAGAGTAAAGAGTACATTCAGCGCTTGGAACAATACAAAGCGGTGGGGGGGAAGATCGTCTGGACATTGCACAATGCCTTCCCGCACGAATGCCCGTATCCAACTTTGATAAACAGCCTGCGCAGAAAGCTTGCTAGAGTGGCCGACCGTATACTGGTGCATAATATGGCATCGGCGAATTTTCTGCTGTCGAATTGTGCATTGGATTCACTCGAGACAGTCACCATACTCGCTCATCCCGCCTACTTCGATGTATATGAGCCAACAGAAAGAAGTATCGAATGTGCGGGAATGCCGACCACTTCGAAGACAATCCTATGCTTCGGATTCGTCCGACAGTATAAAAATTTGATCGAATTGCTGGATAAGTTGCCATCACGCTTTCTAGTGCCGAATGAATTAAAGCTGAGATTCGTGGGCAAGCCTGTCAGAGCCAATACATTAGTGGAAACACTAGCGTCATATGCACAGGCGAGGCCGGAGCTCACCCTCACGTTCGAAGCTACCCCGAATCATGCTGTGGCAGATCTATTGCGGTCGCATCTTGGACTATTACTTCCATATCACAAGATTATCACCTCCGGTGTCGCGGTACTTGGTCTAACGCTTGGCGTACCAACGGTCGCACCTAATATTCCAGCTATGCGCGAGCTGTTTCCGCCTTCAACACACCACCTCTTGTATAACCCTAGGTCGTCCAAAGATTTGCAACGAGCCATCTTGGAGTTGGCGCATTCTTCCCACGCGGCGCGCCGCGAAATCGCTGATGCCTATCTGCATCGCGCTTTCGCCGATCACCCAAAGCTGATAAGCCTGAGACTGGGAAAGATTTATGATGACTTGCTGAATCTCAAAAATTAACTCGACTGTTAGAGCGAGACCATACCCTCGACCCAGCGCACCGCTTGGCTTATGCCTGCGTCCGCTAGCCTTTAAGATATGCGTTGCTTTCTTAGCACCCAAATCCGCACACAGGGGATAAATTGAACACAATCAGAGCCAATAATGTTGCTGAGTTCTTGTCACGCCTTGGAGATAAAGGTGTTCACGAAGTTGATGTCGAAGGCACCCCGCTGCAGTTATATCTAACCGATATTGACCGACACGCACAATATATTTTAGTCGGCTTCCATGGCCTCGTGAGCCGCACCAAAGTTACGCCCCCCGTCTTCTACTTCCGCGGAGTTGCAGATGCCGCACAAGTAGGACTGATATCCATATCCGATCCCAGCCTCAGGCTGTCACAAGAGTTGAACCTCTCGTGGTACTTATGGAACCGAGTAGATGCCAATATTGCAGCAAAGATCGCACACCTGCTGGACGCAGTGGTCGAGTCAACAGGTAAACGGTTGATCCTCGCCGGCGGCTCGGGCGGAGGATTTGCATGCATGAACGTACACAACCATATGCGGCATGCTGACCAAGCGCTTAGCTTTGCATGGAATCCTCAGACTGACATTACGCAGTACAACGCGGCGCATTTAAAGAGATATTTCAGAGTTTGCTTCGATGCCGGCTCAGACTTTAGTATCCAGCAGATTCGCCTCGCACTTGAGCGATCAGGAGTTCCATATAAACTAGGCGATAACAATATTCATCGCCAATTAATTTTTATCAACGGCTACGATCATTCCCACTTGAGAAAACATGTGCGACGCTATTTGAAGCAAGCGGCGGCAAATATAGTGATCGGCAATTGGGGCGACGGCCACGTCCAGCCTGATAAGGATGCAATTATCGAAGTGATCCGCGCACTCTCTTGCGACCTTCAGCTGACAGACATAGTTGCGCGGCACCAGACAGCACATCCACCCGTTCTCGATTTCCGTACTCACAACGATGCCCTAGCACACCAACTCGCCTGCAGAGCCACCGTCATCTCCATGACGTCAAGCAGAAAGATGTTGCGCATTAGCACAAATATCAGAAGTCTCTACATGGGATATCAACTCATCTATAGATTGAGATCCGCTAACGGCCAATCGCTTTTTGATTCCGGCTATCTAATGGGCGCGGACACATGCGACGCTTATCTAGAACTCACTGACGGCCAGTTGCGGGTCCTCCAAACAGCAAATATTGAGGTATACGTGGAAGACGTTTTAGGCCTGTCGCGACAGTTTACTTACAGCCTCAAGCAAGTGAAAGCCATGCGAAAAGCCCGGAATATAAGCGAAAGCGGGTCTACTGGCAGATCGAGTTGAAAGAATTGCGATCCTCCAATCTCATGCACCTACATGGATGATCGGCGCGCTCGGATGACGCAGCATACGCATGCCGGGCGCGCAGTTGCCTAGTTTAAATGGCGGTACCTACGTCCTTAGATTTTTGTACGGCCTTTCCCAACAATGTCGGCACTAACTCAAGCGGCTCGCCGCGACGATGACCTCCTTCTGATTCAAACAGCAGTACCTCAAATTTTCCGTGCACACCACTGCTATCAGCAGGAAAGCCCAGTTTCTCAGCCAACGGCTGCAGATGGGAACGTAAATGATGCCGATCCCCAGTGTTCTGGGCGTAGACGATATTGGCTTCCGTCAACGACTTGGCATCATGAAAGACACTCAACCGCTCACCAAACTCCGCACTGGCTTGGTCTCTTCCGCGTCCGCCTAGACAATTTCTTAAAAACGTTTCGACGTGGCCACTTTTATACTTAGTAATATCAGTCTGCGGATTGATCACGACATAAGTGGCTTGTGGCATACGAGGGCATTGCTTCAACGCCGCAAATCCACCGCCCGACGAACCATAAAAAATTATATCCCGCTCCGACAGACCTATACCGTTACTAACAGTCCGCACTATTTTGGTAATCGTTGGCGTTATATCCACTGACTCGGACCCGAAATACCACGCCAGTCCCATGTCGTCATGGTATTGAAGCATCGGATCTGCTATGTACAAACAATGCCCAGGAAAATTAGGAGCCCAAGACCAACGTTGAAAAATGGGCGGTGTTAACCGTTCGCGGTTTGCGTGACCACTAAACAGAACAAAAAGCCGGTCCCCCTGCCCAGGTCTATATATAAAATCAAATGACAAGCTATGTTCGACGAACGAATAAAGGCCTAGGCTTGGGCTCGTTGGGAACTCTTCCAGCGAGACGATAAACTTTGGTAGATCCTGAAGTGCCGATGCCCCTACCTTTGTAGGTGCAGAAGTGGGTGGTTTGATGTGCATAAATGCTAATATAGAGCTAATAATAAGAAAGGCGCCGCGACGGTATGCGCGGGTGCAAAGGTTGATCAAGCAAAAAAATGGCCGGCACAACGCTCGCGGGCGATCATAGCGCTGCGATAAGCCGGAATCGATATTAGGCGTCATTCCTGCAACATTTGTGCGGATCAGAACAGGTCCAACCCACAATGCCGCGATGATCGCCGTTTTACGGCTTACATTCAGCGATACTTTCTATGCAGACGGCCGGAGGGGCTTCTCCTCCTCTCGCCAAGCGGGCGCGGAGTGGATATTTGTCTAATAGACGGTCTAGATCCGGGCTACCGAATCGCACGGTATACGGGACGGCCCAACCTAAATGGACTCGCCGTCCCAATCCGGCTTGCTTCACGCCTGTTTCGCTCGTCATGAGGGCTGGATCTGAAATGCATCGAGCGACATTCTCGACAAGTCGTCTCACGGCGCCGTTATTAGCGTTATACAAATCGTCGCCGTTAGCTGCGGCGAGTTCGGCCATTGTCACTAACGGGTCGCTAGCATAGATATGGTAGCCTAACGCGCGTTTACCTCTAGCGAGTTCAGCCGGAAGGAATCCTTTATCGGTCACGCTATTCGCGCCGCTTGTAAACGCCTTTCGACCCCAATCATAGTATTTTCTATTGTCTAATGCTATGCCTGCCGACATGACACCAAGCCCGGCCCAGTAATGCAGGTTATTGGGCGCTTTTTTTCCGCTGTACCGGCGATCTTGAAATTGGATAGTCAACTGTGCGAGTTTATCAATCCACCCCAAAATATCTTGTTGCATGTTCGGGTCTATCGGTATTCGTGCGTCTCTGACCTTAAGCCACGAGATCGAAAAAGCACTGAGCATCCACGCGCGATAAAAATGTGCTTGTGAGCCATCCATCTTTCCGAGTAGCGCACGATCGAGCGAAAATCGATTCAGCCAATTGCGTGCGCATACTGCGGCACCTACATCACCGGTGTTTCGGTATAAATCGGCTAGCTTCATAACCTTCGTGCCCGCGCTGCGGTAGCTGTCGGTAGCTTCTTTATACTCTTCTTGCCGAACTGGATCAGCAACTGAGAAAGCTGAATCCACATAGTAGCCTTTTGCTTTTAGGTCCGGGGAGAGGGTAGGCGCAGTGGGACAACTAAGATCGGATCTGTTCAACTTTACTGGAACCCGGTCCCAGTTGCTCACAAGACCCTCGGAGTGCGCCGTAATGGGCAAAACACAAACAATCCAAGTCAGCGCAAACATGGCGCAAGCACGCGTCCACACGATCGCCCAAGTAGTAACGCGCAGCTCAATTGCCCCACCTGATTGCCCCTCGAATCGCGTACCAACTACGCTTTCCATGTCGCCTCCGACCGAAGATGTTGCCCGCCAGTCAACGAAACCCAAGATTGCAATTCATGACCCCACAGCTTCAGAGCCCGTCGCTTGTCGAAGAGTGCACAAACCCGTACATATGCCGCCGTGCCCATGGCATCTCTAAGGCAACCGTCTTCAACAAGGCGACATACGTAGTCCATCAGTGACTCCATGTCATCGGGCTCCACTAGAAAACCCGTTTCACCATCAACGACAATTTCGCCCAATGCACCGCGCGCGTAAGCTACGACTGGTAACCTTGCGGCCATACCCTCGATAGCGACTCGCCCAAACGGCTCATCGAATTTTGGCAAGCAGAGGAGAAGGTCCATGCTTTCCATCGCCTGGGTAGGGCTAGCAACGTAGCCAAAGAACCGCAAATTCCTTGGTAGTTTTCCAAAACCTGCTGCCTCTGAGGCGTCCATGCCGAATATGACACACACTGCGTTCGATTGCCTAGCCTCTAGCCCACGTGCAACGGTAACAAAATCTTCGACCCCTTTCTTTGGCGAGTTACTACACACTAGACCAATTCTTATAGGATCCGGGACCCGCCTGTTTACAGAGATTTTCGAAAAGGCGGTCACATCTACGAAGTTGGGGATGACGACGGCAGCCCTATGTCCTTCGGCGTAATAATGGCCAAGGAAATTCGAAGGGACAATCACTCTGTCGCTCGTTTCAATGACCCGTGTACGAATATCTTCCGCACTTTCGTCTAGACACTGGCATAAATCAGGATCTCCGCGCGGCATCTCGCGCGCGTGCGTGATGACCCCAACGCCTAGGGAACGTGCGGCCAATGATGGCTCACCGAGCACAACCGTGTTGACGTAAACGGCACGAGGATTCTCTAGCCTAAAAATCTTCGAAAAATTATCTATAACGGACCGATCTGGCGCGCTGCTAGCCCGCCACCACCCATATGGTGTTATGTATAGTTTGTGACAGTAAGGCAACAGGCTCCTAACATAACTAGCGTTATTGGCTGACGGCAAGATGACGACCAATCGGGGACCAAGCTCGCTCAATATGCTTAGCGTATCAGCGAAACTGCGCTCCGCTCCGAAAACTCTTTCCTCGCAGGAATGGCCTACCATCACAAATGTGGGCGCGTCGGCCTTAAGTTCACTTAAGTTGCCATCAAGGCACGTAAAGGGCTCGCGGGCACTAACTGGCCAGGCACGGAGGTAATGAATCGCCGGTACCTCATTATGCGTACTCGCCTCCATGTATTGGAATCTATATCCGCTTGTAGAGAAATTAGGGCCTGGGTCCCGACCCTCGCTAGCACCATGGCGCAGGTAATGGTCTATCAGCTCACCAGAAAATCCTTTCACGTCGGGATAACGACGCACATACCACTCAGGATCAAATAAACCGCTTTGACCGAGCAGGTCTTTGTCTTCGGCGACTTCCAAAGAAGTCACCGGCGCGACACGGAGAATAGATGGGGGAGCAGGAAAGGCACGGGAACTCGGATGGCGGGGAATAAAAAAATCGACAGCACTTTTGTGCCACGCGCCAGCTGCGGCCTGATACTCCTTTCGAACACCTGCTATTTGCGTACGGAGATGAGTAGACGTAGCATTCGTGAGTGAGTTAGGAAGGATGCGACCAAACGAAAGCGGCACATTGGGAAGTACATCGATGCAGGCGCCGGCACCGAACGCAGATTTAAGCCGCAAAAGATACTCGGAATCCGCGTTGACCGAAACTCGGTCCCAGTACCCAAGCCGATTAAACACCTCCCGCCTGAACATCAGCGACGAGGTATTCGGGTAGATCCACCCGCCAGTCATGTTCCATCGGCGAAATTCCAGTTCGGGTGTGCACCGGACCCAAAAACTCAGGCTCGCCATGCAATTGGAATGAGCGAGTATCGCCGAGACTTGACGCTCCAATTTCTCAGGATGAGACCAATCGTCGGCGTCATGTACGGTGATAAAGTCGCCATCCGCAACTGCTAGCGCACTGTTCCGCGCGACATACGCCCCGCCGGTCCGGTCGTGTGAGATCAGACGTACTCTACTATCTCTCTGCTGAAAAGCCGCAACGATTTGCGCCGTCCGATCCGTCGAGGCATCGTCGACGATCAAAACTTCAATATTCTCCCAAGTCTGATTTAGAACTGATTGCACAGCTAGGTCCAGCGTATCTTGGGCATTAAACGCAGGCACAATTACGGATATTTTAAATCGGTTAAGTACGGGACTTACATGGCGACGTTGGCGCCCTTCTGCAATACGTCTCCTACAAAAACGCAAGTCGTCTAAATACGTCAACCCATTCGCGCTTGGGCATTCTAGAGACAAGAGTCCGAACCGCACGTACATCTCATTTAGCCGTCGCAACGTCTCTCCGCACATTGCGCGCGCAAGCATGAAATTGGCGTCCTCGCCCAAAGGCGCCGGCAGCTGTTCGACAAAGGCTAACCCAGCATCGCGGCCGTGCTGGTAGAAGATTTGAGTAAAACGGATCAGCCCGAAGTCAATTGGGGAAATTAGCTGAACCAACGCGGGACAACGACTCGCGAGGTTCAAATGGAACTTCGCGTCGCTCCAGCACCCCTCTTCCACCCGAAGTTTTGCTAAGGCCCAATTTGCATAAGCAATCTCTAATGTTCGCGCGGGACCCGCCACACCTCCCATCGCAATTTCGAACAGGTAATAGGACGCAATTGATCCTGAACCTTCTGCTAGAGCCTTTATCTCATAACGCCGGGCGGATAGGTCACACGGCAGCCGCCCCTCTCGGCGTCCAAAAGACGAGAAGTGTTTCCACGGTTCAATTCGTGCAGCCGAGACATCGGGATACTGATGCAAATACCAATCTGCATCAAAGAACTGGCGAAGCGAATCCAGATATAGGTCGCCGACACGGTAGGTCATAATCTGGGGGTGCACATTAAACTAAGCAGCACATCATCCTCACCTACTCGATGATGTTTAACAGGTGTAAACCTTCCCGCGCTAGACCCGTAAATTGCGCCAACCGTCGACCAGACCTTTTTCATAGCATTCATACAACTCGACTGGAATCGCGCCGCCCTTCACGTCTTGAATAAGGCGATCTTCCGCAGATGTCCAACACAGGCCCAACCGGGAGTTCGTTTCATCATCAAATCCACGTGGATTGCCCGGCAGCATGGTAAATTCACCAAAATACACAGCGCCACAGGAAAGATATAAATCGATTCGTGAAAATGGGGCAAGCAATTTGAGGGAAGTCGAGACTGCAGCCTGCATTAGGGAGTCACTATTCGCTGGTGGCCTCATCTCCAGCCCTAACTTATCATCATACTTGCCCGTTCCGATAGGATTCCATGACGAGTCATACCAACGATATAGACTGCTCCATTTCCCGTCGACGAAGAAATTCCGTTTATGCAAGATAAGCGCGACTTCGCCGTAAAAAGCGTAAAACTTGAAGTCGTCGATAGGCACGAAGGATTCGGGCGATGGAATAAGAAGCTGTTCTACCATCCACAAATTGACTGTATTGGATGCCACCCCAATACGCCTTTTTACGTAGCTTTTATAGGTCTCGGTGCATAACTCTTCAATTGACCGCTCGCGTTGCGCCATGACGTCAAAAAAAACCCCGTGGTCCGTCCGCCGCAGCAAAAGGACGCACCAGCTATTTTTACCGTGGACTGGTTTGACAACAAATTCCGTATCCGTGTGCGAATTAGCCAATGCTAATGCATCAAATAGCCCGATGTTCATCTGGTAAAGACGTGGGACCTTCAAGCCAAAGCTCTCTGCCAGCGCACGACCAACTGGTTTTTTATCAAGCTGCCCTATTACTTTCCGCACTTGTTCCGGTATCAAGCCCTTTCCCCACCTTCGGACTTGCTCCGGAACCATGATATGGTCAAACAACGGCACACTGTGCATATAAATCCTTCTAAGACACGTCGACCTAAGGGTCACTTTATAGGCCTGCGCTGACTACATCGCGCCACGTCAAAATCTGAATTCGGCATCAAGGAAATCCTTGAGCACGGATTCCCCGTCAGGAACGCTATGGCGTGCCACCGACTCTAAAATATTCTTCTGACGGATATCACCACGCTGCAAACTAAACGAGATATTCTGTGAATGATTAAGGACATAAATCGCCGCATCGAACGGAACGTCGGCTAACGGACGCCCCAACTCTTGCGACGTTACACGCCAATATCCGTGCTGTGCAAAAACGTCCAGAATCGACTCCTTCTTGCCTTTTTCGAGGTGAGGGAGTTCGCTGGGAGAAAAATAAAAGATGCCACTACTGCCGCAAACTTGGTCAAACGATGCGTCCCACACTCCAGGAACGGATCCAAGGACTCTATTATTCCAGTCAAGGGCATAGCCCTTGCGAATGGAATAACCCCGGCGGTTATCGTCGGCCAGAATGTGTTCGACTAACCGGCAATGCACCAAATCATCCGCGTCAAGTGGCATAAAGTAACCGCCACCGAGTTTACGCAGATGGTTCGCAAGCAGCAGCCGTTTATACATTTTGTCCTTTCGGTATCCCGCCTTGTCTTTAGGCGGCTTTGCGTCTGACTCAATAAACTGTACCCGAGGATCGCTAAATGCATCCAAATCCGGCCTTTCATGACCACATACTAATACGACAAAGCGCCCGTCGGTCTGACGTAACAGCGAATTCAGCGTTCGCTCGAGCATGTAACAGGTATGCTCCCAGTTCCCCACTACGGCGGAAGCCAGCGATATCCCGAACACGACATTCGGTGTGCTCTTCGTGGTGGCAGACTCGAGGCGGACTGGAACAATCTCACACTTGTATCGGTCTTCGACCAACGGTACGCGAAGTTCATCTGGAACAGGGAACGCTCTGTCGGCCACCTGCAGTGGAAGACATAGACGTCCGCGGCTAAGCGCACGGCGGTGCCAGGCAAGCCACTGCTCAGCATAGGTTTCCCGCACTGGGGAGTACACTTCCTCGTTCACGCCAGTGGCGCCTGAAGTGGTCAAAGAACTGGCATGGTGCAGACCGAGCGTCAATGCCTTACTGATGCCGGCGAGTTTCTTCCGTCCATACTCCGCAGTAAGCCGAGCCCAGAATTCCGAATCAGCTCCCGCGCGCACCTCATCAAAGAGACCTATTTCCTGGAATACCTCCCTTCGAATAAAGGGCGAAGCAGGATTAAAGTGCATATACTCTCGCTGCCATCTGGTGAGCGAAAATGTGCCACTTTCCGAAATCCTAAGCCATTTCGAGCGCGATGCGACTATTTCTGGACGTTTTTGCATTAGCTCAAAATGCAGCTGCAACCGCATGGGATGCATCCAATCATCCGAGTCATGACATGTAACGAAAGCGCCACGTGCGATCATGACACCTTTATTTTTAGACGCGTAGGTACCCATATTCGAATCGTTAAATATGAGTTTAATCCTTCCGTCAAGAGAAGCATAGCGTCGTAGAATTTCGCGCGTACCATCCGAGCTGCAGTCGTCTACAATTATTAATTCAAATTCGTCGAACGTCTGGGCCAGCACCGAGTTGATTGAGTGTTCAACGACAGCTGCCGAATTGTATGTCGTCATCAACACAGTGATTTCCGGATGTTCCGAGCCTAATGTCGGAACCACTGTGTTTTTGATATTTGCGATAGAAAAGATCTGCCCAGACCCAACTTCTGGCACCGGCAATTCCATGCTTCTATACAAGTTGCAGACAGTTTGATTGGCCGCTGCCGATTGCCTATCAGAGATGTAAGCGTTTATTAACGCAACAGACCGTTCTACGTCTTTTTCCGGGCTGTCGGGATTTAATTTATTCAAAAATGCAATCGCCGACTTTACTTGGTCGCGGCTTAACAAAAGTTCCGCGTAGAGGATCTTGTAGGAGAACGGGACTTCGTCACGATCAGCAAGGCCTGCCAGCGATTCCAGAGCAGCCTGCGGATAAGCCTTCAACTGAATATCAATTTTTGCCAATGTGATGGCTAGGGGAGAGGACGATTCCCAACGTTCCAACTCCCTCAATGCTGCATCAGTCGAACCTAAACGAGTTAGGGCTTTCGCAAATAAGACCGACACATTTAGGCAACGCGCCTCGCCAAGAATGGCTGCAGCCTTTTTGGAGCGCGACAAATATTCGCCTGCGCGTATAACGCGGCCAAAAATCCGAAAACTGGAGTTGAGGCGACAACGAAGATAGCTAAGAATGACCTTATCTTCAATCGTCTTCGATCTGCGAAGCGCCTCCTCCACATAAAAAATATCTGCAAATCGTCGGAATCGAAACAGCTCGTCAATTCGACTCAGCTTCGCGTCGGCTGTTTGTTGCTCGGACCACTTAATACCGGCCGCCGACTTCTTTCGTGGCTTGGATGTCTCAGATGGAACCAGTCGTCTGATCTGTGGCTTACCCGCTTCAGAGGGAAGCGTTTTATTACCATCGACTTCGGAGTCCGTCCTGATGGACTTATTAGCCAGATAGTGAGCCAACGGATTAATCGCAGATTCGCGCAATTCCGGATGTCGCTCCAAATATTTCTCCGTAGAAAAATTCGGACTAGGGTCACGGCCGAGCCGCCAACCTAATTTTACGAAATGTTCCACGGCGTCAATGTCGAGCAATGCGACATCAGGATACTGGGCCAAATACCAATTACGGTCAAACAACTCTGACTGTGCCAACAGTCTTACAACGCTACCAACATCACTCAGCATACTTAACCTCATTAAATAACTTCGCCGTTCGCAGAAGGCTTACGCCCTTCGAAGCGCCCATGCTTAATGTAGTGAATCAAGGGATTCATATTTGCTTTTGCTACATCGCTATATTTATTTAGGTAGTACGCTGCGTCAAAGCGAGGCCCCGGGTTGTATCCTTGCGCCGCGCCCAGTTTAAGATAGTGTTCAATGGGAGACATTTTTGAGGCTGTAACTTCAGGATAAGTAGCTAGATACCATTGCGCATCGAACAAACCTGAGGCCTCGATAATTTCTATAAGCCGCCTGTCAGCATGAGCTAGGCCCTTAGATTTTCTGCGCCAAAACAGAGCCGACCAGATAGGTTTAGAAAGAACGGTCACCGGGGGAACAGGACCGTTATTTCCCGCCGGTACATCTTCCGCCTTTTTAGCTGGGGCGGCGCACTCGGACTTCGCCGTAGATTCGCCCTCTGGAGCACTTGCTGTCACATGAGCAGTAAGGATCATCTTGCTCAGCGCAGCGACATCTTCTACCAGCTTCCGCTCCCGACGTTGGCTCGCAGCCAAAAGTGTCTGCAACTCCTTTATCTGAGCTAAGGCATCCTCCGACTCACCCGCCAGCTTTCTGGAATCGGCCGCTTCCAGCGGTGCGCTTGCTAAAGGCCTACCTTCGGCAACATTTTTGCCCAGCCCGCGCGTGTGCGGCAAGCTGTTCGCATTTGTCGAGATCAACGCCTCATACTTGGCCATCAAATCCATATGCTGACGGCTCAACGACACCATCTCGCTCCGAAGCCGATCAGTCTCTTCTAAACGCAACTTAATTGCCGTCTTGCCCGCTCTCAAATCATCCCCATCATGGACTGTCTTCGTCAAACGGTTATTCTGCGCCTCCAAATTTTCAAAGATTAAGCGTAGCAAAGTTGCGTTGGCCGGCTCAGCCGCAGCACTGTAAAGAAACTCAAGCTCCGGTGATGATGGAATGCCCGTCAGAAAAATCGTGAAACCGCCCGGTCCTGGGAAGGATAGATACTGATAACGATTTTTTAATTCGCGTAAAAAGGCTTGAGCCGGTCCCGAATTGATTTTTCCGGGAACACCGGAAAAAAGAAGCAAGGATTTCTCGGAAAGATGCCTTATACACGTGAGCACCTGTTCTCGAGTTTTATCCATGCCCAGCGCTTGAGCGTGAACATGCACCATATCCAGCTCAAACTCGGCGGCAAGATACGTGGCAGCCGTATCAACTGTGGCCAACTCAGAGAAGCTAAATTCCGAGTTACCAGACTCGAAGCTACTCTGCCGCCCTTCGTCCCATTCATCTATCAGAATACCCCGAACATTCGCCGACAAACCCGCTCTTTCAATCGCTTTACACAAAGCGAAGTACATTTCATCGTCATGAACGCCAATATCCCAAATCCAGGTCGGCCTCAGTAGACATATTAACCACTGGACCGCCGATGGGACCCTCTCGTATTCCGGTATCGAAGCGCGCTTTGACTGGTCTAGTGAAAGCATGAAAGTGCGTAGCCACGTCCACAGCAGATCACTGGAGCATACGGACTGTCGCGGTGCAAGGACCTCACTATCCGTAGCGCAGGCAGGCATAACCCCTTCGCTCAGTACGGTCGCCGAGCAATTGCGCTCGCCGTATGATGCCTCCACTCTCAACGGTCTATGTGGACGCTTCTTGTTTCTTGCCCCGACTTTCATGTTGGTATGACCCTGCATTTCTAGATATTGGTTGAGACTGATGAAACTCTCAGTATGCAATGTGCTTGCGACACGCCATAGCGAGTGTGCCCCACTTGTCGCAGCTAATTTCTGCAAACCTCGCATGGAGTGCGCCAGTTTAAGTCATCAATCTGTACCAAAGATGTCACGTGTATACACCTTCTCAACAACGTCCGCGAGAGATTCGCTCATCCGATTTGTCAGAATCACGTCGGAGACCTCTTTAAAATGATTTAAGTCACGTATGACCTGAGAGTGGAAAAACTCGGAATCCGTGAACGTCGGCTCATATATCACTACTTCGATCCCCTTGGCCTTCAGGCGTTTCATCACACCTTGAATGCTCGAAGAGCGGAAATTATCAGAGCCGCTCTTCATAATGAGGCGATGAATACCTACAATGCGAGGGTTGCGACGAATAATATCCTCGGCGATGAAGTCCTTTCGCGTAGTATTTGAAGCAACAATGGCCTGTATTAGGTTTTGCGGAACCACCTTATAGTTGGCCAGCAACTGCTTAGTATCCTTAGGTAGGCAATAACCACCATAGCCGAACGATGGGTTGTTGTACCCGGGACCAACACGGGGATCCAGACAAACTCCGTCGATAATTTGAGCCGTATTAAGTCCATGGATTGCTGCGTATGTGTCTAACTCATTAAAAAATGAGACGCGCATTGCGAGATACGTGTTCGCAAACAGTTTGATTGCTTCTGCTTCGGTGGAACCTGTGTAAAGCACTGGAACATCTTTTTTCACCGCTGCTTGCAATAATAAAGCTGCGAAACCCTCTGCGTGCGAAGATCTATCGCCAATTATAATTCGCGCGGGATGCAGATTATCGTGGAGGGCTTTTCCTTCTCGCAAGAACTCGGGAGAAAATATAATATGCGCACCCGGAAACTCTTCCCGCAGGCGCGCTGTATAGCCCACCGGAACGGTCGATTTAATCACCATTACAGCTTTTGGATTAATCCCCACCACATCTCGCACTACCGACTCAATCGAAGAGGTTTTGAAGTAATTCGAATCAGGATCGTAGTCTGTTGGCGTCGCTATAACGACGTAATCAGCGTTCCCGTACGCCTCTTTCTTGTCTAACGTTGCCTTAAAATTTAGGGGCACATTCGCCAGATAGTGTTCGATATCCGCATCTGCAATAGGAGAAATCTTTCTAGTCAGTAAACCAACTTTGTGCTCATCGATGTCTAGTGCAATCACTTCATTGTGCTGCGCAAGCAATATTGCATTAGAAAGGCCGACATATCCGGTGCCTGCGATGGCGATTTTCATTGCATATCCTCAATGCGTTATCGGAAGATTAATAATTAAAACGAGCCAAGCCCGCCACTTTCAAACGGAAAAAAAAATGGCTGAATCAATAGCAACATACACCATGTGCGCTGGCTTGCCTCGGCGGACCGACGCGGCACACCGTACTTCGTGCCTCACTAACTGTTTGAGGCCACTTAGGTCACAGCCATCGGGTGCTCACTTAGTCGTCAGAACCCCGACTGAAGAGTCCTACCAAAAGCCATCGCCTGAACTATCGGCGTAATGATCTTCTGCCATTCGTGGACAGCAGCGTTGGTTACGTATACGGCATCTTCAGCCTTTACGAGAAAGTCCTTCGCCAAGAATATGGCGGCGGGATCACGCATATTCAGCCGAAAAACCTCTGGGACTGGTTCGGCCTCGCCGGCTTTACGCTCCAGGCGAAACACAAAAACTCCTTGTGGATCAGCCGACGCGTCATCGAGCCATCCTGCCTGGCCGAGTACTTCCAATAGACTCGGCTGATCTGAAGGCAGATCGTGCAGCCCCGGCGCTTTCACGGCCCCCATGGCAACAAAGCGTTTCTTCGCGCGTGACACGACTATTTCGGAACGCGGTGAAATAGGTCGATTGAGACCGTTTAACAAGCTCTGATAGGAATAAACATGCGCCTCTTTGCCATTCCGCACCGTCACGGACACTAAATGCGGCTCCAATAACGGGCCACCGGCCAGATTTATCGCATCCAGAAGGGTTAACGGCCCCTGCAGCGCAGAAAAGCGGCCAGGTTGCTTCACCGCACCCGCCACCAGCACCGATCCTGAGACATCCCCGAGCAGATTGACCATAACCTGCGGGTCGGATGCCACACCCTTGAGTCGACGGCGAATCTCCTCCTCTACCCCAACCAGTGTCTTGCCCGCGACGGAAAATCGGCCAGCATAGGGTAACGAGATCTTCCCAGCGGAATCCACACGTGCCTCGAACTTCGTGCCCCCCGCAGCTAATGGCGCGAATACCGCACTTTCGGCGCCAATATCAGCGATCATTACTTGCAAAACGTCGCCTGGGATTAACCGCACCTCAAAGCTTTTGGGTGAGGAGACCGTCGTCGCGACAGTCTCATCGCGCAGCCGAGCATAAGAAGCGATATTCGTGGGAGCCAGATCCACTAATTCATAGGGGATCGTGCGTTTTTCGGGCGCTTCTACAATCGCGCCAATGCGCGGGCCGGTGCCAGAGAGGATTCCCCCCGCACAACCAGAGAGCAGCACCACTAAACCCAGCGACATAAACAGCCGGGAGGAACTACGCAGGGGAAACGCTGTGCTAGTCACGATGATCCTCAATGCTCGCAATTACGAAGCGGACAATTCCATAGATTAGAAGCAGAGCTACGAACAACGTAATTAAGTTGTATAGCTTGTGTGGATAGGTCGGGTCCTCGGGTAGATTTGGCTGGACCACGGTTACAAGGCTGTGCACGTTCTTATTCGCTTCGATCTTGGCGTTCTGCAATGCCGAGACACTTAGGCGATACGCCTGCTCAGCAATCTCCGCGTCGACGCTTAACTTGCGGTAGGCGGCGGCAACGACGTTCAGGTGGCCCCCCTGCGACGACGAAACCAGATTCGCCTTTTCAGCGTTCAGTTGCCGCTCCAATGCCGAAAGTCGGTTCTTCTGCTGCCGAACCTGGGGCGAGTCTGCATTGAGCGTCGCTTGTAAGCTCTTCAGCGTTGCTTTCTCTGTGGCGATCGTCGCTTCCAGCCCAGCGATGATGCCTGCCTGTGACTTGGCCGAGGCTTCCGCATCCAACAGACTGTTCTTGCTTTGAAATTCGACGAGCTCTTCTCGCTTGCGCTCGTAGTCCGCATGGGCTTTCGCAAGCTCCTCCTCTGCAAACAGCACTTGGTTGCGCGCAATCTGACGAGAAACGTCGTTGATGTATTTCTGGCTCTCGTCCAGGATGACACTTAAGGTCTTATGAGCGAACTCCGGGGTCAAGCCCTCGACTTCGATCGAAATCAGGCCCGTCATCTCATCAATATGGACCGTCACAACCCGCTCGTAGAACTTCAACAGATCTTCCCTGGAAACGGTTTTACTGAGCCAGTAAAACGGATCCGTCAATTGGTCTGCGAAATGCTCGTGCCACTGTAGCCGTTTCTCCAACTGCTGAAGCATGTCGGGGGAGGTCAGGTACTCGTAAAGGAAGATGGTTTCCGCCTTGGAGATCTGACGTGTCGACGTTGCAAGAATAGCGGCGCCGGCATTTTGCTGAGCCATGGCCGCCGCTCCAGCGGAGTCCACCACCACCACTTGGGCGATGCTGGCATAGCGATCAACGGCCAGTACTGCATAGTAAATGGCCGCAAGCAGCATCGGGATCCCTATGATCCAGAGCTGCAATCGCCTATTCCGCCGTTTAGAGCTTTTATTCATTATCGCTTTTCCATGCCTTATTTTTTTCGATACGCTTCGATACCTTGCTGCACATCGTCGTAGACGATAAGCTGGCCTTTATCAACCAGAATCACCAGGTCGCAGAGTCTCTCGACCTCCCGCATATTATGCGTGGTGAGGAAAATCTTCGATTTTACAAGCTTCTGGGCGAAAACTTCCTCGCATTTTTGGCGGAAAGTGTTGTCGCCTGCCGCCATGACCTCGTCGATTAAGTAATAATCGAAATCGAACGCCATACTGAGGCCGAATGCGATCCGAGACTTCATCCCTGAGGAGTAGGTTCGGATAGGCTCATCAAACCAGTCACCTATATCGGCGAATTCCTGCACGTACTTTACCTTCGCGCGCATTTCCTCGCCGACGAACCCATACACCCGGCACACAAACTTCACGTTGTCGCGGGCGCTCATGCTGCCCTGAAATCCTCCTGCCTGACCAACCGGCCAGGAAATACTTTTATCCGTGCGAATCACACCCGAATCTGGCGTGTCGACGCCGGAAAGTAGCCGCATCAGCGTCGACTTACCAGCACCGTTTTTACCAATTAGCGCTATGTTCTTATCGGCGGGAAATGAGAAGGAAAGATTACGAAATATGTACTTTCGGCCGCTCGCGGTCAAATAGGATTTCGTGACGTTTTCGAGCGTAAACATCCTTACACGATTCCTTTGATTGCCAACATCCGATTCTTCCTGACCTTAAAGAGTCCTAAACCAGTACACAGTAGAATGGCTGTAGAGGCGAGGACGTAAGCCAAAGATGTAACGTCGAGCACCCGGTAAAAAGGAAATGCGGCCTCGCGAATAAGCTCAATTAAATGCAAGAAAGGATTCCACTGCACGTACGGCAGCACATAACTTGGGAAACGAGAAACCGGAAACACTGCGCCAGAAGAAAAGTAAAGTACCAGGAATGCGAACCGCACAAACGTCCGCAACTCTGGAAGCAAATCAATGACGACAGCCAAAACCATTCCCAGGCCAAATGACAAACCGACTCCCACAGCGAGTAGAGCCAACCACTCCAAGGGGTGCGCGATCGTCATGTCGTACCCATACCACGCGAACGCAAGTGCCACTATCAGGTATGAAATACACGAGAGACTACACTGCAGAATCGTCCGTGCGACGAACGTATCCATGGGTGTGACCTGTTTATAGGCAAATAGGCCCCGATTGGCCGCAAGCCCCTCCATTATCAGCGTGGCCACCCCACGAAACATCACAAATGGTGCTATACCCGAGAGTAGAAACACGGGAAAGGGAATTGCCTGAATATCGCTCCGACCACGTATGATTCCAATCAGCACGGTCATCACTATGAGCTGAATTACCGGTTCGGCGAGCATCCAGAAAGCACCCATTCGCCGCTGGCCGAAACGCGCCCGCATCTCGCGCAGCAACAACGCGAATACGACGGCACGGGTAATTTCAAGAGGACTGCGGCGTTTCATTAGGAAGCGATTCGACTAAATAGTGCTGCGTTGCAGTATACCGATGATCAATTAATTCTTCCCTGACCGATTGTTCCAAAAAGTTGGACCTTGACAGAACCACTACCGAGGAAGCGTTCATACCACACTCCAAGGAAATCGAACATTAGGCATACCACTCAAACCGAAATCCGGATGCTGGTAGTTCAGATTGGGATTGTAAAAAGGATCATGATGCATTAAGTGCGCCCAACGCGTACGCATGTACTCAACCTCCGCGCGCGCGCGAGCAATTTGTTCAGGATTGGTATCCTTCCCCCGAGTAACCGACTCATGATGATAAAGCAGCGCATGAGGCGTCCACACGACTCGGTAACCTGCGTCACGCACTCGGAGACAATAATCCACGTCATTAAACGCAACGGTCAGTTGGACCTCATTAAGGCCGCCCAAAGCTTGATACACGGATTTCTTGGTAAGCAAACAGGCTGCTGTCACCGCTGACAGGTCTTGGGCGACTAATGCACGACCACAGTAGCCGGGATCATCACGACCAATTCCAGAATGCAGATGATTGGCACAACCACCCGGCCCTACCGTGTCTCCGCCGTGTTGGACCGTTCCATTCCCGTACAACAGCTTGGCGCCAACCGCTCCTACACCTTCTTGCAATAGGCGGCTCACCATCTCACCGAGCCAATCTGGCGTAATGACTTCCGTATCATTGTTCAGCAAGCAGATCAGTTCCCCGTTAGCCTGGGCCACAGCATAGTTATTGATCTTGGAGTAATTAAACGGCTCATCAAACGGCAGTAGGCGCACATTTGGTGAGCGGGCGATTTCCCCCAAGTAGCTCAACGTATTCGGATCGACAGACTGATTGTCCACGACGATAATTTCATATCGCTCGTACGATGTCAGCGTAACCAAGCTTTCAATGCAGCGTTGGAGATGCTGCAAGCCATCTCGGGTAGGAATGATGATACTCACCAGCGGCCGTGCATCCGGCAGGGCATAGCTAACACGACAACGATACTGCCCCATTGCCGCCACGTTCGCGGCCACCCCTTGGGCTGCCAGATGGGTTTGCACTATCTCGCGGGTTTCTTCTCCGTCGGTAGGGTCCGCCAAGCAGTTGTCGTGACGGATGTGCCATAGCGGCGCCGGTACATGCAAGGGTTCCTTACCCTCGGCCGCCAGGGCTAATAGGAGACTATGAAGTATTCCGTTCACGCTGTAGCGCTGCGCTCGAATGCTATCCCAGAATCCTGCCACGTCGCGCAAGCGGCATGCAAAAGCATCGCCCATATAATTGGTTCCCAGTAAGAGCTCGGGCGACCAGTCCGGTTTGAACACCGGATCGCACAGTCGACCATCGACGCCAATCACGTCATGATCCGCGTATACGACGTTGACCCTCTGGTTTCGGTCAATGACATGGGCGAGCCAATACAGGGCGGCTTCGGCAAGGCGATTGCCTTCCCTTAAGATAATCAGCCACTGCTCCCCGGAAGGCCCGGATGAGTCGGACTCAATGGCATCCGCCGAGCGGGAAGCGGACACCAACCTGGGCAACCATCCGTTTTCACGCCAGACTTCCGCAGTGAAATGCGGATAAATTTGCCTATCCAAACCGGCGTTGTAGAGCTCCGATCCGTGCTCCCGCCCTTCCCTTGTCAACAATATGATTTGGAATCGGGGGGGGCTAGACCACTTGGCCAACCGCCTGCGCATTGCCTGGCGGTCTTCGGGTGCGATGCGGTAAAACTCCGCGTACCAGTCCGCGTAGCTACGCATGTAGGCGTTGGCGCGAAAGCGGCAAGCCACTCCGTAGGCGTAATCAAGATCAGTAATCAGCGTACGCACCCGAAAGCCAGCACGAAGACGTCGTTCGACGGGCTGGCGGAAAAAGACCGGCACCGCGCGCCGTAACTGGCGCAGGCGATATTCAATCCAGGTCAGCCGTCGAAGTTCTATCGACAGATCCAACACCTGCTCCTTATCGGAAGGACCTTGAAGCTTTACAGCCTCAATGCCGTCCGGCACGGAAACGATCTCTAAGATACGGCCGCTACGGGGTATAAGGATATCCAGGTCGACAACCCGCCCACCGTGCAGCTTAAATGACAGCACGGCCCCGTAGGCGCGGTCGTGCCCGGTGGCCAGCCCTTGTACCAGGTACCTCCCAGCGGCAGCGGATCCGCTGTCTGAATTAGCAGGCGCCGACCAGTTAGATTCGGGATGTGGTATGAAAACCTTGGTCTGTAAAAACATGTCGCCCCGAATTAACCTCTTTTCAAGCCTGACTTGAGGTTATGCAACCATTGTCTCCAGGTCGGTTCAGAGTCACCTGAGTCCACGATAGGCGCAATGAGCGCTTCGAGCCGGGCAATCTCCGCTTTGACGGCGGGGACCAGAGCCAACATTGCATCGCAAACTTCATTATTTTTATCGTGCAGTTCGAAATATTTCTTATGCTTGACCCGGCCGGCCTTTGAAGCACTGCCTTTCGGGCTTTTGCGCAGTACAAACTCTTCGAATGATTTCACGACGTAATGATTGACACGCAGGTGGTCCCAAACCACCGTTTTGCTCAAACTATCTTTACGGCCCTCGCGAAAATCCAGCTCCTGCCCTAATGCGTTGATGTAGCGCCCGCGCTTTAATGTCGCATGGTGGGGCGTCGTCCAGTGGTCAACATGTTCCGGCCGGACGATTGCCTTGTAATGCTGATTTACGGAAAACTTATTCAAAGAACGCTTGAGAAAGCGCTCGATGACCAAGCCGTCTTCCCAGAATCGATGCCCCGCGGATCCAAAGCACGCCCAATTCAGCGCCAGACCACCCACGTCAGCGTCGGAAAACAGCTCTGTCAGTTTTGGCACAACCGATGAGGCACCCCCCATAGGCGCGATGAACTCGTCGGCGTCAATAAACGCAATCGCGTCCACGTCCGACGGACACATTTTGGTCAGCAGGTTGTACGCCCCAAGCTGCGGGCGCACGTCCGGCTCATCCGGATAATCGACGACCGTGATCGGTTCGTGCTTTTCCAGGGTAGACAGTATCTGTCGGGTCAAATCAGTGCTGCCATTATCGGCGATCAAAAACCGACTGAACCCCACAACCTTGTGGAACGCCAACCATTCCAATACATATGCGTCTTCGTTCTTGAAAATCGCACCCACTGCAAACTTCATAGGATGATGATCAAAATGGTTGTTATGGGTGTTAGAGCAAACTGCGGTCAGATACTGAAGCCGTGATATTTCTGACCCAGCGCCAGAGTAGCGGAGAAGAAGCCCTGTTTATTGCCACAATCGTAGCGGGTGCCA
This sequence comes from Bordetella sp. 15P40C-2, assembly GCF_009763235.1. Classification (NCBI taxonomy): domain Bacteria; kingdom Pseudomonadati; phylum Pseudomonadota; class Betaproteobacteria; order Burkholderiales; family Alcaligenaceae; genus Bordetella; species Bordetella sp. 15P40C-2. Next base: position 267,690 of record NZ_WSJA01000042.1, read on the forward strand.
GCATACTGGTATCCAAATACCGGGCGATCGCGCAACATGGCCGCGATACCGTCGGTGAGCTGAATTTCGCCGCCCGCGCCCTTTCCGGTCTGGCGCAGATACTCGAAAATCTCCGGCTCAAGGACGTAGCGACCCACCACGGCCTGCGTGGACGGCGCTTCCTCGGGCGCGGGCTTTTCTACCATGGCGTCCAGGCGCCACGTTTCCTCATTAATCTGATTTCCAGAAATGATGCCGTATTTGTTGGTCTCGCGACGCTCGACGTTTTGAATACCCAGCACGCTGCCTCCGCATGAATGCGCGACCTGCACCAGCTGCCGCGTTACCGGCACGTCGGCATCAATGAGGTCATCGGCCAACAACACGGCGAACGGCTCATTGCCGACGACAGGCGCTGCGCAGAGCACCGCATGGCCGAGGCCCAGCGGCGCGGGCTGTCGAATATATACGCAATTCACGTGCGAAGGAAGAATCCCACGGATAGCGCGCAGCTGCTCTTCCTTGTTCTTCGCCTCCAGCTCGGCCTCTAGCTCGGGCATGGAATCGAAATGATCTTCGATCGCCCGCTTATTACGGCCAGTTACGAAAATCAGTTCCGTCACGCCGGCTGCGACTGCCTCTTCAGCAGCATATTGGATGAGAGGCTTGTCGACGACGGGAAGCATTTCTTTCGGCATAGCCTTCGTCGCAGGCAGGAAGCGCGTGCCTAGCCCGGCGACAGGAAATACAGCTTTACGGATCGGTTTCATAGCGTCCTACAAAAAAAGCGCGAGAATGAAAAATCTTTCAAAATTGGAGCAAGGCGGCCATTGTGCCTAGACGCACAGCAGCGGGTGCAACCGAGTATCAGGTTAGTAACCTAATAATTCCACGTTGCAAAACGCTCAATTAAAGCATTTTTGCCCGCTGATTGATCATTTTTCCCGGAAAATTTTCGCTATATAGTGCCGCCAGCCTATACGACTAGGCTGTTCACGCCAGGAAACTAATTCAGCGAGAACCCGTTCCGGCGTGGTGAACCGCCTGGTGGTTCGACTCACGTAGGTGGGATAAAAGATGAGCGCACCGGCGACGAGTTGGTCGACGGACAGCTTCCGCTGCCGCCTTGCACGCACAGTATCAGTTAGCCCGCGGTCGATACTCAAGCCCCACCCAGCATAAAAAGGCTGCCCGTAGGTGACAACCGGTACCTCGCGCAGGATGGCTTCAAATCCCGACAACGAGGTTAACGTATGCACCTCATCTACACGCGAGAGCAGGCGCTCGATCGAAACATTATCGACAATTTCATCACACCATTGCAGCGCCTCTTTTTCACCCTCGCCAGATTCTCGCAACCCCGCCAATACATCGGGGTGGGGTTTATATAGTAAATAATCATCAGGATTACTTTGCCGGACGCTGCGCAACAGATCTATATTGCGACGGACCCCATGAGCACCGAAACGAATCGATGCATCTGTTTCGACTTGACCAATGACTAATAACACGCGTGCAGTCTGGGAGGGCCGCGTCCAATCGCGCTGAGTCGAAAGATTGTATTTAGTAATACCGGCTGCACATATGGCTTCGCGCAGGGCCCGGGCACGCGCAAGTAGCTCGTCCGTAAAATCCGTCTCAGCAAGGATCCTTTCTAACCGCGACGGTCGAGTGGCATCGTAGTAGATACCTACGTCGTCTTGCACCCATGAGACAGGCCTGACTAAATCAGCACCTAAGCCCACCGAACGAAGAAAGCCGTCTTCCACGCGGATAACCCGCTTGGCCGGCGAGCGCTGAGAAAGGACAGCATCTCGCTTACATCCCCATGTTGCTAGTCCGTCGTGGTGCAACACCCTGCGCGGAAACCAGGAAAATTTGACGCGACTTCCATTAAAAAACTCGCGCACATACCCATGCTTCCAGCCGGAAAAACCAATGGCCGTGATTTGTTCAGGGAAACGCTGCCGCATGCGCCGCTGCAACGCTAGCCACGCCAGCACCACCTCCGCATCACAGCGCTGGCCAGTCTCTGGATCCACATAGCGGCAATAGTCGATTAAAACCGCATGCGCGAGCTGCGGCAGCGAGACTGTCTGCCGCCGGGCCGGCGCGGGCTTCGCATCTGATGTCAGCCCCCACCCTGCATAAAACGGCATGCCAAATGTCCGGACGGGTTTCCCCCACAGTAGCCCTTCGAAACCCAGCTGGGACGTGACGGTGTACACCGCATGCGCCTTGGCCAATAGACTCGCCGGATGCACGTCCCGATCAAGCAGCACGACCCGTGGCTCCGCCCGCAGTTGGTCGAGGTTGAAATGCCCGCGTTTGCGGCCGGCCACCACGTCGGGATGAACTTTGACGACTATGGTTCGAGCCGGATGCTCGTCAAGCGCCGCATCGAGCATACGAAGGAAATCCTCCGGGGCGGCATCTCCGGCGCTAACCGAGGCATCGCCGAAGGTTTGATCCACGACAAGGACAAATCCTGGCTCCAGTCCTGGGCATGCATCATCGCGACTGTGGTTATATTTCGAGACCATGCCGTCACGCCAGGCATGGACTAAGGCCATCGCCCGCCGCGCTTCGCTCGCATCAAGCTGACGCTTGACCAGGGCCTCTAGTCGGGTCGCTTGACCAGCATCCAGGTATAACGCCTGGTCGTCCATGACGATGCTAAGCGGCGGATCATCCGGCCCCAACCCGACTGAACGCAGAAAACCGTCTTCGATGTATCGCACCTGCAGCCCATGACGGTGCGCATAGCGTTGCGCCTTCAACGCGCTGGGCCGCTGCCCCCAGGCAAGTACGCAATCATCTGCCTCGGGACGCCTCGGTGGCGGGTATACAAGTTCGAAATCATCTAGCAGCGCGGCAAGCGTGCTGTGTCTGCGCACGCCCGCCGTACACAGAATGAGGCGGGGCCGTTTCATGACGCCCCGTCAATCATCAAAAAGATCCGCTTGGGCGAATGTTTCCGCTTGCTGATCCTTTTCCGACAGGATGACATCCGAACCAGAAGGCCATTCGATTTTTAATTGCGGGTCATTCCATCGGATCGCGCGCTCGAGATCCTTATCCCAATAATCGGTGGCTTTATAAAGCACATCGGCAGTCTCAGAAAGCGCGATAAACCCATGCGCGAAACCCGCCGGGATCCACAACTGCCGGCAATTCTCTGCTGACAGCACGACGCCAATCCACTTTCCTAACGTGGGGGACCCACGTCGCAGGTCGACCGCGACGTCGTATATCTCGCCCGAGACCGCGCGCACCAGCTTGCCCTGCGCGCGCGGAGCCAATTGGTAATGCAAGCCGCGAATCACGCCTTTAACGGATCGCGACTGATTGTCCTGAACGAATGTGACCGCGTGGCCAGTCGCCTCTTCGAATTGACGCTGATTGAAGCTCTCGAAAAAGTATCCGCGCGCGTCTTCGAACACGCGCGGCTCTAGCACACATATCTCGGGAATCGCAGTGCGAATGATGTTCATCGTACTTCAGCGTTCCGTGACAATATTCATGAGGTACTGACCATAGCCGTTTTTTTTCATCGGTTCAGCCAAAGCCAACAATTGATTCGCATCGATATACCCGAGACGATAGGCAATTTCCTCGGGCGAAGCGACCTTCAAACCTTGACGTGCCTCGATGGTCGCAATGAACTGGCTCGCCTCCAACATGGACTGATGCGTGCCAGTGTCGAGCCAGGCATAACCCCGGCCAAGCGTGACGACTTCGAGCGAATCCTGCTTGAGATACGCCAGATTCAGGTCGGTGATTTCATACTCGCCACGTATTGATGGCTTGATCGTGGCGGCGATTTCAGGCGCCTGCTCGTCATAAAAATACAAGCCGGTGACCGCATAGTGGGATCGCGGACGCAGCGGCTTTTCTTCAAGACTCAGCGCCTTGCCCTGCTTGTTGAACTCGACTACCCCGTAGCGCTGAGGATCCTGCACGTGATAGGCAAATATGGTCGCGCCGGTTTCCTTTGCCGAGACGCTATGCAGCAACCTGGAAAAGTCATGACCATAGAAAATGTTGTCGCCCAACACCAGTGCCGAAGGCGCGCCGTCCAAAAAGGCTTCGCCAATGACCAAGGCCTGTGCCAGCCCCTGCGGCTCGGGTTGAATCGCGTATTGCAGATTGAGGCCCCATTGGCTGCCATCGAGCAATAGCTGCTGGAATCGCGGCATATCTTGCGGCGTGGCAATCACCAGAATGTCGCGTATGCCCGCCAGCATGAGCACGCTGAGCGGGTAATAAATCATCGGTTTGTCATAGATGGGCAGCAGCTGTTTTGAAACAGCCAAGGTCGCTGGATACAGACGCGTACCCGAACCTCCTGCCAAAATGATGCCCTTGCGACTCTTCATGCAGTTGAACTCTCGCTTGCCATATCACCGCGCTAATTGCGCAATAGTTTGCTGAACACCGTCCTGCCATTGATCGAGCGACACTCCAAATGCATGGCGCAATTTAGTAGTATCTAACCGCGAATTAGCAGGCCTTGCGGCCGGTAAGGGATACGCTGCGGTAGGAATGGGCGTTACAGTTTCCGGCGATGCTTTCAGCACCATACCGGCTTGTCGAGCCAGGTCCAAGATTAAACAAGCGTACGCATGCCAACTGGTTTGACCCAGAGCGGTGAGATGATAACAGCCGTATGGAATCTTCTGATTCGGCAGCAGCCCGGCCATCGCATATTTCTGACAAAAACTAATCAAGTCGGCGGTGACGTGCGCAATCATGGCGGCGCTAGTGGGCGCGCCGATCTGGTCCGCGACGACCTTTAAAGCGGCCTGATTCTGTGCCAGCCGCAAAATGGTTTTGACGAAATTTTTACCAATCCCACTGTGTACCCAGCTCGTCCGCAGTAAAAGATAACGGGAGGATTCTTGAGCAACGGCCTCTTCGCCGGCGAGCTTGCTGCGACCATAGCTGGATTGCGGTGCAGTGCTATCCGTCTCCACATAGGGCGCATCTTTATCGCCCTTGAAGACATAGTCGGTCGAATAGTGGATCAACATCGCACCGCTGGCCTCGGCCTCTTTGGCTAATAGCCGAGGTCCATGCGCGTTGATTTTCATCGCCAATTCCGGCTCGGTTTCCGCGCGATCGACGTCGGTATAGGCAGCGGCGTTGACGATAATGTCCGGCTGCTCGGCATCCAGAGTCGCCAACACGGTCTGCGGATCACCCAGGTCGCATCGCTGCCGATCGACCGCAACGATATGACCCAGCGCCGCGAGACTTTGTTGCAAGGCCTGTCCGACCTGGCCGTTCTTGCCCACCAGTAGAATCTTCACGCGCGCAGCTCCGGCGAACCAGTCTGGGCTGAAGCCAGCTCGCGATAGGCGCCGCTCAATACCCTCTCGGTCCACTGCGAATGGTCTAGGTACCAAGCGACGGTCGAGCGTAACCCTGATTCAAACGTCTCCGATGGGCTCCAGCCGAGCTCGCGGGTAATTTTGCTGGCATCGATGGCATATCGCCGATCATGGCCAGGGCGATCCGTAACGTGCGCGATTTGCTGCGCATACGGTTGACCATCCGCACGTGGCCGCATTTCGTCTAACAGCGCACAGATCGTATGCACTACGTCCAGGTTGGCGCGCTCGCTATTACCGCCAATGTTGTACGTCTCCCCTACTCGTCCTGCTCGCAACACGGTCGCTAGCGCCTGGCAATGATCCTTGACATAAAGCCAGTCACGTACCTGCTGCCCATCGCCATAAACAGGTAGGGCTTTGCCCGCCAGGGCATTCAGGATAATGAGCGGAATGAGTTTTTCCGGGAACTGATAGGGCCCGTAATTGTTCGAGCAATTAGTGGTTAATACCGGCAATCCATAGGTATGACACCATGCCCTTACCAAATGGTCGGACGCCGCCTTGGAAGCCGAATACGGACTATTAGGCTGATAAGGATGCGCTTCAGTAAAGGGGTGATCGGTCGGGGCCAGGGACCCGTACACCTCGTCGGTCGAAACGTGAAGGACGCGGAATCGCTGCCTCTCTTCACCGCTCAGGGTGTCGTAATAAGCGCGCGCGGCCTCCAATAAGGAGAACACGCCGAGGATATTGGTCTGGATAAATGGGGCCGGACCGTCAATCGAACGGTCAACGTGCGATTCCGCCGCGAAATTAATGACGGCACGCGGCCGATACGCCGTAAGCAGACTCTGAATACAGCCACCATCGGCGATATCGCCACGTACGAATCGATGCCTGGCGTCGCCCTGCAGCGCGTCCAAGGTTTCGAGATTCCCTGCGTAGGTCAGCTTATCCAGGTTGATGACCGGCTCGTCCGATTGTCGCAACCAATCCAGCACGAAATTGCCACCAATAAATCCGGCCCCACCTGTCACCAATATCGTCATTTCGAATCGTTCTGCTCTTCCAACTGAGATCTTGTGCGCAATCCCAACGGCATAGTGTGCCGCAGCGGACATTTTTTGTTAAGCCTGATCGTAGACACTCAGTATCAACGAGCAGCAGAGTAATGTAACATTGCGATCTCCGGAAATTCTATATTTCTCAGTATCCAGTGTTAACGCCGTTATCCCGCCTCCTCTCGCGAATGCGGTATTCACGCGCTTTGCCTCACAGGCCGGAGCGGGAGGTGGAGCGGTGGCTGGTTCTGCAACAAAAAGATAATCCTTCTACTGACTATTACATACGCCCGTTCCTTCGGTCCACAGGCCTGCCTGTGGTTTACAAGGATTTAGATACCGACCATCCACAGTTTGGGGATTTGGCTCCGGGAACCGGGGTAGTTATTGTTCGATATATGAATACGCGCTGGGCCAAGGCGCTGCGCCAACATCGCGCTCAGCTGAGCGAAGTTGCGTATTTCATGGATGACGATTTGCTACATCCTGAACACTGGGCAGGACTACCGAACGTCTATATCAAGAAGCTAAATAAATATTGCGCGGCCTTTGCTCCCGATATTCAGGCCCTGGCTTCTGTTTATTGGTTTTCAACCGAGGAACTACGCGCGCGTTATCCGTACCAAGCCGCGCAGGTCATCGCGCCAAGGCCGTTACCCGAGGACGCGGAAACGCAAGAGCTTTGGCATCCCCAGTCGCCCAAAGGACCCGTACAAATCTTTTATCACGGCTCAGCCACGCATCAAGCCGAGATGGATTGGTTGTATCCGGTAATGCGAGAGGTGCTGAACGCCAGGCCGAGAGCGCACTTTGAGTTGATCGGCAGTCATGGCGTCAATCAGCAGTTTAGAAATTTGCCCCGTACGCGGGTATTGCATCCGCTGTCCTGGCAGAATTATGTGAGCCATTGCAGAACGCTAAACGCTCATATTGGGCTGGCCCCTTTGTTGCCCTCTCCGTTCAACATGGGGCGGTCGCATAGCAAGATTTTCGATATTACCCGCTGCGGCGCGGTAGGGATCTATTCCGACCCCAGCACTTACGCAACGGCGATTGAAGACCGAGAAGATGGTCTTTTACTAGCTAATGATCCCGACCTTTGGGTAGAAGAAATAATCGGGCTCATTGATGACTCAGCGCGTCTGAACACGCTTCGCCAGCGCGCGATTGAGCGGCATTCCACTTCACAGCCAGAGCTCGATGCGTCTGGGCATCGCGAGGCCGGCCTGGTCCTGCAGCCTTAAGGCTCTCTCCAGTCAGGCGTTGCGCTACGCCTACTACCGTTCAATATGGCGTCGACGCTAAGCTGGTCTGGGTTATCGGTAGCCCAAGCGTCGCAATATCCAGCCCGACACTGAAGGGTGAATCACCGCCAACAAGAAACACCCCAGGTTCAACGGAAACGGAAAACTTATCCGCGCACGATTACGCGCGAGACCTTGGCGAATGACGCGCGCCGCACGATCGGCGCGCCAGAGGAATGGCTTTGGTCCCGGCATGTCGAAGCACATCTGCGATTCCACGTAGCCCGGCATGATCACATTGATGCGCACGCCCTGCCCCGCCACCAGGTCACGCATGGCCTCGCCGTAAACCTTGACGGCGGCCTTGCTGGCGCTATAGCTCGGCGTTTCGGGCAACCCGCGCCAGGCGGCTAAGGAGCTTAACAACGCTATCTGCCCACCGCGACGCGCTTGCATGGCGGGCAAGCAGGCATGGAGGGTAGCCATGGTGGCTTTGACGTTGACATCGAACAGACGATGCATGTCTTCCCAACGTTCGCCTTGCTGATCGGCACCAACATTGATGTTGACGCCCGCGTTCGCGATGACAAGGTCGGGTGCCTCGGTCTCGCTCATCTCGGTCAACCATGCGCGGAGCGCGGACTCATCGCGCACGTCGAGCGCCTGTGTAATCACACGCACGCCGACGTCGCCTAGTTCACTGGCCAGCTCGTCGAGCCTATCTTTGTTGCGGCCCTGCAGAATCAACGTGGTGCTACCCGCGCGTGCATATTCCCATGCCAAAGCGCCACCAATGCCACCAGTGGCGCCGGTAATCAACACACAGGCGGGAACGGAGTCGGAGATGGGCGGACGCGGCATATGGATTATGGCTCAATAGAAACAACACCGGCCTCCTCGCAAGGAAGCCGGTGAAACTTTGGCGGCGCGAGCACTTCGCTGGCGCCGCTTCAGCGTGTCAGGTCGATAATACCGAGACGATTACTGGAGCAAGCTGCGCAGCATCCAGGCGTTCTTTTCATGGATGTCCATACGTTGCGTCAACAGGTCTGCGGTCGGCTGATCGTTGGCGCCATCGGCCTTCTCGAAGGCAGCGCGAGCGGTTTTCGACACGGCCTCGTTGCCCTTGACGAGCAGACGGATCATTTCCATGGCGTCCGGAACGTCCTGCGGTTCGGAGATAGAGGACAGCTTGGAAAACTCGCGATAGGTGCCCGGTGCGTGCACGCCCAACGCGCGAATACGTTCGGCGATGTCATCAAGTGCCGCCCACTCTTCCGAGTACTGCGTCATGAACATTTGATGCAGCGTGCTGAACATCGGACCCGTGACGTTCCAGTGGAAGTTGTGCGTCATCAGGTAGAGCGTGTAGGAATCCGCCAGCACCTTGGAGAGCTCGGCCGCGATCGCCTCGCGGTCCGAATCCGAGATGCCAATGCTGATGTGTAGACCCGAGTTAGACGACTTCGACATGTAGTGCTCCTTATCCACGTTGAACATAAGACAAGAATACCACTGTTAAGGGGCGTATTCAGCCGAGTTGCGTCGGGTGGATACGCCCTCTCGCGCGCACCAAATCAGTGCTCTGTCGCGACCTCGTGGTCGAGCATCGTCACGCCCGGCAATTGACATTCGTAGACTGCTTTGGCGAGGGCTTCAATCGCGGCCAGTCGGGGAAAACTGCGGCGCCAGGCCAGTACCACACGGCGCTCGGGCGGACGGCCCGAAAATGGCACATAGCGGATCAGGCCTTTGTCTGAAGGCACTTCTGGGATAGCAGTTTGGGGCAGGACGGTAACCCCGATTCCCGCCGCCACCATGTGGCGAATGGTCTCCAGCGACGAGCCTTCGAAAGTGCGCTGGATACCGTCGCTCGCGGCGGAGAAACGCGACAACTCCGGACAGACCTCAAGCACCTGATCGCGAAAGCAATGGCCTGTGCCCAGCAGCAACATGGTCTGCTGCTTCAGGTCCTCGGAACTGATCGATTCGCGCTCTGCCCAGGGGTGATCTTTTGGCACCGCGACAATGAAAGGTTCGTCGTAAAGCGGTTGGGTGACCAGCCCGGCCTCGGGCAGAGGCAAGGCCATGATCGCGCAATCGATCTCGCCTTGGCGTAGCAGCTCGACCAGACGCAGCGTGAAATTTTCCTGCAGTAGCAGCGGCATCTGGGGTGTGCGCGCAATCTGCGTTGGCACCAGTCGAGGCAGCAGGTACGGGCCAATGGTATGAATAACTCCCACCCGCAACGGGCCGGCCAGAGGATCGTGGCCCTGGCGCGCGATTTCCTTGATGCTGGCGCTTTCCTCAAGAACTTTCTGCGCTTGGGTAACGATGCGCTGGCCTATCGCGGTGACGCCGACTTCGGAGCCACCGCGTTCAAACAAGGTGACGCCCAGCTCGTCCTCGAGTTTGCGAATGGCGACGGACAGCGTGGGTTGACTAACAAAACAAGCTTCTGCGGCGCGGCCGAAATGGCGTTCGCGCGCAACGGCGACGATGTATTTAAGTTCGGTCAGAGTCATGGAGAGTCTTACCTAAGAAAAGTCGCCACTAACGGCAAAAATAATATGTGGGAACGTGACTGATCACGGAGACCATGACCGCCACCCTTTAAGTGCGCAGAAAGTCTTCCCGTCCACGCATCCAGCGAGCCAGATGCGCTTCTACGGCTTCGGGGTGTTCGGCTCTAAGCCAAACGGCGGCATCGCGCGCGTCTTCGGCGATGCCTACGTCGCTTTCCAGATCGGCAAAGCGCAACAATGCGGTACCCGATTGACGAGTACCAAGGAATTCGCCGGGACCACGCTGTTCGAGGTCCCGCCGCGCGATTTCGAATCCGTCGTTGGTTTCGAACATGGCGCGTAGCCGTTCGCGAGCGATCTGCGAAAGCGGCGTCTGATAAAGCAATACGCATACCGATTCGGCGCTGCCTCGCCCGACGCGGCCGCGCAGTTGATGCAGCTGGGCGAGGCCAAATCGCTCTGCATGTTCGATCACCATGAGCGATGCGTTGGGCACGTCGACACCGACTTCGATCACGGTCGTGGCGACCAGTAAATCGACTTCGCCATCGCGAAATGCCTGCATCACGGCGGCTTTTTCGGTTTGAGGCAGTCGGCCATGCACCAAGCCGATGCGGATATCCGGAAGCTCCGCGCGCATGAGCTCGTAGGTATCGACAGCGGTTTGCAGTTGCAAGGCCTCGCTTTCCTCGACGAGCGGACACACCCAATAAGCCTGCCTGCCCTGCCGCACCGCGCTTGCGATATGCAGCAGGACTTCGTCGCGACGATTATCTGACACGAGCTTGGTCACGACGGGCGTGCGACCCGGCGGTAGCTCATCGATCACCGAAACGTCGAGATCGGCGAAGAATGTCATCGCCAGCGTGCGTGGTATGGGCGTGGCGCTCATATTGAGCTGATGCGGGATCATCGCGGCGTCGGCCGCCTCGCCTTTGCGGTTCAGTGCCAGGCGCTGGCCTACACCAAACCGATGCTGTTCGTCGACAATGGATAGGCCGAGCTGCTTGAATTCGACATGGTCCTGAATCAAGGCTTGCGTGCCCACCAATAACTGAATACTGCCGTCCGCAGCGCCCGCGATAGATTCGCGGCGCCCGCGCGCGCTCTGGCTGCCGCTTAACCAAGCGACCGTGACCCCTAACGGTTGCAGCCAACCGAGCAGTTTGTGGAAATGTTGCTCGGCCAATATCTCGGTGGGCGCCATTAACGCTACCTGGGCGCCGCATGCAATCGCCTGCGCGGCGGCCACGGCAGCCACAACGGTCTTGCCGCTGCCTACGTCACCCTGCAACAACCGGTGCATGGGATAGGGCTGCGCGAGATCGCGCGAGATCTCCGCAACGACACGCTGTTGCGCTCCGGTTAAGGAAAATGGCAACGCGGCATAGAGTCTCGCCACCAAATCAGAAGTCTCGGCGCCATCTGACGGCAAGGGTACGGCGCGAACTCTCCTTCTTGCCGCGCGCGCTGCGGCAAGCGATAACTGCTGCGCCAAGAGCTCATCGAATTTAATACGACGCCACGCGGGATGCGCACGTTCTAACAGGTCCGCTTCGGATACCCCGGGAGGAGGCGCGTGCAAAAAGCGTATGGCCGGCTCGAACGACATCAAGTCATAACGCTGCAACGCCTCGGCGGGCAGCGTGTCGTGTAAATCGGCGTGATCCAAGGCATGCGCGATCGCTTTACGCAAAGAGATCTGGCTGAGCCCTTCCGTGCTGGGATACACGGGTGTCAGCGCCTCGGGTAGCGCGGCGTCGGCGCTGCTCATGCGAGGATGCACCATCTCGCGGCCAAACAGACCGCCACGCACTTCGCCCCGGGCACGCAGGCGACGCCCAGGAGCGAGTTGCTTTTGCTGACTAGGATAAAAATTCAACCAACGCAGCTGCAGCTCGCCGGAATCATCCGCCATCACCGCCGTGAGCTGGCGGCGCGGGCGGTATAGCACCTCGCTACGCAGGATCTCGCCTTCGACTTGCGCCGGCGCGCCGGGTCGCAGCGCGCCGATAGGCACGACCCGCGTCTCGTCTTCATAGCGTAACGGCAGATGCAGAATGCAGTCGTTAGGCGTGATCAGGCCCAAGCTATGCAGTTTGCGTTGCACCTCGGTCAACGATTTACCGCCACCCGGTTTGCTACGCGGCGGATCACGGTGCTGCTCACTGCCCGCCTTGGCCGACGCCGTACTGGAACGACGTATCGCTCCAGTACGATCACGGGTGGCGGCGGATAGTGGCATGAATGGATCCTATGAAATTAGGGCAGGACGAGGATGGCTTCGACCTCGAACTGCGCGTCCTTGGGCAAGCTAGCCACGCCGATCGTGGAACGTGCCGGATACGGTTGAGGAATCAGCTCCGACATGATGGCGTTGGCCGCGGTGAATTTGCTCAGATCGGTGAGGAACAGCGTGAGCTTCACGATGTTGTTCAGCGTACCGCCCGCGGCTTCGATCACGGCGGTCATATTGGCGAAGGCCTGGCGGACTTGCGCGTCAAAGTTCTCGGAAGCGAGGTCGCCCGTGCCCGGTTCGAGGCCGATTTGGCCAGACAGATAAACGGTCTTGCCACCCTGCACGGCGACGGCCTGGGAATAAGGGCCCACAGCGGCCGGTGCGGCATCGGTATGAATGATTTGTTTGCTCATTGGCGGATTCCTTGATTGTTGTTGAGAACGCTGGATGATCGAAGTTTAAACGGCAACAGATAGACGGGGAAGCTCGTATAACTACGTGCGACAGGCGTGACACTAGGACGCGCACGGGGAATGGGCCCGGTGCGATTACGGTCATGATGGTCTTTTTCTTGCCCGCGCGCGACAGGATGGGAATATTTATTCAGCGCGCCATGCAAATCTGGAAGAGATTTGTGACGGACGTCGGCACGTTGGGGGCGCAGGCTTGTGCGAATTCGGGGAATGCGCCTGCGGTGTCTTTGATGGCTGGCGTGGGGGAGCAGCGCTCGATCAAATCTACCGAGCGCGCGATGACGAAGCACGGCAGTCGTGCTCCGCCGGCTCACAGTTTATTTTTCGACGAACGCGCGTTCGACAACATAGTCACCCGGCTCGCCCACGCCGGGCGAGACCACGAAACCACGGTCATTCAACATGGCGCTGATGTCAGCCAACATGTGCGGGCTGCCGCAGAGCATGGCCCGATCCGTTTCCGGATTGAGGGGGGGCAGGCCGATGTCGGCGCATAGCTTGCCGTTCTCGATGAGCTGAGTGATACGGCCTTGGTTGCGGAACGGCTCGCGGGTGACGGTCGGGTAGTAGATCAGCTTGTCGCGCACGATGTCGCCGAAGAACTCGTTGTTCGGCAGCTCGTTTTCAATGTAGTCGGCGTAAGCCAGTTCGCTGACCCAGCGCACGCCGTGCACGAGCACGACCTTTTCAAAACGCTCGTAGACAGCGGGGTCTTTGATGATGCTCATGAACGGGGCAAGCCCGGTACCCGTGCCGAAAAGGAACAAATTTTTGCCCGGCTTTAAATCATCGACCACCAGGGTGCCAACCGGCTTGCGGCTGACGAGAATGGTGTCGCCCTCTTTCAGATGCTGTAGGCGCGAGGTGAGCGGGCCGTCCTGAACCTTGATGCTCAGGAACTCCAGGTTTTCCTCGTAGTTTGCGCTGGCGATACTGTAGGCGCGCATCAAGGGCTTGCCCTCGACTTCCAGGCCGATCATCACAAAGTGGCCATTGTGGAAACGCAGGGCGGCGTCGCGTGTCGTCGTAAAGGAGAAAAGCGTGTCGTTCCAGTGACGCACGCTCAGTACGCGTTCGGTGTTAAAAGCTGCCATATCGTCGAGAAAATGCAACGCAACAGGTGCGCCGAGTGGGTTTCCGCGCGTGGCGACCAAAGACATGTCGGCGCAGCGGGCTCAGGGTTTTTCCTGATTTTACCAAGGTGAGTTGATAACTTATCTCATTAATCTGTAATGCCCTTATAACTCAATGGGTGATTGACGAGCCGGGGCATTGATGCAAGTTGTGAAGCTGACAGGTTCCTGTTATCGTCGCTCCTGCTTGATGATAATAGTTTTCGTTAACAAGTGGCGGCTGTTGTCGATGGCGCTGGCATCCTCCTCGCTACGCACGACATGCAAAGATCCCGTCCCCTTTAGATACTGTCACGGAACCTGACACTATGTGGAACCGACGCTTTACCCTTTCCTCTCTGACAGGCGCGCTTGCCTTGGCAGGCGCTGTGCTGGCTGCGCCCGCTGGCGCCGCCGAGGAAGTCAGTCTCTACACGACGCGTGAACCGAAGTTGATTCAACCGATGTTGGACGCCTTTACCAAGGAAACCGGTATCAAGGTCAACACGGTTTTCGTCAAAGATGGTCTGCTCGAGCGGGTCAAAGCCGAGGGCGCGCAGTCGCCGGCTGACGTGCTGATGACGGTGGATATCGGCAATCTGATCGATCTGGTGGATGGCGGCATTACGCAACCTATTCAATCCGAGACGCTGAACGAGGTGATTCCCGCCAACCTGCGCGGCTCGGATGGCCAATGGTACGCGCTGTCGCTACGCGACCGCGTGCTGTATGTGGCCAATGATGTAAAACTCGACTCCTTCCATTATGAGGACCTAGCCGACACCCAGTGGAAGAACAAAGTCTGCATCCGTTCGGGGCAGCATCCCTATAACACCGGCCTGGTCGCTGCCATGATTGCTCACGACGGCGCCGAGGCGACCGAACAATGGCTGCGTGGCGTCAAGGCCAATCTGGCTCGCAAGGCAGCCGGTGGCGACCGTGACGTGGCGCGCGATATCCTGGGCGGGATCTGCGATATCGGGATCGCCAATGCCTATTATGTGGGCCATATGAAGAACGCCCAGCCCGGCACGGACGCACGTAAATGGGGCGATGCGATCAAGGTGGTACGCCCGACGTTCAAGAACGGCGGAGACGGCACCCACGTGAATATCAGCGGCGCCGCCGTGGCCGCCCATGCTCCGCAGAAGGAAAACGCGGTCAAGCTGCTGGAGTTCCTGGTGTCGGAGCCTGCGCAGACGCTATATGCCCAGGCGAATTACGAATACCCCATCCGCAAGGGCGTCAAGCTCGATCCGGTGGTGGCCAGCTTTGGCGAACTCAAGATTGACTCGCTGCCCGTCGCTGAGATCGCGAAATATCGCAAGCAAGCCAGCGAACTGGTGGACAAGGTGGGCTTTGATAACTGATCGTTGTTGAGGTGACGGCCCGTATCGGGCATCATGCGAGGTTTGGCCGGATTTCCGTCCCCCGTCTATCCCAAGCCGCCCGTCCGGGCGGCTTGATTCTTGATGTATGCACACTGAATCTCTGCCTCGCCCCTGGCGACTGCGCGGCCCCGAACGCGGGGCCGGTTGGCTGCTGGGCGCGGTCCTGATCGCGATCGCGGTATTAGCGCCTTTGGGCGCGTTAGCCTGGCAGGCCCTCGACGCCGATCTGTCTCACTGGGAACATTTAGCACGGTATGTGTTGCCGCAAGCGCTGGCCAATACCGCGATGCTGCTGGCCGGTGTGGGTGTGCTGGTCACGCTGCTGGGCACGGGCGCGGCATGGCTGGTGACGGCCTATCAGTTTCCCACGCGGGGGATTCTGACCTGGGCTCTGCTGCTGCCGCTAGCGGTACCGACCTATATCATCGCGTTCGCGTATCTGGATCTGCTGCATCCAATTGGCCCTATCCAGACAGCGATACGAGAGCTACTCGGCTATGACAGCCCACGGCAGTTTCGTCTGCCGGATTTGCGCTCGATTTATGGGGCGATTTTCGTACTGGGGTTCGTACTGTACCCCTATGTGTATCTGAGTACGCGCGTGATGTTCATGACGCAGGCCGCGAGCTTGCTGGAGGCCGCGCGTACGCTGGGCGCGGGTAAGGTCGGCGTGTTTTTCCGGGTCGCGCTGCCGCTGGCTCGGCCGGCCATCGCCGTGGGAGCGAGTCTGGCCCTGTTGGAGACGCTGAATGATATCGGCGCGTCGGAATTTCTAGGCGTGCAAACGCTGACCGTGTCGGTTTATACGACATGGGTGACCCGTTCGGATCTCGCCAGCGCCGCGCAGATCGCTTTGACCATGCTGGCTATCGTGGTGGCGCTCATCCTGTTGGAACGCCATGGGCGTAAACGCCAACGCTATGCCAACGCGCAACGCATGCGGCCGATGCAGCCGAAGCAGCTGCGCGGTACGGCGGCTGCCGTGGCGGTTGTGCTGGGCTGGATTCCAGTGCTGATCGGGTTTGTGGCACCGGCCTGGTACTTGGTGGTTGAGACCACCAAGCGGCTGCATCTCGTGGGCAGCGTATCCGACCAGCTGATCAACGGACTAAGAAATACTGTCACGGTGGCCTTGATAGCAACGCTGGTCACGCTCGTGTGCGGGCTAATCGTTGCGTGGGCCGGACGCACGCTGCGCGAAAGTGCTCGCATGAATCCAGGTCGCGCTTGCGCGCGCATTGCGAGCCTGGGCTATGCGGTCCCAGGCACGGTCCTGGCCATTGGTTTGCTGATTCCATTGACCTGGCTCGACCGGCAACTGGGCGCGCTGCTGGGCATGCAAGGCTTGCTGATCATGGGCTCCGTGGGCGCTCTGGTAGGCGCGTACACCCTGCGTTTTCTAGCGATTTCGGTGGGCGGTATCGAAGCGGGACTTTCACGTATCCCACCCTCGTTGGAACAGGCGTCTCGAATGCTCGGCGAAACCGCTGGTGGCACGCTGCGCCGTGTTCATCTCCCCTTGCTGCGGCCGGCGCTAGCGACGGCTGCGCTGCTCGTGTTCGTCGACACCATGAAGGAGTTGCCGGCGACACTGTTGCTGCGACCGCTGAATTTCGAGACGCTGGCGACGTGGCTGTATGCGGAAGCGGCACGCGGCACTTATGAAGAAGGCGCCGTAGCCGCGCTGGCCATCGTCGTGGCGGGGCTGATACCCGTGATCCTGCTGGCACGCACCAATCTGAAAATAGGACATTGAATCTTGGCCGATCTGCTTGAACTCGATCGCATCCATCTGGCCTATGACACGCCGCGCGGACCGAAAGCCGTGGTCGATGAGCTGTCGTTGACGCTGCCCTCCGGCCACATCGGTTGTTTGCTGGGACAGTCCGGCTGTGGCAAGACGACCATATTGCGCGCCATCGCGGGTTTTGAGCCAGTGCGTGGCGGGCATATCGCCTTGGACGGCAACATTATTTCGTCGCCGGACGTGCAGGTGGCACCGGAACATCGCCGGGTAGGCATGATGTTTCAGGACTATGCGTTATTCCCGCATCTGACGGCCGCTCAGAATGTTGCGTTTGGCTTGCGTAAATTGATGAAGAAGGCCGAGCGTGCCGAGCGTGTGCGGGAGATGCTCGCGCTGGTCGGACTGGAGGCGGCCGCCGATAGCTATCCGCACGAGATGTCTGGCGGGCAGCAACAGCGTGTCGCGTTAGCGCGCGCGCTCGCGCCCTCGCCGGATCTGTTGTTGCTGGATGAGCCATTTTCCAACCTGGATGTGGACACGCGCGAGCGCCTGGCGTTTGAAGTCCGGGAGATCTTGATTTCAACGGGGCATACGGCGATCCTGGTGACCCACAATCAGGCGGAAGCCTTCGCCATCGCCGACCGGATCGGGGTGATGAATAAAGGCCATATGGTGCAGTGGGACACGCCCTATAACCTGCATCATCATCCGGTCAACGATTTCGTGCGCGACTTTATCCGGCGCGAGGCGTTGGTTGAGCAGCGCGAGCAAGCTTACGCGCGAGGTCGCTGACATAGACGGCGTGGCAGCGGCATAAAGCGCCTCACGCTGCTGCGGCGTGATTAACGCAGGAGCGTTCAAGACGCCGCTGCGCGACAGTGCCATGGCAGAAAGCCGCGTGGCTCAACCGCGAGGCGCAGGCAAGGGAATGTATTCCGTTTCGTCGCCCGGCACCGTTTGATCGAACCGATTACGTTCCCAGTCCGCCTTGGCCTGCTCGATGCGATCCTTGCTGCTGGAGACAAAGTTCCACCAGACAAAGCGGGGGCCATCTAGCGGTTCGCCGCCCAGCACCGCCAACCTGACATCATCGACGGCGCGTATCGTGACAGGTACGCCGGCTGCGAAAACGATGAGTTGTCCGGGAGCATAGACCTGGCCATCGACTTCGACGCTACCCCGGCTGAGATAGGCGGCGCGTTCTTCATATTCAGCCGCCAGCTCGAACGTGCTGCCGGCTCGCATCTGAATGTCGCCCAGAAAAAGAGGCGATAGCGTTTGCACCGACGAGGTTTTGCCGAACAGGGAGCCGGCCGCGACCTGTGCGCGCACGCCCTCGCCTTCGACGATGGGCTGTGCGTCTAGGCCGTAGTGGACAAAGCCCGGGTTCGTTTCCTCGTGGCGATTTGGCAAACCCACCCACATTTGCAGACCGGCCAGACGTTGGCCGTCGCGCCGCGCGATGTTGGGGCTGCGTTCGCTATGCACGATACCGCGTCCAGCGGTCATCCAGTTGATTTCACCAGGACGTATCTTTTGCACGTGCCCGGCGCTATCACGATGCATCATCGCACCCTCATAAAGATAGGTCACCGTCGATAAGCCGATGTGCGGGTGAGGACGCACATCCATGCCTAGTCCGGGCGCAAAGGACACGGGGCCCATCTCGTCCAGGAAGACGAAGGGGCCAACCATGCGGCGTTGCGCCGAAGGTAGTGCGCGGCGGACTTTGACGCCGTCGCCCAGATCACTGGTACGCGGCACGACGAGAGTTTCGATCGGGGACATGAGGGCCTCCTTAAGTGTATGAATAGCGTTGTACGGCATTCGCGGGCGGTTATGTTCGTTATGCATCACCCATAACGTCACTGCCGCCCCTATGCCTCGGACGCCCGAGCATCCGAGGCATGAAATTGCGGGGCTTACGGCAGATCGAATACCAGGACCTCGGCTTGACGGCCCTCTGACAGTTGGACATTGGCCTCGTCGGTCAACGCGATCGCGTCCCCGGCGGTCAGCCATTCGCCATTGACGCGCACTTCACCACGCGCCACATGGACCCATGCACGCCGACCCACCGCCAAGGGCAGTTGCGCGTTTTCATCGCCGTCGAACAACCCCACATACAACCGTGCGTCCTGATGGATGCGCATTGAATCCTCCGCGCCATCTGGCGACGCCACTTGGCGCAGGCGACCACGCTTGTCGGCTTCCGGAACCTGCTTTTCCTCGTATTCCGGGGTAATGCCCACGACATTCGGTTCAATCCAGATCTGCAACAGATGCGTGTTTTGATCCGCGAGCGGATTGAATTCGGAGTGCATCACGCCGCGGCCCGCACTCATCCGCTGGACATTGCCTGGACGGATCGTCGATCCGTTGCCCATGCTGTCTTTGTGTGCAATGGCACCGTCCAGCACATAGGTGATGATCTCCATATCGCGATGTCCATGCGTGCCAAAACCACGTCCCGCGGCAATACGATCATCATTGATCACGCGCAGCGGGCCAAATCCCATATGCGCCGGATCATAGTAGTTGGCAAACGAGAAGGTGTGATAGCTATCGAGCCAGCCATGATTGGCATGGCCGCGTTCTTCGCTGCGGCGCAGAGTCAGCATGATGATCTCCTTTCGGTAGTTTGAATGGTCGGGCTCAGCCAGTAATGAGACAAACACATTGTGCTTCTCAACCGGAGGGCCGTGATAAAGGCGTTTTGATAAACTCATTCAAACTTTTTGAACGAGTTTTCCCGCCATGCACACCATCACGCCCGAGCTGCTTTACATGATTGACGCCATCGCGCGACATGGCAGTTTTGCCAAGGCCGCTCGCGAACTGGGCAAAGTCCCTTCGGCCGTGACGTACTCCGTTCGCAAGCTAGAGGACACGCTGGACGTGCTCCTGTTTGACCGTAGCGGCCATCGGGCAAAGCTGACTCCCGCCGGGGAGACCTTGCTACAGGACGGGCGCCAAGTTTTGCAGTCTTTGGACGCACTGGCGGGCCGGGTCAAACGGGTGGCGACTGGATGGGAGTTGGATCTGCGCGTCGCGGTGAGCGCCGCATTACCCATGGATCCGCTCTACGACGTGATTGCCGAATTCCGGGAATTGGCTTCCGTCACGACGCTGCGATTGTCCACGGAGGTACTGAGCGGAACGTGGGACGCGCTGGCGAGCGCGCGCTGTGATCTGGTGATCGGCGCTGATGCAGGTGGCGTTCCGAGCGGTGCATACTGGTCGCATCCATTAGGTGAGCTACAGTTCGGCTTTTGCGTGGCGCCTCACCATCCATTGGCGCAGCTGGGTCGCCCGCTGACTGCGGCGGATATCGGTGCTTATTGCGCCGTCGTGCTCGCGGATACATCACGCGATCTGTCGGCGCGCACGCGTGGGCTATTGATGCAGCAGCCACAAATCGTGATGCCGACGATGCAAGACAAGATCGAAGCGCAGATACGCGGGTTGGGTTGCGGTTATTTGCCGTTGTCACTAGCCGCGCCACACATCTTGCGCGGCGAGCTGGTGCAATGCGCGACCGATGACGTGGTGCCGATTACCGAACAGACTGTGTATGCGTGGCGCGAACGCAGACCGGGGCGCGCGTTGCAGTGGTGGCTGGATAAATTGCGCTCACCCCGGTTGTGCGAGAGCTTGCTTGGCATGCAGGGGCGTTAGCGCGCGCGGCTGCGATGCAGGCCCGCGCTCGTGCGCCCTACTCTTCCATGCCCAGTTCGCGCAGCTTGCGCGTGATGGTGTTTCGGCCAATGCCCAGCCTCGACGCCGCCTCGCCACGGCGCCCGCGGCTCGCATCGAGGGCGGTCTGCAGCAACACGCGTTCAAACTGGCGCGTCATCGTGGCCATCACGGCGGGCTCGCCTCTGTCTAAACGTTGCTGGGTTTCGCGTAGTAAAGCCTGCTGCCAGTCGGCCACGCTTGCCTGAGGCGTGACGCCATACCCGGACGGTGCAAACGATGGCGCCGTGGGAACGGCACCGACGACCGCGCGATCCTGGCCGCCCAGCGTAGACGTAATGGTTGTGCCGTTGGCACTGCCGAAATGGTTTGCCTCGTAGCTTGCCGCGGGGCTCACATGACCGAATGGCTCCGCGAGGTCCAGGGCGCGGATTTCGGGAGGCAGATCGGCTGGCTCGATGATCTGGCCCGGGGCCATCACGGTGAGCCAATGGCAGAAGTTCTCAAGCTGACGAACGTTGCCCGGGAAATCAAACCGCTTCAGAACGTTGAGTGCTTCCGGGGTAAGACGCTTGACCGGCACGCCCAGCGTGCGTGCGCTCGCGGCCAAAAAGTGATTCGCCAGCGCGGGGATGTCCTCGGTACGCTCGCGCAACGGCGGCAAGCGCAGACGGATCACATTCAGACGATGGAATAAATCCTCGCGGAATTGGCCCTGCTCGACACGTTGCTCCAAGGGCTGGTGTGTCGCGGCGACGATGCGCACATCGACACGCACGGGCTGCGAACCCCCAACGCGATAAAAGCTGCCTTCGGCCAACACACGCAGCAGACGCGTCTGCAACTCGATCGGCATATCGCCGATTTCGTCTAAAAAGAGCGTACCGCCATGGGCCTCTTCGAATCGGCCCCGGCGCAAGGTATTCGCACCCGTGAACGCGCCGCGCTCATGGCCGAACAGCTCGGCTTCCAGCAAATCGCGAGGAATTGCTGCGGCGTTAAGCGCCACGAACGGACCATTCGCGCGGGCGCCATGCCCGTGCAGCGCGCGCGCCACCAATTCTTTACCCGTGCCGGACTCGCCAGTGATCAGCACCGTGACCTTGGACTGCGACAAGCGGCCAATGGCGCGGAAAACTTCCTGCATCGCGCTGGATGCGGACTGCGTCATCATCCATCGTTCGTTGTTCTGGGCCGAATCCCCGCCCTCGACGGTGGTTTCGGGTTGCGCCTTGGATGCCGAGTCCTGTCGCGCGCGCTCGATGAGCGCCACGGCCTCGTTTACATCGAACGGCTTGGCCAGATAATCGAAAGCGCCACCTTGGAATGCCGACACCGTGCTATCCAGATCCGCGAACGCGGTCATGACGATAACAGGCAGATCCGGATGGCGTTCTTTGATCTGGCGCAACAGATCCAGGCCGCTGCCGCCGCGCATGCGGATATCCGACACCAAGGCGGAGGGCATCTCGGTCGCCAGCGCCTCAAGCACATCGGGGGCTTGTGAAAAGCTACGCGTCGGGACGTCGGCCCGCGCCAGGGCTTTTTCGAGCACCCAGCGTATGGCCTGGTCATCGTCCACGATCCAAACCGGTTTACTCACTGCGTCTGCTCCATAGGTAAGACCAGACGGAATTCGGTATGCCTGGGACGTGATTCAAATTCAATTATTCCGCCGTGTTGCTGCACGAAGTCCTGGGCCAGGCTCAGACCGAGCCCGGTGCCGCCGGGCCGTGCCGTCACTAGCGGATGAAAAATACGATCCCGGATGGCGTCGGGGACACCGGGACCGTTGTCGATAATGGCCAGCTCCAGCGCCAGACGATGCTGACGGTGGGCGAGCATGACTTGTCGCGCGACACGCGTGCGCAGCGTGATCTGCGGCGGCGGCGTGTCGGGACCGACTTTCTGCAATGCCAGCTCCTGCGCGGCATTGCGGGTAACGTTCAATACGGCTTGCATCAGGCGTGGAGCGTCGCCCTGCAGGTCCGGCACCGAGGCGTCATAGTCGCGTACCAGCGTGACCTTGTCGCGGAATTCCGCCTGAATCAGGGCGCAGACGCGCTCGCAGACTTCATGGATATTGACGGGCTGGGCCGCCAGGGGCACGCGCTGAGGACCGCTGAGTCTGTCGACCAGCACCTGCAGGCGATCCGCCTCGGAAATAATGACTTGGGTGTACTCGGCAAGCGATGGGTCGGGCAGCTCTGCCTCTAGCAACTGCGCAGCGCCCCGTAAACCGCCCAAGGGATTCTTGACTTCATGAGCCAGGTTACGCAACAGCTCCCGATGCGCCTGGATTTCGTCGACCAGCCGCTGATTGCGGTCGGCCAACACGCGTTGTTCGATTTCGCGTGCTTCGATCAATACGGGCCAATCTTGGCCACTCAACGATACCGTCGTGACGGTGACTTCAACCGATTCGCCAGCGCGACGCAACGATGACAATTGCCGCACATCAGCAAAATGACCTGACACAGCCCGGTCGATGGATGACTGTACTGCCTCGGGATGGGCAAACAGCGTGGCCGCGGATAGCCCGACTAGCTGTCGGCGGGACCGACCAAACAGGTCTTCGGCCGCGGCGTTGGCTCGTTCGACATGACCTTTCTCATTCAAAAGAAGGACGGCCGTGGCCAACAGATCAAACGCATCTACATTAATCATTTGAAGCACACCGGGGGTGGACGGGCCGGCGGGCCGGCCCGTCGCCCCAACTAAGCCAGAGACATCACAGGCTGTAGTACATGTCGAATTCGACAGGGTGCGTGGTCATACGCAGACGCTGCACTTCGGCTTCCTTCAGTGCAATGTAGGCGTCGATCATTTCGTTGCTGAACACGCCGCCGCGCGTCAGGAACTCGCGATCCTTGTCCAGGGCTTCCAGCGCTTGGTCGAGCGAGGCGCACACGGTCGGGATCTTGGCGTCTTCTTCCGGCGGCAGATCGTACAGGTTCTTGTCGGCGGGATCGCCGGGGTGAATCTTGTTCTGCACACCGTCCAGACCGGCCATCATCAAGGCCGAGAAAGCCAGGTACGGGTTGGCCAGGGGATCCGGGAAGCGCGTTTCGATACGACGACCCTTCGGGTTACCCACGTAGGGGATACGGATCGAGGCCGAGCGGTTGCGAGCCGAGTAGGCGAGCTTGACCGGGGCTTCGAAGTGCGGCACCAGACGCTTGTACGAGTTGGTACCCGGGTTGGTGATCGCGTTCAGGGCGCGAGCGTGCTTGATGATGCCGCCGATGTAATACATGGCGAACTCGGACAAGCCAGCATAGCCGTTACCGGCGAACAAGTTTTGGCCGTCTTTCCAGATCGATTGGTGCACGTGCATGCCGGAGCCGTTGTCGCCGACGACGGGCTTGGGCATGAAGGTCGCGGTCTTGCCGTAGGCGTGGGCGACGTTGTGGATCACGTACTTCATGATCTGCGTCCAGTCGGCGCGCTGAACCAGCGTGCTGAACTTGGTGCCGATTTCGAGCTGGCCAGCGCCGGCCACTTCGTGGTGGTGCACTTCAACCGGCACGCCCATTTGCTCGAGCAACAGGCACATTTCCGAGCGCATGTCTTGGAAGGAATCGACCGGCGGCACGGGGAAATAACCACCCTTGACCAGCGGACGGTGGCCCATGTTGCCACCTTCGAATTCCTGACCCGAGGACCAGGAGCCTTCTTCGGACTTGATCTTGACGAACGTGCCCGACATGTCGGTGTTCCAGGTCACGCCATCGAACACGAAGAATTCGGGTTCCGGACCAAAGTAGGCAGTATCGCCCAGGCCGGAGGACTTCAGGTAGGCTTCGGCGCGCTTGGCCAGCGAGCGAGGATCGCGGTCATAGCCCTTGAGGTCCGACGGTTCAACCACGTCGCAGCTCAGGATCAGGGTGGGCTCTTCGCGGAACGGGTCCAGATTAGCGGTGTTCAGATCGGGGATCAGAAGCATGTCGGAAGCTTCGATACCCTTCCATCCCGGAATCGACGAACCGTCGAACGCCTGACCGCTTTCCAGCTTGTCTTCGTCGACGGCGCTCGTCGGCACGGACACGTGGTGCTCACGGCCCATCGTGTCGGTAAAACGGAAGTCGAGGAACTTGACGCCGTTCTCTTCGATTTGCTTCAGGATGTCTTGCGGGCTTGCCATGTCATCTCCATTAGATAAAAAGGCCGGTGGCGACGCCTGGTTCCGGCTGGCATGTACAGATAAAAGCAATATGCGTGCCAAGTTTTGATTCAGGGCTATGACACCAATGGAGAGCGTAGAGCGGCGACTATGCACCGCTATGGTGCAAAACATGGTGCATGCGATGCACCATGTTAGCGCACAAATTACAGGAACATTTCCTGCAAATCGTTCAAAAAGCGCCAACCCAGTGCACTGGCGCACAAACGTGTGGGGTCTGCATCGAGCAGGCCCCTGCTTGTCGCATCGGCAAGCGGTCGGGACAGTGCCGCCAGCGACATACCGGTGCGTTCTTCGAAAAGCGTAGCCGGCACCCCAGCTTTGAGCCGCAATGCGTTCAACATGAACT
Source organism: Bordetella sp. 15P40C-2 (assembly GCF_009763235.1). Taxonomy (NCBI): domain Bacteria; kingdom Pseudomonadati; phylum Pseudomonadota; class Betaproteobacteria; order Burkholderiales; family Alcaligenaceae; genus Bordetella; species Bordetella sp. 15P40C-2. Next base: position 293,025 of record NZ_WSJA01000042.1, read on the forward strand.
CAAAGGGCAACTCCTCGGGGCCCACTTGGCGAGTCTCGGCGAGATGGGAGCCATCGCGTCGCACCGCCGCCGCCATCCAGCTTTCGGGGTTGCGCAGACGCGCTTCGCGCACGATGCGATCGTGGAATGACAGCTTGCCGTGCGCGCCGGGGCCGATGCCCAGGTAATCACCGAACTCCCAATAATTCAGGTTGTGGCGGCTACGCGCGCCGGGTTTGGCATAGGCGGACACCTCGTAGCGCTGCAGCCCCGCCAAATTCAAGCGTTCCTCGATCGCGTCCTGCATGGCCGCGCTGGTATCGTCATCTGGCAACTCGGGCGGGTATTTCGCAAAAACCGTGTTGGGCTCTAGCGTTAGGTGGTAGTACGAGAGATGTTCGGTGCCATAGGACACGGCCTTGTTCAAGTCCCGCATACAGCCGTCCAGATCCTGGCCCGGTAGGGCAAACATCAGGTCCAGGTTGACGCGGTCCACGGCCCGTTGCGCCATCTCAATGGCCGCGCGCGCCTGATCGGCGGTATGGATGCGCCCCAGTTTCTTTAACTGCGCGTCGTCGAAACTCTGGATGCCCAGCGAGAGACGGTTCACGCCGCTCGCTGCATAGTCCAGGAAGCGTCCGGCTTCGGCCGTACCCGGATTGGCTTCCATCGTGATCTCGGCGTCCGGCCAAAGATTGAGATAGGCGCGCAGCATCCCCAGCAATTCATCCAACGCAGCCGGCGACAGCAGGCTTGGCGTACCGCCGCCGAGAAACACCGAGATGACTTGCCGGCCCCAGATCGACGGCAATGCCTGCTCCAGATCCGCTCGCAAGGCATCCAAATACGCGCGCTCGGGAATCTCCGTCGGTGCTGCGTGCGAATTGAAATCGCAGTATGGGCATTTGCGCACGCACCATGGCACATGCACGTAAACAGACAAGGGCGGCAGGCTCGTCAACGTGGCGCCCGGTGGCGTCAGCTTGCCCGACTGTGGGGCGGCGCCTGCCGGGCGTATGGGAATAGTAATGGCCACGATGAAATCCGCTCAGGAATTGCCAGCTGCGAGTTTGGCCAACAGCGCCTGCAGAGCACGGGCCCGATGGCTGATGCGATTTTTCTCGGCGGGCTCGAGTTCCGCGGCGGTACGGCCGAGGTCCGGCAACAAAAAGAACGGGTCGTAGCCGAATCCGTGCTCGCCGCGCGGGGCGTCGATGATCTCGCCGTGCCAGACGCCCTCGCCAATCAGAGGTTGGGGATCGTCGTGGCTGCGCACCAGCACAAGCAACGCGACATACCAGGCACGTCGGTCTGCGATGCCAGCCAGGTTGCTAACCAGCAGTGCGTTATTCGCATCGTCACTACGCGCAGCGCCCGGATTCGCGAGTTGCGCATAGCGCGCCGACAGCACACCGGGCGCGCCGCCGAGAGCGCCCACGCACAGACCGGAGTCGTCCGCGATCGCGGGCAAGCCCGTCAACTGGCTGGCGTGGCGCGCCTTGGCGAGCGCGTTTTCGACAAACGTCACGTGAGGCTCTTCAGCCTCTGGCACGCCTAGCTCCCCTTGTGGAATGAGCTCGATACCCAATGGCGCGAACAGCGCCGAAAATTCGCGCAGTTTGCCGGCGTTATTGGACGCCAGCACAACGCGGCGCAGAGAAGAATCAATGGATGCGGAAGTCATAGACCTCATTGTATGACGCCCATTAAACGGATCGGACGACGTTCCATTGGATCATCGCCTCTGCCGATCCGCGCCCGTCGCCCTCCGCCGACCCCATTAATCTGCCGGCACCTCGGGCTCATGGGGCCGCTCGCGCTCCGCTTCGGGCACATCGTCGACCAACATATTGACCAATTCCTTGGCAAAGGCGGGCAAGGCATCGCGACTGCGCACGCAGATCTGCAAGGCGCGCAGCGCCCACGCGTCCGTCAGGGGAACGATCGCGATGTCGAGGACGCGCGCGAAGCGCACCGCGACGGATTCGGGAATCACGCCGATTCCCACGCCGGTCTCGATCATCCGGCAAACCGCCTCGAAATTGCCCACTTCCACCCGGAATTTAAAGGTGCGCCCCAACGCGGCGGCCGCCTGCACCAAAAAGGGGTGAATCGCGCTCCACTCCGACAACCCGACATAGTCGTTGTCGAGCGTATCGGCAAAAGCGACTGCGGACTCTTTCGCCAACGCATGGCTGCGCGCCGCAACAAGGACCAGCCGGTCTCGCCGATAGGGGATGAACTCCAGATTCGGGTCAGCCGTGCAACCGGCCACAATGCCGACATCGGCCGCGCCTTCAGCCACGGCGCGCATGATCAGATAACTCAGTCGTTCGCGCAGCTCCACGTTGACATCCGGGTGCGCCGCCAGAAACCGGCCCAGCACCGCGGGCATGAACTCGGTCATTGCCGTGGTATTGGCCAGCACCCGCACATGCCCCTTTACCCCGCGCGCGAATTCCTGCATATCGCCGCGCAGCTGCTCGACCTGCCGCATCACCGTGCGCGCATGCCGCGTCAGTGCCTCGCCCGAGGGGGTCAGCGTCACCCCCTGACTCGTCCGGTACAGCAACTGGGTGCCAAAGTACTCCTCCAGGTTTTTCACGCGCGTACTAGCCGCCGGCAAGGACAGATGCGTTTTTTCCGCCGCACGCGTCAAACTGAGCTGGTCGCCGATATGGACAATCAGCTGGAGATCAATCAAATCAAAATGCCCTGCCATGGAATCCTCAATGCTTAGGCAATTGCAAACCCGGTGTTAATGAATGTTGAATTGGCAACTGGCCCCGGGTTGCGGCAAAGTGCCGGGGTTGCCCGCCCCGCGGCGCCCTCATCATAAACACAGACATCGAACCATGCTGAACCAAGACCACGATTTCCAAGACATCCGTGAAGCCGTACGCGACCTGTGTTCGCAATTTCCCGGCGAGTATTTTCGCAAAATCGACGAGGAACGCGGGTATCCAGAGGAATTCGTCCGCGCGTTGACCGAAGCCGGCTGGCTCGCCGCGCTGATCCCGCAGGAATACGGTGGCTCGGGCCTGGGACTCACCGAGGCCTCGGTCATCATGGAAGAAATCAACCGCAGTGGCGGCAACTCGGGCGCCTGCCACGGCCAGATGTATAACATGGGCACGCTGCTGCGCCACGGCTCCGAAGCGCAGAAACGCGAGTACCTGCCCCGCATCGCCAGCGGTGAACTGCGCTTGCAGTCCATGGGCGTGACCGAACCGACGACCGGCACCGACACCACCAAGCTGAAAACCACCGCCGTGCGCCGTGGCGACCGGTATGTGGTCAATGGCCAAAAAGTCTGGATTTCACGCGTACAGCATTCGGACCTGATGATTCTGCTGGCGCGCACCACGCCGCTGGACCAGGTCACGCGCAAATCCGAAGGCATGTCGATCTTCCTGGTGGACCTGCATCATGCGATCAAAAATGGCATGGAGGTCCGCCCGATTCCCAACATGGTGAATCATGAGACCAACGAGCTCTTTTTCGACAACCTGGAAATCCCCGTCGAAAACCTGATCGGCGAAGAAGGTAAAGGATTCAAATACATCCTGGACGGCCTTAACGCCGAGCGCACGCTGATCGCGGCCGAATGCATCGGCGACGGTTACTGGTTCGTCGACAAGGTCACTGCCTACGCCAAGGAACGCACCGTGTTCGGCCGCCCCATCGGCCAGAACCAAGGCGTGCAATTTCCCATCGCCCGCGCGCATATCAACGTCGAGGCCGCCAGCCTGATGCGCTATGAAGCGTGCCGCCTGTTCGATGCGCACAAGCCCTGCGGCGCGCAGGCCAATATGGCGAAACTGCTGGCCGCCGATGCCTCCTGGGAAGCCGCCAACGCTTGCCTGCAATTCCACGGCGGATTCGGCTTTGCCACCGAATACGATGTCGAGCGCAAATTCCGTGAGACTCGCCTCTATCAAGTCGCGCCCATCTCCACCAACCTCATTTTGGCCTACGTGGCCGAACACGTGCTGGGTCTGCCGCGCTCGTTCTAAATCGCCGCCCGCTGTTTCAGGCCCGCCGCGCGTCGCATCGTGGGACGGGCCTCACGCACCGCTACTCAATCACCCAATCCTACCCGCCATGACCGACAACTCCTCTCCCAGCGCCGTGCTGGCCGCGTTCGCCGCCAACCTGCGCTACGAAGACATCCCGGCCCCCGTCCTGCGACGCGCCGAAGACCTGCTGCTGGATTGCCTGGGGTCCATTCTTGCTGGCGCCAATACCCGCCCCATCCAAGCGATCGAACGTTTCGCCCGCGCAATGGGGCCGGCCGAGGGCGGCGCGGAAGTGCTCGTATCCCGGCGCCAGACCTCGCCGCTGTTCGCCGCGATGGTCAACGCCGCCGCGGCACACGTGGTGGAACAAGACGACGTGCATAACGGCTCGGTCTTTCACCCGGCTGCCGTGGTGTTCCCCCCTGCCCTGGCAGTCGCCCAGGCGCTCGGAAAGTCAGGCAAGGATCTGCTGGTCGCCTCCGTGGCCGGCTATGAAGTCGGTATCCGCGTGGGCGAGTTTCTGGGCCGTTCGCACTACAAGATCTTCCACACTACGGGCACGGCCGGCACGTTGGCCGCCGCCGTCACGGTGGGACGGCTGCTTGATCTGGATGCAGACCAGATGTTGCACGCCCTCGGTTCGGCTGGCACCCAAGCCGCGGGCCTGTGGGAGTTCTTGCGCGACGCGGCGGACTCAAAACAGCTGCACACGGCCAAGGCGGCTGCTGACGGGATTACCGCCGCGTATCTGGCACGCGAAGGCTTCACCGGCGCGCGTCACATCCTCGAAGGCCCGCAAGGCATGGGCGCCGGCATGTCGACCGACGCCAATCCGGCGCGTCTGACCGATCGCCTGGGAGAGCGCTGGGCGCTCGCGGAAACCTCTTTTAAGTATCACGCCTCTTGCCGCCACACCCATCCGGCCGCCGACGCATTGCAGCTGGCCATGCGCGAGCACGGTTTGCGCGCGGCCGACATCGCGGAAGTCATTACCCACGTGCATCAAGGCGCCATCGATGTATTGGGACCCGTGGTGGATCCGAAGACGGTGCACCAATCCAAGTTCTCCATGGGCACCGTGCTTGCCCTGATTGCCCTGAAGAGTCACGCCGGTCTGGCCGAATTCGACGCCGCACCCGGAGACGCCGAAGTCGCCGCGCTGCGCGAGAAAGTGCGCATGGAGCTGGATGCCGAAGTCGATTCCGCCTACCCCGAGCGCTGGATCGGCAAGGTCACCGTCCGCACCACCGACGGACGCACCCTGCACGCGCGCGTGGATGAGCCGAAAGGCGATCCCGGCAACACGCTGTCGCGCGCGGAAATCGAGGAAAAAACGCTGCGCCTTGGCGTCTACGCACAGGCCGCTAGCGAAGCAGAGGTGCGCGAGCTGATCCAGACGATTTGGGGTCTGGAACAGCAATCCCGCGTAGACCGGTTATTGCCCGCCCGGTAATTCCAAGGCTGGCTGCTGGCATCGTTGTCACGCACGAATGTCCCGCGTACCTGCCAGCAGCCACACGGCGCGAAGCCGCGCCGTTCTTGAAGTTCCGTCTAGCGTTGCGCCGAAGTCAGCGCCTCGCGCTGCGCGCGCGTCAGCTGTGCAATGCCTTGTTCGGCTAACCCCAACAGCGCATCCAGATCCGCGCGCGTGAACGTCGCGCCTTCGCCAGTGCCCTGCACTTCCACGAAATGGCCCGCGCCGGTCATCACCACATTAACGTCGGCATCGCAGGCGGAGTCTTCCTCGTAATCGAGATCCAGCACCGCGCGGCCGCCAACCATTCCCACTGACACCGCGGCGACGGTATCGCGAATCGGATTCGTCGCCAGATCGCCACGTTGCATCAACAACGCCACCGCGTCCGCCGCCGCCACCCAGGCGCCGGTGATACTGGCGCAACGCGTGCCTCCATCGGCCTGCAGTACGTCGCAATCCAGATGCAGCGTGCGTTCTCCCAACGCCTGCATGTCGAACACCGCGCGCAGGCTGCGGCCTATCAGACGTTGGATCTCTTGCGTACGGCCGCTCTGTTTACCACGCGCGGCCTCGCGATCGCCGCGCGTGTGGGTGGCACGCGGCAACATGCCGTACTCCGCCGTCACCCAACCTTCGCCCCGGCCTTTCAGAAACGGCGGCACCTTGTCCAACACGCTAGCCGTGCATAGGACATGGGTATTGCCGGCTCGCACCAGCACCGAGCCTTCGGCATAGCGGGTAAAGCCGCGCTCCAGGCTGAACGGGCGCAGCTCGTCCACAGCACGACCAGAGGGGCGGGAAATAAGGGAAGATGACGACAAGGCAGGCTCCATGACAGGTGGTGGCAGTAAATCGCATTGTACGAGGCTGCGGTCGCCACACCGGTCTACAGCATGCGAGTTGCTGGCCCTTCTCGTTGGCTGCAAACCGCGACGTCATCAAGGCCAAGCGCCGCTTTCGGCACGGCATAAGGTATCCTGCGGCCATTGAAATCTAAATTTGCGGTCCGCGCTTTTTCTCTTTCATCAGGACACTTCCATGATTCGCAGCATGACTGCCTTCGGCACCGCCCGCGTCGATCTCGACGCAGGCACGTTGGTACTGGAACTTCGCAGCGTCAACAGCCGTTATCTCGATCTGCATTTCCGTTTGCCAGACGAGCTGCGCCACGCAGAAACACCGCTGCGCGAGTTGCTGACGGCGAACCTTGGCCGAGGCAAAGTCGAGGTGCGTGCCTCGTTCACCCGCAGCGCTGGCGCCGAGCTCACCAAGCTCGATCCCGCTTGGCTGCAACATCTGGCCACTCAGCTCGCGGCCGCGCGCCAGATCCTGCCGGATATCGAAGCACCCCGTCTGGCCGAATTATTCAATTGGCCGGGTCAGCGCAGTAACGAAGCCTTGGACCCGCAAGTCTGGACCGCTGCCTGTCTGCAAGCTGGGAAAGAGGCGCTGGCGCAGCTACAAGAAGGCCGCGCCCGCGAAGGTCAACGCCTGGCCGACATCATGCTGGCTTGCGCCGATGATGTGGAAAAAATCGTGGAATTGGTCAACACGCACCTGCCGCAGCTCTTAGCCGATCATCGCGAAAAGCTCTCCAACAAGCTGCGCGAAGCGATGGAATCCGCCTTTCCGGCAGGCTTCTCCCATATCTCTGGCGCCGAACTCACCGAGCGCCTGGCTCAGGAAAGCAATTTGTTCGCTTTGCGCATTGACGTTGCGGAGGAACTGGGACGCCTCAGCTCGCATCTGGACGAACTGCGCCATCTATTGGGCGGCAAAGCCGGCTCAAGCAACAACGCCGCACAGGCGAAGTCAGGCAAAGCGTCCGCTCAGACGCGACCCACGGGCAGCGCCGGCAAACGCCTGGATTTCCTGTTCCAGGAAATGAACCGCGAGGCCAATACGCTGGGTTCCAAAGCGGGCAGCATGGAAGTCACCCGTGCAGCGATGGACCTCAAGCTGCTGATCGAGCAAATGCGCGAGCAGGCGCAGAATATTGAGTGATATCAGAGGATGTTACCGGGGTCCTTGCCCAAGGCTCGCTTTTCCTGCTCTTGTCTTTCCTTCGCTTTCTCTTTTTTCTCGCCGTCGAAATGCGACTTGATAGCGAAGAACATGCCCGTGAACAAGACGAGCAACTTGAATGTACCGAAGATGATAGGGACCGACCCCATGATTTCCTCAAACCGCTGCTTCAGCAGCCTTACGTACCGCGTACCGGCGCGATAGCGCCGGCCCATTGACCACGACGCGACCCATAAGACGCATCGCGTTTTCCATATTGTAGGGGTTTTCTTCGTAGCGCTAGGCCCCCATGCCGGACCGCCACGCCCTACCGTACGGATTTGACCATGGGATGCGCTTGAAAATGTGTCAGCAGATTCTTCCGCTGTCGCTCTGTCAGGGTGGACGCCTCGATCATCAGCGGCCATTGTGCATGCGCCGCCTTGACGCAGTCGCTTACCGCCTTCGCAGCCGGCTTTTCAGGAATGCGCAGCTGCGCACAAAACGCCCGCAGCACGGCCGGCGACAGCGACGGTTTGCCGGTGGCGTTACGCCGTGGCGCCAGCGCGGGCGGCAGGATGCGCAACGCATGACCCTGGCACGGATGGTAGGCCGAGTACGCGACGATGTCATACGCGGGCGCAAGCGTCGGAGTGATTCCGTCGTGATAGATCAATCCCAAGTTCTTGAGATGCATATCGGGATTGCCGAGCATTTCGTTCACCGTCATGCGACGCAATAGCTCGTGCACAGCAGGCTCGCCTAGCGACGGAAACGCCATCATCACGGCCGCCACGTCGAGATAGCTCGCGGCCTGATATTTCTGTTCCGGCATCGCGCCCAGCACTTGGGCAAAGTCCTCGCAATGAATGCGGCGGCCGGGCTCTCGGTCATAGCGCACCACGGCCAGAAATTGCGTGCGCGCATCCGCGTCGCCCAGATCGTAGCCATGCTCGGCGACCAGATTCTCCAGGGGCTCCAGGTAAGCTTGGCAAATCTGCACGCCTGCTGCTTCGGCCAGCTGCAAGGACAACGCCTCCAATTCGGGTAACAGTGGCTGCCCTACCACGGGCAGTTTCGCAATGATGTGTGTGTCGTGTTCACGCGTGCGTCCGACGTAACGCTGCCCTTCCTTGATCACGCCCAGCTTGGGTTGCACGCCGGATAGGGACACCCCCTCTTCCATTGGATCGGCGGTGACGGTCATCTCCAGTGCGTCCTGGTTTTGCGTCACATACTGTGCAAGCTCGTTGCGCGACAGCTCCACGGGTCGTGCATACACATTGCCCGGCAGATCCCCCCCGCAGGCGGCCAGCATCTCGAAATGGTCCCTGGGATCGCATCCGCGCACCCTCGCCACATGGTCACGAAAGACGCCCTCGGGCAATAGGTTCTGGAAAAAGGCGGGTAGCAGCCAACCATTTTGCGGCGAATAGCGACCATTTAAAGGCTCGCTGCGCACATCGGCCCAAAACGCCGCCTGATCTTCCGGGCTAGCGGCCAAATAAGCGGCCGAGATCACCGGCGCTTCCGTGCGCCGCGCAAACGCATCGTCGGCGACAAAGCGGGTGACGACGTCAGCGCCCTGCATGCGGTATTGAAACAGTACGCCAACGCGTTGCTTGCCGATATAGATTGCCAATGCTTGAACGTTCATGGCTCTTCGCTCCACCGGCGACGCGCCATCTCGATGCGAGTCGGCACTTTAGGCTTGGCCACAGCACCGGCTTCGACGGCAGCGGCCGCCCCCTTCGGGACGAGCAGCAGTTCCAGGCCGAGCCGGTCCGCGAGGGCAAGCAGCGTACTGACTTTGAAATCCTGCTCGCCGCTGAACACATTAGTGAGCGTGCGTTGAGAAATGCCCGCCGATTCGCGCAATTGAGCTTGGGTGTGCCCTTGCTCCCGGAGCCGAGTTCGAAGGATATTGGCGATTTCTGGAAGGGTTGTCATGGGCGGCGTTTTTGCACGACGCGCTGCAAAAAATCGTGCAAAGTAGCAATATAGTAGTGTTTACAGGTTTTTTACTACTTTAATGCTACTGAAGCAATCGTCATAGGAATTGAAGATGGCAATAAAGTAGTTTTTTAGAACTTTCTACTACTTTAGTACCATCATTGAAACGCGGTCTCCATAAATGTACGCAGCTTGCGTGAGTGCAAGCGCTCAGACGGCATATCACGCAGCCGTTCCAGCGCCCGGATCCCAATCTCCAGATGCTGATTAACCTGATTCCGGTAAAACGCGCTAGCCATTCCAGGCAATTTCAACTCGCCATGCAAAGGCTTATCCGACACACATAACAAAGTGCCATAGGGCACCCGAAACCGAAAACCATTCGCCGCGATGGTTGCCGATTCCATATCCAGCGCAATTGCCCGCGACTGGGTAAACCGCCTCACCAACTCATCATGATCGCGCAGTTCCCAATTCCGGTTGTCGATGCTGGCGACCGTGCCCGTCCGCATAATGCGCTTCAGCTCCCAGCCTGAGAGCCCCGCCACTTCCTCGACCGCCTGTTCAAGCGCCACCTGCACCTCCGCCAGCGGCGGAACCGGAACCCAAGTCGGCAGATCATCGTCCAACACGTGGTCTTCGCGCACATAACCATGCGCGAGCACATAATCGCCCAGCCGCTGCGAATCCCGCAGGCCCGCGCAATGCCCCAACATCAACCACGCGTGCGGACGCAACACGGCAATATGGTCTGTGATCGTCTTCGCATTGGAAGGCCCCACCCCGATATTGACCAGCGTAATCCCGGAATGGTTGGCGCGCACCAAATGGTAAGCCGGCATCTGCGGCAGCCGCACGCCACCGGGTGGCGCCAGCTCAGGCGACTCTCCGCGCCGTGTAATGCGATTGCCGGGCTCCACCAGCGCCTCGTACTCACCCTGGCCGTCAGCCATCATCGCGCGCGCCCGAGCGCAAAATTCGTCCACATAGAACTGATAATTCGTAAATAGGACGAAGTTCTGAAAGTACGACGGTGCTGTCGCTGTGTAATGCTGCAAGCGATGCAAGGAATAATCCACCCGCGGTGCCGTGAACGGCGCCAATGGACGCGGCTCGCCCTCCCGCCCTTGCCACGAGCCATTAACGATCGCATCGTCGGTCACCGCGAGATTCGGCACATCGAACAGATCCCGCAACGGCCGCCGCATGCCTTCCAGCCGCTCACCCTCGACATACGCCCCTTCCGGAAATGCGAAATGCAAGGGAATTGGCGTTTGCGACTCGCCTACCTCGATGGCAACTCCATGGTTCTGTATCAACAGTCCGATTTGCGCCAAGAAATACTCACGGAACAGCTTAGGTTGCGTGACAGTGGTTTGATAAATACCCGGCTCAGCGACGTGGCCGAACGATAGACGCGTATCAATGGGATCGTAAGTATCAACCTTGATCCGGATGGCGGGATAGCAGGTGCGCACCCGATCTGGCAGGTCGTGGCCCGCGACAACCTGTTGAAACCCATCTCGGATATAGGCCGTGTTCCGCTCATAGATCGCCGTCAATCGATCCACCGCTGCCTCGGCATCGTTGAACGCCTCGAACTCCCAGCGAGGTGGAAAACCCAATGAACCACCAGAAAAGTCAACTGTCATTTTTTATTTTCTGCAAAGTTGCCATGCCTTCAAGCATAAGCCGAAGTTAAGACAACGCAATGACTGTCTCCAAGCCGCCTGGAAAATGCTTCGATATGTTTCTATCTGGTTAGTATTAACCCCGAAATGCAAAAAAAAGTCATTCATGTACAATCCTGCCTGGCTTAGTTGTTCCGCCGCCACACTTTCGCCGGCCTGACGTAGTCAGCCCTCTTTCCGCCCACTCCGATTTTCTGAAGTGTCGCAATGACTCCACCGACGCGAAAAGCACGTACTGCCCGTTCCCTTTTCACCGCATTTTTCAGCGCCCCGCTCCTAGCTTTGGGGCTTTCTTGTTCCCTCCCCGCTCACGCCACGATCATGGCCGAAGCCATCCCTTCGGTTCAGGGCCTGCGCATGGTCGACGCCCTGACGGTGCCCAGCCTGCCAGAAATGGTTGTGCAAGCCGGATTAGAAGCGATTGGCACCCCCTACGTTTGGGGTGGGGATGATCCCGACGCTGGTTTCGACTGCAGCGGCCTGACTCAATTCGTCTACCGTGAGATTGTCGGCGTCGAGTTGCCCCGTACCGCGCGTGAACAGCGCCGCAAGGGTACCAGCGTTAGCAAAAAAGAGCTAAAGCCCGGCGATCTGGTTTTCTTCTCGACGACGCGACGCCGTGGCGTATCGCATGTCGGCATTTATATCGGTCAGAACCAATTCGTCCACGCCCCTACACGTGGTTCCACCGTGCGAATCGATAGCCTCGACAACAAATATTGGTCGCGTCACTACGTCGCAGCCCGACGCTATATCGAAGCCCCGGCCGAGACGCCCATGCCCGAGGTGCGTATGATCGCCCAGGCAGACCACCAATAAACCGTATCCGACGGGTGCGTGAGCCCTCGCCGGCTCAGCGCGCCACGAATCGGCAAAAGAAAAGGGAGCGATCAGCTCCCTCAGTCTGCTGACAAACCCTCCCGTAAAACGGAGGGTTTGTTCATAATAGAGGGATGTTAAAAGCCCCGACTGCTTACCAGCACGAGCTGGAGATGGTGACG